>NZ_CP034443.1:3091911-3394025 GCF_003952365.1 Mesorhizobium sp. M9A.F.Ca.ET.002.03.1.2 | reverse complement strand
TCGACGTCCTGAAGCGCTTCGGCGTCTATTCGACCGAAAGCAATGGCCACCTTTCCGAGTACCTGCCCTGGTACCGCAAGCGGCCGGACGAAATCACGCGCTGGATCGACATGTCCGACTGGATCCATGGCGAGACGGGCGGCTATCTCCGCTATTCGACCGAGACCCGCAACTGGTTCGAAACGGAATATCCGCAATTCCTCGAAGCGGCATCAAAGCCGATCGACGCGTCCAAACGCTCCAACGAGCATGCCAGCCATATACTGGAAGCGCTGGAAACCAACCGCGTCTATCGCGGCCACTTCAATGTCAGGAACAATGGGGTGATCACCAATCTGCCGCAGGACGCCATCATCGAGTCGCCGGGTTTCGTCGACCGTTTCGGTATCAACATGGCCGCCGGCATCACGCTGCCGGAAGCCTGCGCCGCCACCTGCATGGCGTCGATCAATGTCCAGCGCATGTCGGTGCATGCCGCGATATCAGGCGATATCGATCTCTTGAAGCTTGCCGTGCTGCACGACCCGCTGGTTGGTGCGGTTTCGACGCCGGAAGAGGTCTGGCAGATGGTGGATGAGATGGTCGTCGCCCAGGCCGACTGGCTGCCGCAATATGCCCATGCGGTTCCCGCCGCCAGGGAGCGGCTTTCGAAATCCAGGGTCAAGACCCGCGAATGGGCCGGCGCGGCACGGCGCAATGTTCGCTCGATCGAGGAATTGCGCGCCGAAAAGGCCGCGCTGAAGCAGGCCGGCTGACACGTCAGGCGCGAAGACGGAACTACCGGAGGTAGGCCCGCCGCGATGCACCGTCCTGCTTCGAGGAGAAACGGAGCAGCAGCAAAGGCTTCGAAACACGAGGGAGGAGACTATGAGGAATTTACGCAGGATCGGCATTGTTACGGGACTGGCGCTGAGCGTTTCTGCCCCGACACTCAACGCATTCGCCTCGGAGTCGACAGTTCCACCAGCGCCGGCGCAGTTTCCGGCCGAGGGCAAAATCAACTACGTGCCGCGCGACTCCATTCTGGAGTTCAAGGCGCTGCCCGAATATCACGAGCCGGACTGGGTTACCGAGAAATATGTCAAGACCGGCAAGCTGCCACCGGTGAAGGACAGGTTGCCGAAGGAGCCTCTGGTCTTCAAGACAGGCAACATGCCGGACGGCACCGGTGTCTATGGCGATACGATGCGCCATGTCATCGGCGGCCGGCCGGAAGGCTGGAACTACAGCGCTGGCCAGACTCAAGGTTGGGGTGGTATCGATATCGGCCTTTTCGAATGCCTGACGCGCACGGCGCCGCTGTTCCAGGTCGAGGCGAAGGACACCGAGCCACTGCCAAACCTGGCCAGGAGTTGGGACTGGTCGAGCGACGGCCACAAGCTGACCATGCATCTGGTCGAAGGCGCCAAATGGTCGGACGGCGTGCCCTTCAAAGCCGATGATGTCATGTTCTACTGGGACGACGAGGTCATGGATCCAAACGTCTCGCCGCTTAACGGCGCGACGCAGGAAACCTTCGGCGTCGGCACGACGCTGAAGAAGATCGACGACTTCACCGTGGAATGGACCTTCAAGGAAGCCTTCCCCAAGCAATACCTCTATACCATGGCCTTTGGCACCTTCTGCCCAGGCCCGGCACATGTCTTGAAGCCGCAGCATCCGAAATATTCGAACAACACCTACGAGCAGTTCAAGAATGCCTTTCCGCCGGAATACATGAACATGCCGGTCATGGGCGCCTGGGCGCCGGTGGAATACCGGCCGGACGACATCATCGTCATGCGCCGCAATCCCTACTACTGGAAAGTTGACGAAAAGGGCAACCAGCTGCCCTACCTCAACGAGCTACACTACAAGCTGTCGACCTGGGCCGACCGCGACATCCAGGCGGTGGCCGGCTCAGGCGACTTCTCCAACCTCGAGCAGCCGGAAAACTTCGTCGCCTCGCTGAAGCGCGCGGCAGAGGCGAACGCGCCGGCCCGGCTCGCCTTCGGCCCGCGGCTCATCGGCTACAATCTGCGCATGAACTTTTCCGCCAATGGCTGGGGCAACCCCGACGAACGCGGCCAGGCGATCCGCGAGCTGAACCGCAACGAGGACTTCCGCAAGGGGGTCACCATGGCGCTCGACCGCAAGGCGCTGGGCGACTCGCTGGTCAAGGGTCCATTCACCGCCATCTATCCCGGCGGCTTCTCCTCGGGCACCAGCTTCTATGACCGCAATTCGACCGTGTACTATCCCTTCGACCTAGAGGGCGCCAAGGCCGAACTCGCCAAGGCCGGCCTCGAGGACACGGACGGCGACGGCTTCGTGAACTTCCCGGCCGGCACCGCCGGGGGTAAGAATGTCGAGATCGTGACGCTGGTCAACAATGACTACACCACCGACAAGAGCCTCGCCGAAGGTGTCGTCGCCCAGATGGAAAAACTTGGCCTCAGGATCGTGCTGAATGGGCTCAACGGCGCCCAGCGCGATGCCTCCCAATTTTCCGGCCGCTTCGACTGGCTGATCCGGCGCAACGACCAGGAGCTGACCTCCGTCGTGCAGAACACCGTGCAGCTCGCTCCCGTCGGTCCGCGCACCAGCTGGGACCATCGCGCGCCGGAGAATGGCGAGGTCGATCTGATGCCTTTCGAGAAGGACCTCGTCGACATCGTCAACAAATTCGTCTCGACACAGGACAATGACGAGCGCGCCAGCCTGATGAAGCAGTTCCAGAAGATTTCGACCGAGCACCTTTATAATATCGGCCTGACGGAATATCCCGGCGCGCTGATCATCAACAAGCGCCTCTCGAACATTCCGCAGGGCACGCCGATCTTCATGTTCAACTGGGCAGAGGATTCGATCGTCCGCGAACGGATCTTTGTCGCCGCCGACAAGCAGGCCAAATACGAGCTCTTCCCCGAACAGCTTCCCGGAAAACCCGGAGACAAGGGCCTGATGGACTAGGTTTACCTCCCCTGACTGAGAACTCCGGCCGCGCCAGCTGGCGCGGCCGGACAAAACCAACCTCCGTACGCGCTCAAAGGGAGCGACCGGCGAGACAAGGAAGCGGTCCGTCCGATGTTGCGATTCCTGCTCACGCGCATAGCGTCGGCGATCCCGGTCCTCGCCATTTTGAGCCTGGTCACCTTCGCCATCATCCAGGCGCCACCGGGCGATTACGCCGACTACATCCGCTCGCAGATGATCAATCAGGGCGGCGCCTCATTCGCCGAGGCCGACGCGCAGGCCAAGGCCTATCGGATAGAACATGGCCTCGATAAGCCGCTGCCAGTCCAGTATCTCAACTGGATCGGCGGCATCATCACCCGCGGCGATTTCGGCTACAGCCTCTATTACAACAAGCCGGTGGCCGACGTGGTCGGCGAGCGCCTGCCGCGCACGCTGCTTCTGGCGCTGGTGTGCCATCTGCTGGCCTCGGTCCTCGGTATCACCTTCGGCATATGGGCAGCGACCCGGCAATATTCCTGGATCGACAGCACGCTGTCGGCCATTTCCTTCCTCGGCATGACGGTGCCGCGCTTCCTGATGGCGCTGATCATCGTCTACCTCCTCGTCTTCCAGTTCAACGTCTCGGAGATCGGCAGCTTCTTCTCGCCGCAATATGGCGGCGCTCCATGGTCGTGGGCCAAGTTCGTCGACCTGGTCAAGCATGTCTGGCCGGTGGTGGCGATCGCGACCTTCGGCGGGCTCGCCTACAATATGCGCGTCATGCGCGGCAATCTTCTCGACACGCTGAACGCGCAATATGTCGAAACGGCAAGGGCCAAGGGCCTGACCGGCAGCGCCGTCGTGATGCGCCACGCCGTGCCCAACGCGCTGCACCCGCTCGTCATGTATCAGGGCGTGGTGCTGCCCTATATGCTCACCGGCGAGATCGAGACGGCGATCATCTTCGCGCTGCCCACCGTCGGCCCGGCCATCGTCGGTTCGATGGCGGTTGGCGACGTCTATGTCACCGCGACCTTCATGATGGTGCTGTCGGCGACGCTGATCGTCGGCAACATCATCGCCGACATGCTGCTTGTCCTGCTCGATCCCCGCATTCGCCAGTTCGGGGAGCGCTAGATGTTGGCCCGCGATACATCACTGCCACCGCCGCCGGCCGAGGGAAACCCTGCAACCAAACCGGCGCGCGGCAATGAGAGCTACATCGCGCTCGTCTGGCGCCGGTTGAAGCGTTCGTGGACCGGCATGGCCGGGCTTTGGCTGGTCGTGCTGCTGCTGGTCATGGCGGTATTCGCGGAATTCCTGGCGCCGATGGACCCGAAAGCGACCGATGTCGGCTTCGCACCGCCGCAAGTGCCGAGCTTCTACGACAAGGACGGCAATTTCGTCGCGCGACCGAGGGTCTACGCGCTGGCCGATTCAGCCGAACTCGATCCGGTCACCTTCCAGCCCATTGTCGGCCCCGACTATGACCATCCAAGGCTGCTCGGATTCTTTGTCGAGGGCGCACCCTACAAGCTCCTCGGGCTCATTCCGGCGAACCGGCATCTGTTCGGCTCGTTGGACGGGCAGCCGGTGCATTTCCTCGGCACCGACAAGTTCGGCCGCGACGTGCTGTCGCGCGCCATCCAAGGCTCGCGCGTCTCGCTGATGATCGCACTGACGGTCGTCTTCATCGTCACCATCATCGGCACCACGGTCGGCATGGTCTCCGGCTATTTCGGCGGCAGGTTCGATATCTGGATGCAGCGCTTCGTCGAACTGGTGCTCGCCTTCCCGCAACTGCCGCTCTATCTGGCACTGACGACGCTGATCCCGGTCACGGCTCCGACCAACGTCTTCCTCGCCTTCGTCATCATCGTCATGTCGGCGCTGGGCTGGGCGCAGATGTCGCGCGAGGTGCGCGGCAAGACGCTGGCGCTGGCGCAGATCGAGTATGTGCGCGCCGCCATGGCGGTCGGCGCCACCGACCGGCGCATCATCATGCAGCATATCTTCCCCAATGTGATGAGCCATGTGATCGTCGCCGTGACGCTGGCGATCCCGACGGTCGTGCTGCTGGAATCCTTCCTCGGTTTCCTCGGCTTCGCCGTCAAGCCGCCGCTGATCTCGTGGGGCCTCATGCTGCAGGACACCGCGACCTACTCGGTGATCGGCACCTATCCCTGGATCCTGTCACCGGTCGGTTTCGTGCTCGTCACCGTCTTTGCCTTCAATGCACTCGGCGACGGCCTGCGCGATGCCGTCGATCCCTATTGAGGTGGCAGAGATGACCGTCACGCTCACTGAGCCCTTCGCACCAACCGTCCGGCACGACCATGACGGGCGCCAGGATCACCCCGTCATCGACGCCCGCAATATCGAGGTGGCCTTCAAGGTCGAGCACGGCGTCGTCGAAGCCGTCAAGGATGTCTCGTTCCAGCTCTACCGCGGCGAGACGATCGCGATCGTCGGCGAATCCGGTTCCGGCAAGTCGGTGACGGCGCGCACAGTCATGGGGCTGCTTTCGCGGCGGGCCACGGTGTCGCCCAAATCGAGCGTCTGTTATGACGGGCAAGACATCCTGAAGTTCTCCGAGCGCGCCCGGCGCAAGCTGCGCGGCAACCGCATCTCGATGATCTTCCAGGAGCCAATGAGCTCGCTCAACCCGATCTACACGATCGGCAGCCAAATCGTCGAAGCGATCAGGGTTCATCACAAGATGAGCCGCAGGGCGGCCTGGGCACGGGCGCTCGAACTTTTGCAGCATGTCCAGATTCCCGATCCCACTGCCCGGCTCAAGCAATATCCGCACCAGCTCTCGGGCGGACAGCGCCAGCGGGTGATGATCGCCATGGCGCTGGCCAACGATCCCGACGTGCTGATCGCCGACGAGCCAACGACGGCGCTCGACGTCACGGTCCAGGCGCAGATCCTGAACCTGATCCGCAATCTGCAGCAAGAGCTGCGCATGGCGGTGATCCTGATCACCCACGACCTCACCGTGGTGCGCCAGTTCTCCGACTATGTCTATGTCATGCAGCACGGGGAAATGCGCGAGCACAACGTCACGGAACGCCTCTTCGCCGATCCGCAGCACCCCTATACGAGGCGGCTGCTTGCTTCCGAGCCGCGCGGGCGGCCGAAACAGCTGCCGGACGGCTGCGGCACCATTCTCGAGGCGAGCGGCGTGCGCGTCTGCTTCATGCTGCGCCATGGCACCTTCCTGAAACCGGACTGGCGCGAGCTGGTCGCCGTCGACGATCTCGACCTGAGCCTGCGCCGCCATGAGACGCTGGGACTGGTCGGCGAATCCGGCTCAGGCAAAACCACCTTCGGCCAGGCCCTGCTCCGGTTGACCGACGCCAAACGCGGCGAGATCCGTTTCGACGGCAAGCCGATCCAGGACCTGTCGCGGACCGAGATGCGGCCGCTGCGTTCGCGCATGCAGATCGTCTTCCAGGATCCGTTCTCGTCGCTCAATCCGCGCATGACGATCGGGCAGATCATCGAGGAAGGGCTGATCGTCAACAGGATCGGGACGACGCGGCGCGAGCGCATCGAACGGGTCGCCGAGGCGCTGGTCAGCGCCGGCATGCCCGGCGATATACTGTCGCGATTTCCGCACGAATTCTCCGGCGGCCAGCGCCAGCGCATCGCGATTGCCCGCGCCATCGCGCTGGAACCCGAATTCATCCTGCTCGACGAGCCGACATCGGCGCTGGACCTCTCCGTCCAGGCGCAGATCATCGATCTCCTTCGCAAGCTGCAGGACGAGCGCGGCCTCAGCTATCTCTTCATCTCGCACGACCTCAAGGTGGTGCGCGCGCTGTGCCACCGCGTCATCGTCATGCAGCACGGCAAGATCGTCGAGCAGGGTCCCGTCGACGACGTCCTGTCCAATCCCAAGACCGCCTACACCGAACGGCTCGTCAGGGCCGCATTCGACGTGGCCTGAACATATGCCGGAGGTTAGCGTGGCAAGAAATCCCAAGATCACTTTCATCGGCGCCGGCTCGACTGTGTTCACGAAGAACATCGTCGGCGACATGCTGCAGCGTCCGTCGCTTTCGGGCGCGACGATCGCGCTGATGGACCTCAATCCGCAGCGGCTGGAGGAGAGCGCCGTCGTCGTCAACAAGCTGATCGCGACGCTCGGCGCCACGGCAAAGGCCGAGACCCATTCCGACCAGCGCAAGGCGCTGGCGGGCGCCGATTTCGTCGTCGTCGCCTTCCAGATCGGCGGCTACGAGCCCTGCACCGTCACCGACTTCGAAGTGCCGAAGAAATACGGCCTGCGCCAGACGATCGCCGACACGCTCGGCGTCGGCGGCATCATGCGGTGCCTGAGGACCGTTCCGCATCTGTGGAAGATCTGCGAGGACATGCTCGCCGTCTGTCCCGAGGCGATCTTGCTGCAGTATGTCAACCCGATGGCGATCAACACCTGGGCGATCGCCGAGAAATATCCTGACATCAAACAGGTCGGCCTCTGCCATTCGGTACAGGGCACGGCGATGGAGTTGGCGCACGACCTCGACATCCCCTATGAGGAAATCCGCTATCGCTCGGCCGGCATCAACCACATGGCCTTCTATCTGAAGTTCGAACATCGCCAGCCGGACGGCTCCTACCGCGACCTCTATCCCGACCTCGTGCGCGCCTATCGTGAAGGCCGCGCACCCAAGCCCGGCTGGAATCCGCGCTGCCCCAACAAGGTGCGCTACGAGATGCTGACGCGCCTGGGCTTCTTCGTCACCGAAAGCTCCGAGCATTTCGCCGAATACACGCCCTATTTCATCAAGGAGGGCCGGCCCGACCTGATAGAAAAGTTCGGCATCCCGCTCGACGAATATCCGAAGCGCTGCATCGAACAGATTGAGCACTGGAAGGGGCAGGCGGAGGCCTACCGCTCGGCAGACCGGATCGAGGTCGAACAGTCGAAGGAATATGCCTCCTCGATCATGAATTCGGTGTGGACCGGCGAGCCCTCTGTGATCTACGGCAATGTCCGCAACAATGGCTGCATCACCTCGCTGCCTTTTGACTGCGCGGCCGAATTGCCGTGCCTGGTCGACGCCTCAGGCATCCAGCCGACCTATATCGGCGACCTGCCGCCGCAATTGACGGCGCTGATCCGCACCAACATCAATGTGCAGGAACTGACAGTGCGGGCGCTGATGACGGAAAATCGCGAGCACATCTACCACGCGGCGATGATGGATCCGCACACCGCCGCCGAGCTCGACCTCGACCAGATATGGTCGCTGGTCGATGATCTGCTCGCCGCTCATGGCGACTGGCTGCCGGCATGGGCAAGAACGAGCCGCACGAACCAGGCAGCCTGATCCCCCTGGCGGGATCAAGGTCCGGCGCCGGCCTTCTCGCGCGCGACGGCCTGCCAGCCAATGTCGCGGCGGCAGAAGCCTTGCGGCCAATCGATCCGGTCGAGTGCGGCATAGGCTCGTCTCTGCGCCTCACCGACCGTGCCGCCGGTCGCCGTGACGTCGAGCACGCGGCCGCCATTGGCGACCAGCGCGCCGCTGTTGATGGCGGTGCCGGCATGAAAGACCTCGACGCCGTCATCCGCGGCCTCTTCGACGCCGCGGATGACCGAGCCCTTTTCCGGCGTGCCGGGATAACCCCTGGCCGCCATCACCACGGTAAGCGCTGCCTCGTCGCGCCAGCGCGCTGACATATGCGCAAGCTGGCCGTCGGCGGACGCGTTGAGCAGGACCAAGAGATCGTCCTTCAGCCGCATCATCAGCACCTGGCATTCCGGATCGCCGAAACGGGTGTTGTATTCGATCAGCTTCGGCCCCTTGTCCGATATCATCAGCCCGGCAAACAGCACGCCCGAAAACGGCGCGCCAAGTTCAGCCATGCCGCGCATGGTCGGCTCGACGATCTCGCGCATCGTGCGCTCGATCATCTCCGGCGTCATCACCGGCGCCGGCGAATAAGCTCCCATGCCGCCGGTGTTCGGGCCAAGGTCGCCGTCACCGACGCGCTTGTGGTCCTGGGCGGTGCCGAATGGCAGCGCGGTGACGCCATCGCACAGGCAAAAGAAACTTGCTTCCTCGCCGGTGAGGAACTCCTCGACCACCACCTCCGCGCCTGCCTGTCCGAAGGAGCCTTCGAAACAGGCATCGAGTGCCGCCAGCGCCTCGGTCAATGTCATGGCGACGGTGACGCCCTTGCCGGCGGCCAGCCCGTCGGCCTTGATGACGATCGGCGCGCCCATCTTCTCGACATAGGCCCTGGCCGACGCGAGGTCGTCGAAACGGCCATAGGCGGCGGTCGGAATGTCGTATTTCGCGCAGAGGTCCTTGGTGAAACCCTTCGAGCCTTCCAGCCGCGCTGCAGCCCTGGACGGGCCGAAGACGCGAATGTCTGCGGCGCGAAGGTCGTCGGCAATGCCGGCGACCAGCGGCCCTTCCGGACCGACCACGACGAGGTCGATCTTTTTCTCCGTGCAGAACCGGGCCACCGCCGCGTGATCGGCAATGTCGAGCGTCACCAGCTCGGCTTCCTGGCCGATGCCCGGGTTGCCCGGCGCCGCGTAAAGCTTCGTCAGCAGCGGCGAGGCCGCGATCTTCCAGGCCAGGGCATGTTCGCGGCCGCCGGAGCCGATCAACAAAACACGCATGCCCAGATCCCTTGCCATCCACGATCAGGACTGCGCTATTGCGCCCCGGACGATGGGTCAAGACATTTGGGTGGTTTGACCCCACTTGCACACGGGAACGTGCGGCATCGGAGTATCCGATGCGCGCGATCCTGCCGGCTGCGATCAGCTCCGGAAGACGACCGGAAAACCAGTCTTCGCGCAGTTTCTGTCATGTCGTGGCCGGGATGTGGAGGAGACGTTCGGCGGGGCGCTCGACATAGCATCGTCGCCGACAATCGCAGCGACCGCGCCTTGCGCGGGCTGGTTCTCGCCCCTCAACAGGCCGGCATGAGTCAGGAATACCCGTTAAGCGGATACCACTAGCTCCAGCAATTTGTTCGGCGAGCTAAATGTTCATACGTGATTTGCCAAGGGTCGCTCTCGGAAGATCTTTCCTCGCCGATCCAATGGAAGCTGTTGGCAGTGATCTCAGTGAAACGCCATCGAGTTTTCAGGCCGCGCGAGTCATTGCCGAGCTGGACAATGTCCTTACCCTCGGCCCGCCCGATCTGGCGCGAGTGATCTTGGTTGAGCGGGTCATTCCATATGATGTGCCAGCCACCGATCCCAGGATCGAAGATGCGCAAAGTCGTGCCATACATCGTCGACGGCGCAGGGCGCTTGGGCCTGATCCAAACGTCCTGAATCGCGCGGCCTTCGAGCACCCAGCCAAAATGGCATTCTCCAGTCCATTTCTGGATTGTGCCGTCGTCGAGGTGGCGGACCGTGTCCATTTCCCAGCTTCCGATTAGCCATCCATACAGGTCCATGTCTTTCGCTCGGTCGGCTGAGGGGCCTTCGGATCCGAGAGCAGAGAGAAACGGGGAAATCGTCATCGTCATGGTTTCTCCTATGGATAAGCGAGAGCCGCCGCAAGGCGCGCCGGAACATTGCCGCCACAACTTGCAGCGTTGCGGTTTCCAGGGCTTGGGGAAAATTGCTGTAATGCGGCCTTGGGCGGCTTCCTTGAATTTGTCGATTTGGGGCTTTTCAGCCTTTTGCGCGGCCCTGCTGGACGAAATTAATCGAGTGGTTCGAATTTCAAACTGACCCACTGCCGACGAGACTTGACGCTTTCCGCCGCTGCTGCCACTTCAGCACAATGGAAACCGTCCAGTCGAAAGCGGCCCAGGGCCGCGTCGCCGATGCGCCGAGCGGCCACTGGGTCTACCGCGTTCTGCCGCGCTGGCTATGGCCCTATGCGCAGCTTGCGCGATGGGACCGGCCGATCGGCTGGCAGTTGCTGCTGTGGCCGTGCTGGTGGTCGGCAGCGCTTGCGGCAAGCGCCTATCCTCGCCCTAGCGACCCGCTGCTCTCGCTGCTGCCAGCGCCATGGTATCTCGTGCTGTTCCTGATCGGCGCCATCGCCACGCGCGGCGCCGGCTGCACCTACAACGATCTGGTCGACCAGGACATCGACAACCGGGTGGAACGCACGCGCTCGCGGCCACTGCCGTCGGGAAAGGTCACGGGCCGGCAGGCCTGGGCGTTTCTCGCCATCCAGGCTTTGGTCGGCCTCGCAGTGCTTGTGCAGTTCAACAGCTTCGCCGTCCTGCTCGGCATCTGTTCGCTCGTCGTCGTCGCCATCTATCCATTCATGAAGCGGTATACCAACTGGCCGCAACTGGTTCTTGGTCTTGCCTTTTCCTGGGGTGCACTGATGGGATGGGCGGTCGAGTTCGGCGATATCGATGGACCCGCCGTCATGCTCTATATCGGGTCGATCCTTTGGGTGATCGGCTACGACACGATCTATGCGCATCAGGACAAGGAAGACGACGCCATCGTCGGCGTGGGCTCGACCGCACGCCTGTTCGGCGACAACACCAAGGCCTGGCTTGCCGGGCTTTATGGCGGAGCGCTGGTCTGCTTCGCCATCGCCTTCGCGTCGGCGCAGGCGCCGATGCCGGCGCTGGCCGGGCTGATCGCCGCCGGCGCCCATATGGCGCGGCAGATAGCAAGGCTGAATATTGACGATCCGGACCAGTGCCTGCGTCTTTTCAGGTCGAACAACCAGGTCGGCTGGCTGATCTTCCTTGGCCTGATCGGAGGCGCTGTGTGGGTGGCGGTGAAGCCGCTGGTGTAAGAGTCTTGTTCCCTTCTCCCCAAGAAGGGGAGAAGGGAGAACTGCGGGACTATTCCCGCGAAATGATCTCCTGGCCGCCGATGACCAGCCTGAGGCCGAGGTCGCCGGCCCTGCGGCGGGCGAGGAAGCGCGGCCGGCGCGTGGTCGAGACACGGCCCTTGCGGCGATCCTGCGCCGGAAGCGTCTTGATGGCGGCGCCAAGCGATTCCTCAAGCGTGCGGGCGACGCCGTCCGATTCGATCAGCAGCATCGGCAGACGGTAGGCATCGGCCCAGGCGCGCCAGTCGGCGGCGACATCCTCGAGATCGTGGGCCACCAGCAGCGGCACCGACAACATCGGATCATTGTGCAGAAGCTCCAGCGTCACCGTGACATTGCCATCCGGATCCTCCATCGCGCGGGCGGCCACACCGCGAAACGCGCTGGCGGGCAGAGCGATGATCGCCGGCACGCCGCTCATCTCCAGCGTGCGGCGAATGACGGCGCCGCGGTGGTCGATGGTGAAGGTAACGTGGCCATAATCGTCGCGCGTGGCGTAGCTCACCACCTGCGGCAGGCGGAATGGGTCGAGGCGCATGTTGCGTCCGGCCCAGACTGGCTTCAGTCCAGTGTTCATGTAATGCCTTCCTGTTTCTCCTGAGAGCCGGCTTTCCGGTGCTCCGGGCCGGTTTTTCCAGCCTCGTTGTGGGGAAACATTAGCGCGGGCTTCTTACCGCCCCGCTTAAGAAAGTCAGTTAAATTTTGCTGACCTCAGGCGATGGTTATCGGAATACGACCAGGCACAGGACGTCGAAAGGATCAGATAACCTTACCGGGATTCATGATGCCGGCTGGGTCGAAGGCCCTCTTCACCCTGCGCATCAGGTCGATCGCCATTGGCGGCGCCGTCGCGATCAATTCGTCGCGCTTCAACTGGCCGATGCCGTGCTCGGCCGAGATCGAGCCGTGAAGGCTGCGTACGACGTCGTGCACGGCCTGGTTCATGGCGTGGTAGAGGCCGAGAAACGCGTCGTCGTCGCCGCCGACCGGCCGGGAAATGTTGTAGTGGAGATTGCCGTCGCCCATGTGGCCGAAACAGACCTCGCGCGCACCGGGGCTGACGGATTGCACGGCGCCGGCCGCCTTTTCGATGAATTGCGGGATGGACGCCACCGGCACCGAGATGTCGTGCTTGATCGAGGCGCCTTCGGGCTTCTGCGCGTCGGGCAGCACCTCGCGGAAATTCCAGAAGGCGTCGCCCTGGGCGATGCTCGCCGCGATCACCGCATCACCGACGATCTCCTGCTCGAGACCTTCCGAAAGCACCTCCTCGATCAGCACCCTTGCATCCTCCGCCGAGCGGCCCGAAGAGACCTGCATCAGCACATACCACGGCCAATCCCCGGCCAGCGGCCGCGCGACGCCTTGCGCGTGGGCAAGCGTGAAGTCGTAGGGCCTCTGGCCGATCAGCTCGAAAGCGGTGAGTGCGGCGCCGGCGCGGTCCATCGCCAGGCTGAACAGAGACAGCGCAGCCTCCGGCGACGACAGGCCGACAAAGGCCACCTCGCGCCCCTTGGGCTTGGGGAAGAGCTTGAGCACGGCGGCGGTGATGACGCCGAGCGTGCCCTCCGCGCCGATGAAAAGGTTCTTCAGGTCGTAGCCGGTGTTGTCCTTCTTCAGCTTGCGCAGATCGTCGAACACCTCGCCGGTCGGCAGCACCACTTCGACGCCGAGGCAGAGCTCACGCGCATTGCCATAGGCAAGCACGCCGGTGCCGCCGGCATTGGAAGAGAGATTGCCGCCGATTTGGCAGGAGCCTTGCGCGGCAAGCGACAACGGAAACAGCCGGTCGGCGGCATCGGCCGCTTCCTGCAGGGTCTGCAGGATGACGCCGGCCTCGACGGTGACCGTGTTGGACAGGACGTCGATCTCGCGGATGCGGTTCAGCCGCGACAGCGACAGCACGATTTCGCGGCCGGACATATCAGGCACCTGCGCGCCGACCAGCCCGGTGTTGCCGCTTTGCGGAACGATGGGCGTGCCGGTCTCGGTCGCCAGGCGCATGATGCGGCTGACCTCGTCGACGCTGCCGGGCCTCAGCACCAGCGCCGTCCTGCCATGCCACCGACCGCGCCTCTCAATGAGGTAAGGCGCGATATCCTGCTGGTCGCGAAGCGCATATTTGTCGCCGACGATGGCCGCAAAGCGGTCGATGAGGGCGGGGTCGAGGTCCGGGGATATGTCGTTCATGGATGGAAACTATGGTGCTCAGTCGATCTTGTCACGCGGGGCGGACTGGTCACGCGGGGCGGACTGGTCACGAGGGGCGGCGGCGCGCGAAAGCCGGTCGTTGATCGCCTCGCCCAACCCGTCGAACGGGATCGGTTCGACGGCGATTGTCCTGGCGCCGCTGCGATCGAGATCCTGCATGTGAGCGAAGAGATTGGCCGCGGCCTCGCGCAGGTCGCCTGCCTCGGACAGATTGCGCAAGGCGACAGCGCCCTGCCAACCTTCGGCACGGCGGGGGCCGAACGCCAGCAAGGCTTCGCCCTTTGCCACTTTTGCGGCGTTGACCCGCACCGCGGCACCCGGCGCATAATGCGAGGCGAGCATGCCCGGCGCCTCGATGCCCGCCGCACCGCGCGACAGCCTTACGTCGGCGGCAGCCTCGATCTCCTCGGCGGCAACGCCGCCCGGCCGCAGTAACCGCAGTTTTCCGTCCTCGACCTTGACGATCGTCGATTCCAGCCCGACCGACGTCGGCCCGCCATCGACCACCAGCCTGATTTTTGAACCGATATCCGCCGCCACGGCCTCGGCCGTCGTGGGGCTGATCTTGCCCGATGAATTGGCGCTGGGCGCGGCAAGGGGGCGGCCGAGCCTGGCGATCAGTTCGCCGCCAAAACCTTTCGGCATGCGCAGCGCGATCGTATCAAGCCCGGCCGTGACCAGCGGATGAATGCCGTTGCCGGGCCGCTGCGGCAGCACCAGCGTCAGCGGTCCGGGCCAGAACGTCTGCGCCAGTCTTTTCGACAGGGGATCGAACAGCGCGATGCGCTCGGCCATCGCCAGATCGGCGACATGGGCGATCAGAGGGTTGAACCGCGGCCGGCCCTTGACCTCGAAGATGCGCGCCACGCCAACGCCATTGGTCGCGTCGCCGGCCAGTCCGTAGACGGTTTCCGTCGGAATGGCGACGACATCGCCGCCTTCCAGCAGCGCCAGCGCCCGCTCCATCGCCTCGCCGGGGGCAAGTATCTCAGCCACTCTCGTCACCTCACAGATGCCGGGTGCGTAATACGGCGACATTCATGTGGCAAGTCCGGCATGTGGCAAGTCCGGCACGGGGCAAGTCCGGCACGGGGCAAGTCCGGACGTTGGCGAATGACCGATCGCTAAAATGCCATCTTTCCTCGCAAGCCCGCATCAATCCCCCGACGGCTATGGTGCCAGCCTGTTGGGCAAGGGGAATTATCATGGTCTGGGTGCGTATCCTGGGGGCGCTTGGTCTCACTCTGGCGGCGGGCGGAGCGCAGGCTTCGTCCTTCGTCGCCCTCGGAGCATCGACGTCGACGCCGTCCGTCGTCACGCTCAGCGCGCCTGAGCCAGAGAAGGCGGCTGAGAGCACAAAGGCCGGCCCCTCGACGCCATCGATCGTGGCGCTCGGCAAACCGGTGCCTGACGTCACTTATGAAAAAGTTGCCGCGATCCCGAGCCAGGCCGAGCCTAAGCATGATTTCAGGCAAAGCCCGATGATCATTCGCGGCGGTATCGTCGGCGACGCCTTCGCGAGACCGGCACCCCTCGCCGCACCGGCTGCGGTCACGGCTGCCAAAGCGCCCGCGGCGAGTACCAGGTCCGACAAAGAGGCAACGGCAACGAACGGCGAACCCGCGACGTCGCAGCCGACACCGATTCCCGATAGCGACCTGGCCGAATAACAGTTCGAGGCCAGGACGACGCGCGCGCCGTCCTGGCTCACCGGGCAAAATCCCGTCGCTGAAAAACTTCAGGCCGCGACCTCGTCGTCCGCGTCGTCGGTGGACTCCTCGGCGGACTCTTCCTCTTCGCCGGTGTCCTCTTCGTCAGCATCCGGGGCTTCAGCCTTCACGCTGTCGTCGTCTTCCTCATCGTCATCTTCTTCTTCGTCTTCCTCGTCGTCATCCGAGAGGGTAGCAGCGCCTTCCTCGCCCGCCGCTTCGTTTTCGTCGTCGTCACCGTCCTCGTCGTCGTCCGCCAGATCGGCAGCTTCGATCGCGGCAGCAGCGGCCCGGTCGAGGGTCGTTTCGGAAGCGGACTCAAGCGTCTCGGCGGGAGTTTCTTCTGTCACTTCGATGTCGCGAGCGGAATTCATGGAAGCCTCCGTGGGGTTGGGGAACATGTCCCTTGTGCCACGCAGAGATCATCGTCATATGACTGTAAGCCGGCTCGAATCGCCGGTTGGAAGGAATTCTTCTCCCAAGCCTCAGCCGGCGATCTTCGAGAAATCCGCGACCTGGTCGGTCGCTGCCCGGATGCGCGCCAGCAACGCCAGACGATTGGCACGAACGGCCTGATCCTCGTCGTTTACGAGCACTTGCTCGAAGAATGAATCAACCGGTTCGCGCAAAACGCTAAGCGCCAGCATGGCGGCGGAAAAGTCTTCGTTTCGAATCGCTTCGCCGGCCTCCCTCTCGGCCTGGTTCACCGCCGCAAACAGCGCTTTCTCGGCATCTTCGCGGAATAGAGCCGGCTCAACAGTCTCGGCGATCGTCGTTTTTTTCTTCTCCTCGGCGGCGAGAATGTTGGCCGCACGCTTGGTGCCGGCAAGCAGGTTCTTGCCGTCCTCGGTGTCGAGGAAGGAACCAAGCGCTTCGACGCGGCGGACGATTTGCAGGAGGTCGTCGTTTTGGGATTGGCCAATCTCCCCCCTCGTGGGGGAGATGCCCGGCAGGGCAGAGGGGGGCGCCTCGCGCTGAGATGATGGCGGGACAGCGCCCCCCTCGGTCGGCTTCGCCGACATCTCCCCCACTAGGGAGAAGATCGGGCGCGAACCCGCTGCCAGCACCGCGTCGATCAGATCATGCCGCGCGCCCTGATCGCGGAGATAGACTTTCAGGCGGTCGTGGAAGAAGGTGAGGAGGTCGGAGCGGTAGATTTGTTCCGCCTTCCCTTCCAGCGTTGTAACGGCATTCTTGTCGAGATAGTTCGCCCACTCATAGACGGTTCCGAAGACGGGTGTGAGCGCCAGTCGGATACCGTTCTCAATCAGTATTCTCGTTACCCCAAGCGCTGCCCTTCTCAGCGCATAGGGGTCCTTCGACCCCGTCGGCTTTTCGTCGATCGCCCAGAAGCCGACCAGCGTGTCCAGCTTATCGGCGAGCGCGACGGCAATCGAAACCGGATCGGTCGGCACACGATCTGACGGGCCCTGCGGCTTCCAATGTTCCTCGATTGCGGCGGCGACGGAAGGATGCTCGCCTTGCAGCAGCGCATATTTGCGGCCCATGGCGCCCTGCAATTCCGGGAACTCGCCGACCACTTCGGTGGTGAGGTCGGCCTTGGCCAGAACGGCAGCACGCTCGGCGCGCTCGCGGAGATATTTCTGCTCGACGTTCAGATCGTCGGCGGACAGAAGCTTGCCATCGAAGAAATTCAGCTGCTTCGACAAAAAGGCGGCAATCTCACCAGCCAGCCGCTTGATGCGCTCCACCCGCTCGCCCTGCGTGCCGAGCTTGGCGTGGAAGGTGACGCCGAGATGGTCGAGGCGGGCCATGCGCTGGTCGAGCGGCTTTTTGAGATCGAGCCCGAACTTTTCCGCCGATGCCTGCAACTGGTCGAGATCAGGCAGGTCGCCCTGGTCGGTCTTCCAGAAATAGAGCGCGTCGGACAGGCGGGCGCGCACCACCTTGCCGTTGCCGTGGGCAATCTCCTTGCCGCCATCCTTGGCCTCGATGTTGGCGGTCAGGAGGAAGCGGTTGGAAAGCTCCTCGCCGGCGCCGTGCGGCCGTGTCACGAAACATTTCTGGTTGGCGCGGATGGTTAGCCGGATTACCTCGGCCGGAATGGCGAGAAAGTCCTGCTCGAATTCGCCCATCAGCACGACAGGCCATTCGACCAGGCCTGACACTTCCTCGAGCAGCCCCTCGTCCTCGACGAGGTCGAGCCCGTTGGCGAAAGCGAGGTTCCTGCCGTCGGCGAGGATGATCTGCTTGCGCCGGTCGGCATCGAGCACGACCTTGGCCGCCTCCAGCTTGGCGGCATAATCGTCGAAGCGGCGCACGGTGATCGCGCCGGGAGCATGAAAACGGTGGCCATAGGTGATGTTGCCCGAGCGGATGCCGTCGATCTCGAAATCGACCACCACCGGCTCCTCGGTTTCCGGGCCGAAGGTGCACAGGATGGATTGCAGGGGCCGCACCCAGCGCAGGGATCCTGGTTTGGCCGAGGCCGGCCCCCAGCGCATCGATTTCGGCCACGGAAAGCCACGGATGATGCCCGGCACCAGCTCGGCGATGATCGCCTCTGCCGCCCTGCCCGGCTTGGAGATGTGGGCGACGTAGAAGTCGCCCTTCTTGGGATCGGCATGGACATGCGCCTCGGCGATCGAGGAAAGACCGGCCTTGCGCAGAAAACCCTGAACCGCCTGTTCGGGCGCCTTGGTCGAGGGCCCCTTGATCTCCTCGTTGATGTCCTTCGAGCGCGCGGTCACGCCGCGAATGTCGAGCGCCAACCGGCGCGGCGTCCAATATTCGCGTGCCGCCTCATAGGTCAGCCCGGCCTCGACCAGACCGTCCGTCACCATCTTCCTGAGATCGCCCGCCGCCTTGCGCTGCATGCGGGCAGGAATCTCTTCCGAGCGGAGTTCTAGAAGCAGGTCGGGCATTGATGGTGCTCACGCGGCAAAATGGTCCGGGCGGGGCATAGCAACTCGGCTGGCCGCTGTCACCCTTCCCCGTCTACCGATGATCTCCAAAAATATTCCGCCGCCTGTCGGGCCGAAGCGGGGTCATCCGTCCTTGGGTCAAAGATTTCCATGAACCGAACGCAGCGCTGAAGCGACCCACGCTCAGGCAGAGAACTATTGGCTGAACGACCATGAAGACGGCATCGACATTCCTGCAGATCCTCGCGCTCAGCGCCTGTTTCGCGGCGCAGGCTCATGGCACGTTCGCGATGCCTGGCGTTAGACAAGCGCTGCGGACAATGGACGGTGCGAACAGCCAGAGCATGCCGCCGATCACCGCCTCGCTCGAGATTGCACGGAGCGCCTTGAACTAGGCCGCCAGCCCGCCGGCCTGCGTCAGCAAAAACGCCTCGCCGCAGGCTTTCGCCAGATTGCGCACCCGCAGGATGTAGCTCTGCCGCTCGGTGACGGAAATCACGCCGCGCGCGTCGAGCAGGTTGAAGACGTGGCTGGCCTTGATGCACTGGTCGTAGGCGGGAAACACCATGCGGTGCATCGCCAGATTGTCGTTCGAAGCTGGCGCGCCGGCATCGAGCAGCGCCTTGCACTCGGCTTCGGCGTCCTCGAAATGCCGGAGCAGCATCGCCGTGTTGGCGAATTCGAAATTGTGGCGCGAATATTCCTGCTCGGCCTGCAGGAAGACGTCGCCATAGGTCACCTTGTCGGCGCCATCGCGGCCATTGAAGTTGAGGTCGTAGACATTGTCGACGCCCTGCACATACATGGCCAGCCGCTCCAGCCCATAGGTGAGTTCGCCCGCCACCGGCGCGCATTCGATGCCGCAGACCTGCTGGAAATAGGTGAACTGCGACACTTCCATGCCGTCGCACCAGCACTCCCAGCCCAGCCCCCAGGCGCCCAGCGTCGGGCTTTCCCAGTCGTCCTCGACGAAACGGATGTCGTGCAGCAAAGGATCGACGCCGATCGCCGCCAGCGAGCTGAGATAAAGCTCCTGCAGGTTGGGCGGGTTCGGCTTCAGGATCACCTGGTACTGGTAATAGTGCTGCAACCGGTTCGGGTTCTCGCCGTAGCGCCCGTCCTTGGGCCGGCGCGAGGGCTGCACATAGGCCGCGTTCCAGCGCTTTGGCCCAAGCGCGCGCAACGTCGTCGCCGGATGGAACGTGCCGGCGCCGACCTCCATGTCATAGGGCTGGAGAACGACGCAGCCATAGTCCGCCCAGTAGTTATGCAAGGTCAGGATCAGCCCCTGAAACGAGCGGCTGGGATGCATATGGGCTGGGATATCAACAGTCACGGCGGCCTCGACGGAGCGGCGGGATGCGGGCACCTGTTGGATCAGGCCGCATGATCTTGTCCGAAAAGTCTGCAACTTTTTGCTGCGCTGACCTTCGGTTCGGGATCAGGCTCTAGAGTGCCGACCGCCAAGCGTCAAGGCGAGGGATCAGCCCTTCGGCGCGGGCGCCGGCGCGGGCTTCACCTTCTGGATTTCCTGCGCCGTGTTGGATTCGATCGGCGGCAGGCCCTTCAGCAGTTTCTGCTGCAAGGCGGCGAGCACACCGGGATCCGGCTTCAGGTCGCGGGCCTGGTTCCACTGGAAGGTGGCTTCCAGCCGGCGGCCGACGCGCCAATAGGCATCGCCGAGGTGATCGTTCAGCACCGGATCTTCCGGCTTCAACGATACGGCCCGTTCCATTTCGCGCACAGCGTCGTCAAACCTGCCCAGGCGGAAATAGGCCCAGCCCAGCGAATCGACGATGTAGCCGTCGCTCGGCCTGAGGTCGACGGCCTTCTGGATCATCTCAAGGCCTTCCTTGAGGTTGATGTTCATATCCACCCAGGAATAGCCCAGATAGTTCAGAACCTGCGGCTGGTCGGGGAACAATTCCAGCGCCCTGCGGAAATTCGGCTCGGCCTTCGGCCACTCCTTCAGCCGCTCATAGGCGATGCCGCGCTGGTAGAAGATGTTCCAGTCGGCGCGGGTCGGAGTCTTCAGCACAGCCACCGCCTTGTCATAGAGACCGGCCGCGGAGCGGAAATCCTCCTTCGAGGCATAGACGCCACCGAGCGCCTGATAGGTGCGCATGTCGTCGGGATGCGCTTCGACGAGGGCCTTCAGATGGGCGATGGCCTCGTCATGGCGGTCGAGATCGGCAAGGTTGAGGCCGAGCTGCAGTTCCGAAAGCGCCTTCAGCGGCGAACTGTCCGGGATGCGGCGATAGAGGGCGATGGCCCCCTCCCCGTCCTTCAACTGCTCGGACACGGCGGCGAGCTGTGCAAGGGCCGCGTCGCTGTCGGGCTTCAGTGCCAAGGCATATTGCAGATAGAGGCGGACGAATGGCTCGCCGCCGCCGCGATTGAGCGCGGTGGCGAGATCAAGCAGGATTTCCGAGGCGCCGTCGGACGGGCCGGCAACAAAGGGTTCGATCTTCTGGCCCTTGGTAATCTTGTCGCGAAGCGCCAATATCTCCACCTTGCCGGATGCAAATGCCTCGGCCTGATCGAGCACGGACAGCGCCTTGTCCTTGTCGCCCTTGCGGGCAAGGAAGGAGGCATAGGCCTGCGCGTTGCGCATCCAGGTTTCGGGCGCCGCGCCACCGGTCGCGGTGTCCTGCAGGGTGGCGGCGTAGATCGCATCCGCCTTTTCGGGCAGGCCCGACGCATCCGCGATCAGCGCGCGATGGAAGGATTTGAAGAGACCGAACCAGTCCGGACCCTGCAGCTTGTCGATGGACGCCATGGCCTCGCCGGCATCGCCGGCGCCCTGCTTGGCCCAGCCGGTCATAACGCCGGAGATCAGCCGGTCGAGATCGGATTCGAGCGAAAGCTTGAGCCAGTATTCGGCCTTGGAAAAGTCCTTCTTGTGAAAGGAACCTACGGCCAGCGCCAGGCGCGAAAACCGTTCGACGTCGGGAACCGTCTTGAGCTTGTCGGCATAGACCAGGGATTCTTCGAAGCGCCCTTGCGCGATCAGCGACAGCATCAGGCTTTGCTGCAACGAGGTATCGCCGGGAGCGAAGGCGAGCGCCTGCTTGTAGTAGGCGATGGCGCTGTCGAGATCATTGTCGCCTTCAGCGACCCGCGCAGCGAGATAGGCCCCCGAGAAAGACGTGATCTTGACTGGCTCGGTGGTCTCTTTGGCCAGGGCAGGCAGACCGGAGATCGCCATGCCCGTCACAATTGCCAGCCCTGTCAGCCAGCGCGCACATCCTTGCCGCATCGTATCCCTTTCAGTCAAAGCCATGTCCGCGTCAGCGGGATCGCCATAGACTCGATCTTTTCCTGATAAAGCATGGCCTTTTTGGGGTCGCGCTTCAACCCGGCGCAAATTCACAATCGAGTCAGGGGATTAACAAAGCATGGCGAAGCGCGCCCCAACCGGCATCCGATGCCGTAAGCGATCCGTAAGCGGCGGGCGTTGAAAGTTTACGCAACGGAATGATGCGTGGAACCGTGCAGATGGATGCCGTTGCTTCGCCCAGGAAGATGCCGATGCTGGAAATGCCGCGGGACGAGCAGGCCTTCGCCATTGTCGATCGAATCTACGAAGCGGCGCTCGCGGCCGAGCTGTGGCCGGATGCATTGGAAGCGGCCAGCGCGCTGTCTCGCTCGGCAAGCGGCGCGATCTTCCTGGTCAGCGACCAACTTCCGGTTCGCGCCATTGGCGAGGCGCATCTCCAGCCCTTGCTCGACGAATTCATGGCGGGGGACAACTGGACGCTTTCCGAGAGCGTGCAGCGCATGTGCAGTATGCAGCCCGCAAGCTTTGTGCGGATCGACGATTTCATGACCGGCGAAGAAATCGAGCGTGACCCGATTTATGCTTGCGCCAAAACGTTCGGCGTCGGCTTGCCTGTCTGCACATCGATTTCGATGCCCAGCGGAGAGCTTGCTTTGTTTGTCTTCCAGCGCTGGCTGAGGGATGGGAAATATGATCAGGCCGCGATCGATCTGTTGAACGGACTGCGTCCGCATTTCGCACGGGCCGGACTTGTCGCCGCGCGCCTAGGCCTGGAACGGGCCAGGACCGCCGTTTCCATCCTCCGGGACATCGGGCTGCCGGCTGCAATCATGAGCGGGTCCGGTCGTGTACTGACGGCCAATCTGCTTCTCGAAGACATGGCGGACGTGTTGATTCCCTTGGCCCATGGCGGCATGGCGCTTGCCGATGAGCAGGCAAACGCGCTTTTCCAGCAGGCCATCACGCAGAACCAGGATAATCGCATCGTGCGGTCCATCCCGGTTGCGGCCATCGAGGGGCGGCCCGCTCTGATCGTTCACGTGTTTCCGCTGCGCCGCGCCGCGCATGATTTTTTTTCGGGCGCGGATATTCTCGTTGCCACAACCGCAGTCGACATCGGCGCGAATGTTCCGTCGCCGAGCATCCTTTCAGGCCTGTTTGATCTGACGCCGGCGGAAGCCCGGCTTGCCACCGAGCTTGCCTCCGGCCGTTCCGTGCAGGAGGCGGCCATGGAAATCGGCGTCTCCATCAAATCGGCCCGAACCTACCTCGAACGAATCTTCCGAAAGACCGAGACCAGCCGTCAGAGCCAACTCGTGGCGCTGCTCAGAAGCGCGCGGACGTTTCCATGATCTCATCAACCGCCCACGTTCCGATGTTGCGTGATGACGACTGAAGGCACCGGAATCGATGCAAAAGCAGGAGTTTTTCCGCGCATTGTAGGCATCTTCCGACTGCCCAGGCCACCAAGAAAGGTCTTCGGCTGTCGGCTCGGTAAAGGCGGTCCGGAAGCACCGGCAACGGAGCCACTAAAGGCTGTTTCCTCGGAAACACCCGACCCGCCGACGCCGGAGATCAATCCAAAAAGGCCGGCTGAACAATCCAGCAAATGCCGGGACCAAACACTCAGTTCACCCGGCTGATACAGAAATCGATGACATCGATCAGCGCCGATTTCTGCGGCGTCGCCTCCAGCGGCGCCAGCGCGTCGCGGGCGATCTCGCCGAAATGGCCGGCGCGCCCGATGGTGTCGGCGATCGCCCCGTGGCGGGTCATCAATCCGATCGCCTTTTCCAGCCCGGCGTCGTCGGTGACATTGTCCTCGATGGCGCGCTTCCAGAAGGTGCGTTCGGCCTTGGTGCCGCGCCGGTAGGCGAGAATCACCGGCAGCGTCACCTTGCCTTCGCGGAAATCGTCGCCGACATTCTTGCCCAGATCCTTGCTGGTGCCGCCGTAGTCCAGCGCATCGTCGATCAGCTGGAAGGCAAGGCCGAGATTCATGCCATAGGAGCGCAGCGCCGCGCGATCGTTTCGCGTGGCCTGGGCGATGACCGGACCGACCTCGGCGGCTGCCGAGAACAGCGCCGCGGTCTTGGCCTTGATCACCGCGAAATGCTCATCCTCGGTGGTTTCGAGGTTCTTGGCGGCGGCGAGCTGCATCACTTCGCCCTCGGCGATGATCGAGGCAGCACTTGACAGGATATCGAGCGCTTCCAGCGAGCCGACATCGACCATCATGCGGAAAGCCTGACCAAGCAGGAAATCGCCGACCAGCACGCTTGCCTGATTGCCCCAGATCATGCGGGCGGTCTTCTTGCCGCGCCGCATGCCGCTCTCGTCGACGACATCGTCGTGGAGAAGCGTGGCCGTGTGCATGAACTCGACCGATGTGGCGAGCTTGACGTGGCCCTCGCCGGAATAGCCGAACATCTGGGCCGAGGCGAGCGTCAGCATCGGCCGCAGCCGCTTGCCGCCCGAGGAGATCAGGTGGTTGGCAATCTCCGGGATCATCTCCACATCGGAACCGGCCTTCGACAGGATCAATTTGTTGACGCGCCCCATATCGGCCGCCGTCAGGTTGATGAGATCCTTGATGGAGGCGGCTTCCCGCTTCCCGTTTTCGATGTTGAGAACGACACCCACCACAAACACTCCCGTCTATAAGTCACGCGCACGACGGCACCCTGATCCCGCCACAGACTCTAGGGCGGTACCCACGGGCACGGCAAGAGGCGATTTGGCGCGGTCGAGGCTGGCGACGAGAACCACCCACGTTTACATAGACGCTGCAACCTGCGAGTTTCATCCGATGATAGAGCTTATCCGCACCAACGATGCCGTGATCATCTCCTTTGTCGAATCGCTGATGCGCGATGCCGGCATCGGCTGTTTCGTCGCCGACCAGAACATGAGCGTGCTCGACGGTTCGATCGGCATCCTGCCCCGGCGTATCATGGTCGACGCCGATCAGGCCGATGCGGCGCGGCGCATCCTGACGGATGCCGGCATCGCCAACGAGATCCGCCAGAAATAATGTCCGCGGCACGCGCCACCCTTGCCCAGGACACGCCGGCCCATACGGTCGATGCCTTCCATCGCGGACGGTTCTGGCTGGTGCAGCCGAAACAGGCCGGCCATCGCGCCGGCATGGACGCCATGATGCTGGCCGCTGCGGTGCCGTCCTCCTTCGCCGGTCGCCTTGCAGATTTCGGAGCGGGCGCCGGTGCCGCAGGGCTGGCGGTACTGTCGCGCTGCCCCAATGCCGAGGCCGTGCTCATCGAACGGTCTCCGGAAATGTCCGCCTTCGCCGCAACGACGCTTGCCCACCCCGGCAATGCACATCTCAACGACCGCGCCTTTGTACTCGCCGCCGACGTCGCGCTGTCGGGCCGGGCGCGAACGGCCGCCGGCCTTGCCGACAAGTCCTTCGATTTCGTCATCATGAACCCGCCCTTCAACGCCGTCGAGGATCGCGCCACATCAGACCCGCTCAGAAAGGCGGCGCATGTCATGGAGGACGGGCTGTTCGACAGCTGGATCCGAAGCGCGGCTGCCGTGGTCAAGCCGCGCAGCGGTCTTGCCGTGATTGCCAGGCCGGATCAGTTCGGCGCCATCCTCGCTGCGATGTCAGGCCGTTTCGGCGACGCCGAGATGCTGGCCGTCCACCCTCGCCCGGAGGCAGCGGCGATCCGCATCGTCGTCAGGGCAATATCAGGCGCACGCGGGAAACTGTCGATCCGCCCGCCGCTGATGCTGCATGCACAATCGGGCGACGGCCCCACGGAGCGGACCGAGATGATCAACAACGGACTTGCATCGCTGTTCGGCGATTGACTTTAGGTTTTATGCATGTCGTTGCCCCAAAACCGCGGCACACTTTTGGGCGACATGCATTTGGTTTTATGCATGTCGTTGCCCCAAAACCGCGGCACACTTTTGGGCGACATGCATTTGGTTTTGTGCATGTCGTTGCCCCAAAACCGCGGCACACTTTTGGGCGATATGCATTTGGTTTTGTGCATGTCGTTGCCCCAAAACCGCGACACACTTTTGGGCGACATGCATTGCAGCATTGCCGTTGGCCGACGAATCCCTACATGCCATCAAGCCAATTGACCGGAGACCCCGTGAAACGCTTTCTCAACCGCCTGCTGCCGAAATCCTGGCGCTCCGACATCGTCACCATTCCCGTCATCCGGCTGCATGGAACCATCATGGCCGGCGGCGGTCAATTCCGGCCGAGCCTATCGCTCGCGTCCACCGCCGGCCCTATCGAGAAGGCGTTTTCCTTCGAAGCACCCGCGGTCGCCATCTCGATCAATTCGCCGGGCGGCTCGCCGGTGCAGTCGCGGCTGATCTTCAGGCGCATCCGCGACCTGGCGACCGAGAAGAACAGAAAGGTCCTGGTCTTCGTCGAGGACGTGGCGGCGTCGGGCGGTTACATGATCGCGGTCGCCGGCGACGAGATCTTTGCCGATCCGTCCTCCATCGTCGGTTCGATCGGCGTGGTATCGGCCTCGTTCGGCTTTCCCGAGCTGATGAAGAAGATCGGCATCGAGCGCCGCGTCCATACAGCCGGCCAGAACAAGGCAGTGCTCGACCCGTTCAAGCCCGAGAAGAAGGAAGACATCGAGCGGCTGAAGGCGCTGCAGCTCGAGGTCCACGAAACTTTCATCGACCTCGTCAAGGACCGGCGCGGCGCCAAGCTCAAGGACGACCCGGATCTGTTCACCGGCCTGTTCTGGACCGGCAAGAAGGGGCTGGAGCTCGGGCTTGTCGATGCGCTCGGCGATATGCGCAGCGTGCTGAAAACCCGTTTCGGGCCAAAGACCCAGCTCAAGCTGATCACGGCGCCGCGCGGCCTGTTCGGCCGGTTCGGCTGGTTCAGCTCAAGCAAAGGGGGCTTTTCGGCGCCCGATATCGCCGCTGCTGCCGCAAGCGGCGTGATCGATGCGGCTGAAGAGCGCGCGCTGTGGGCTCGCTTCGGGCTTTGAAAAACCGTTGAAAACGTCTAGCATGAGGCTTCGATCGATCCGACCGGACGCCTCTGCCGGCCTTGCGAGGGAGGAGTTTCGACATGCCGCAGATCATTTTCTTCGCCCTCGTCGGCGCCGTCGCCTATATCGGTTATCGCTCCTTCGTCAGGGAAGCCGAGCGCGTGACGGCCAAGATACGGCGCACCGAAAAGCAGGCAAGCAACGGTACAATGGGCACGCTGGTCAAGGATCCGAAGACCGGCGAATACCGTCTGGCCAAGGACTGACATCATCCCCCTCGCGGCTGACACAGTAGATTCCGGCATCACCGTGCGGGCTTTGCACGCGCATGCCAAGATAAATCTCGCGCTGCACGTCACCGGCAGGCGCGCCGACGGCTATCACATGATCGAGAGCCTGGCGGTGTTCACGCGCTTCGGCGACAGGGTCGAGATCGAGCTCGCCGACAGCGACGGGTTTTCCGTGTCGGGCCGATACGCCGCCGCAGTCCCGCTCGACGGCAACAACCTGGTGGTGAAAGCGCGCGACGCGCTGCGAGATCAAGCCGGTCAGCGGCATACGCCGCCGGTGGCCATCAGGCTCGAAAAGAACCTGCCGGTCGCATCCGGCGTCGGCGGCGGGTCGAGCGATGCAGCCGCGGTGCTGCGCGGGCTGGCTGAGATATGGAGGCTGGACCTCGATGACGCCCAACTGGCGCGGGTCGGCCTCCCGCTGGGCGCCGACGTTCCCATGTGCCTCGCGGCAAAGCCGCTGATCGCGCGCGGCGTTGGTGACGAGCTGTCGACCGTGCCGGGCTTTCCGGCGCTTGGGCTGGTTCTCGTCAATCCCGGCATCGCCGTCTCCACGGCTGAGGTATTCAATGCGCTTTCCGATCGCGACAATGAGGGGCTGCCGCCGTTGCCGCGCAGCCTCGACTTCCACAGTATCCGCAATTGGCTGGAGATCACCCGGAACGATCTCGAGCCCGCGGCGCGGACGATCCAGCCGGCCATCGGCAAGGCGATTTCGGTGCTCAACAAGGCCGGAGCGGGGTTCGCCCGGATGTCCGGTTCCGGCGCGACCTGCTTCGGGCTGTTCGAGACCGGCAATGTGGCCAAGCGCGCGGCCGTCGATATCCGCGGCCGCCATCCCGACTGGTTCGTTGCCGCGACGCGAAGCATGACATCGGAAGCTGACACGCATGGCCAGGATTGACGACGAGAGCCGCTCCTTCATTCCCGTGCGCATCGCGGTGCTGACGGTCTCCGATACGCGCAGCCTCGCCGACGACAAATCAGGCCAGACGCTGGCCGACCGCATCATGGAGGCCGGCCATATCCTTGCCGCGCGCGACATCGTCACCGACGACCGCGAAAAAATCCGCGACAGGGTCTTGGGCTGGTCGAAGGACGAAGCGATCGATGTCGTCATCACCACCGGCGGCACCGGCTTTACCGGCCGCGACGTGACGCCGGAGGCGCTGGAGCCGATCTTCGAAAAGCGCATGGACGGCTTTTCCGAAGTGTTCCACCGCATCTCCTACGACAAGATCGGCACCTCGACGATCCAGAGCCGGGCGACCGGCGGCGTCGTCAACGCGACCTTCGTCTTCGTGCTGCCGGGCTCGCCCGGCGCCTGCAAGGACGCCTGGGACGGCATTTTGAAGCCGCAGCTCGACTACCGGCACATGCCCTGCAACTTCGTCGAGATCATGCCGCGCCTGGACGAGCATCTGCGTCGCGGCACCAAGACAAGTTAGGCCGTTTCCCGGAAGGCTGTTTCGGGGGCTTTCCCAAAACCGGCGGCAAAAATCAGCGCCAAAAATCAGCGAATAACGGGCTCGCCGTGGAAGCGCCGGCGCGAGGGCGGCGAAACGCCGAAGCCGACTTCCATCATCAGCCGCGGTGTGCGCGTCGGCACGGTGCCCATGTGGAAGCCGAAGGGATCCTCGACAAAGCCCAAACCCGCCTCGCCGGTTAGCATGACCGGGCTCTGTGCGCCGTAGACGTCCAAGACCTCTTCCGCCGGATGGCCGACAAGAAGCGTCAGTTGATGCTTGAGGCTGCGGCGGTTGTGGCTGCCCCTGACATAGACATGGGGGCCGGTGTCGGCATCGACCGGATTGAGATAGAAGAAGAATTTCAGCATTCGCCAATCGTCGAGGTCGAAATGGTATTTGCCGAGCGACGCCAGGTTCTTCTCGGCATCGGAGACGGAGTTCGTCGGAAAGCTCCACCAGACGCGCGTGGTGATCAGCTTCGCCTGGCTGCCGAGATAGTGGGCGGCAATGTCGAGAAGCAACGGGTCGCGCTGCACGGTAAGCGCGGCATTACAGTCGAGAATCCGCTCGAAAAAGTGCCCGCTGAGCAATGGGCGGCCAAAGTGGCTCTCGGCCTCCGCATGCTTGGCCGGCAGGAACTCCAGCCGACGGTCGAAATTGCCGAAGCAAGGCGTGCGCTGCGCGAAGCCGGCGATCTCCTCGTGGATCGACGATGGCAGGACAAGCCCGGAAAACAGGCCCTCCGAGCGGAGCGCACCGACCACCGCATCACGATCAACACCGGTGAACATCGTTTCCTGGACGTTCTGTGCCGGTCGGACGGGTTTTGCGCCGCGCCAATGCAATCGCCGCGCCGGCATGGTGCGCGCCAGCATGAACATCGGCAGCCATGCCGGATTCTCGCGAAGGTCCGTCAGATAGGTCGGAATCCGCACGGCGATGCGGCGCAGCAGGCTGCCGTTTTGGGCAATCGACTCGAGGCTTGCAGCACCGGATTTGTCAGGGCTTGAAGGGGTCATCGGGATCCTCAACTATCAAAACAGCATAGCGTCGGTCGCTTACTGCTCTGGCGCTACCCAAACCCAACCGCCCGTCTCAAAAGAATGGTAACCCGAGGTCAGATTTTGTGCAATGCACAATAAACGACGGCTTTTGCAAAAAATTCATCTCGGCGAAGGGATGCGACCTCCGTCGTCCGCGCACCGGGAGAGGGAAAAACCCTCACTTCGCCGGAGCCACCCAGATCTCGGCATCGAGCCTCCTGGTCGCAAGGCCGCGCGCGATTGCTTCGGCGCTGCGGGCATGCTTCGACAAGGCCGCGGCCTGGCGCTTGCTGATCAGCAGCCCTTCGGCCAATGCCCGGTTCCCTGAAAACACCCGCGACAGGAACGGCACGCGACTGCCGCGCGCCCGCGAGAACCGCGCCGGCATGGTTTGCCTGGCCGCATGGGCGGCGACCTCGTCGATCCAGCCTTCCGCCAGCCGCGCACCCGGCTCCAGCAGCAGCAGCCAGTCGCCCTTGGCCTGCCTGATGCCGGCGGCGATGCCGCCGCTCGCCACGTAGAGGCAGCCGGCATGTTCGGCAACGCGGTGCGTCTGGTCGGTCGAGCCGCTGTCGCAAACGACGACATCGCGCACCACGCCCTCGACCGCACCGCCGATCAGCGAGGCGAGCGTGCGGGCAAGTCTCTCTTCGTCATTCAGGGTCTGGATAAGAACGCTGAGCATCGTTAGCCGAATAGCGGAAAGCCGGGCGTGGCGCCAGTTTTGCGTGGCACCATAAAAAGTTCTTGCTTTGTTCTCTTTCATGAGATAGGAATAATTTCATGAGCAGAGCGATTCGACGGCCGACCGACAGTCCGTGGGAGAGGGCGAAAATGGAACAGATCGTACGTGCCGACATTGCAGCCTTCGGGGCAGGAAGAGCCGAGATGGCCAATGCAATGATCGAGCAGAGCGGCGTACGTATCCGTCCGGACCGCAATCGCGGCCGGTCTGCCGGCATCAACCCATCCGGCCGGTTCGAGCCGGTCAGCCGGCATGTGTTCGACGATGGCTGGAATTCTCTGGAGGAACTGCCGCCCTTCAAGACCGAGGTACAGGTCGAGAAGCCGCGCACCATCATCACCCGTAACGAATCCCCGGACATTTCCTTCGACCGCTCGATCAATCCCTATCGCGGCTGCGAGCATGGCTGCGTCTATTGCTTCGCCCGGCCGACGCACAGCTTCATGGGCCTGTCGCCGGGGCTGGATTTCGAATCGAAGCTGTTCGCCAAGCCGGATGCGGCGCGGTTGCTCGACAAGGAGCTGTCGAAGGACGGCTACCAGCCGCGCACCATCGCCATCGGCACCAACACCGATCCCTACCAGCCGATCGAGAAACAGTACCGGATCATGCGCGAGATCCTCGAAGTGCTGGAGGCGCGCGGCCACCCGGTCGGCATCGTCACCAAATCCGCGCTGGTGACGCGCGATATCGACATCCTGTCGCGCATGGCCGAACGCGGGCTGGCCAAGGTGGCGCTGTCGGTGACGACATTGGACCGAATGCTGGCCAGAACGATGGAGCCACGCGCGTCGACGCCGACCAAGCGGCTGGAGGCGATCAGGCAGCTTTCGGATGCCGGCATTCCGGCCTCGGTCATGGTCGCGCCGATCATCCCTGGCCTAACCGATCAGGAGATGGAGCGTATCCTCGATTCGGCACGCGCGGCAGGAGCGCGCGAGGCCGGCTATGTCGTGCTGCGCCTGCCGCTGGAGGTCGCGCCGATCTTCAAGGATTGGCTGCTGCGCCATTATCCGGACCGCTACCGTCACGTGATGTCGCTGATCCGCTCGATGCGCGACGGCAAGGATTACGATTCGGAATGGGGCAAGCGCATGAAAGGGTCCGGCCCCTATGCCTGGCAGATCGGTCGGCGTTTCGAGATCGCCGCCAAAAGGCTTGGCCTCAACGCCGAGCGGCGGTCGCTGAGGACCGACCAGTTCGTCGCCGCTGCCAAGGCAACCGAGCAACTGATGTTGCTGTGAAGACATCATGTGCGCCGTTGCCGGCGGCACATGAAAGAATCCCGTCCGGCCTGTCTTGTCCCCGGGCTTGCAGACGGTGCCCTCCGGGTCCGGTGCCCCACCCGACCCGGAGGGGCTTGCGGAGAATCGGAGCCGATGCGAACCTCGCCGCAACATGGCTCGCGCGCGTTCTGATTCTCCGCTTCTCTTCGAAATCGTAGAGAGACCCGATTTCTCCTTCGAGACGAAGGCGATGGCTGAAGGCCTATGGCCAGTGGCGGGAATGGACGAGGCCGGCCGCGGCCCGCTCGCCGGGCCGGTCGTCGCGGCAGCGGTGGTGCTCGATCCCGCCAACATTCCCGACGGTCTCGACGATTCCAAGCGCCTCAGCCATCTGCAGCGCGAGGCGCTGTTCCTGAAAATCCTCGGATCCGCTCTTGGCGTGTCGATGGCCTCGGTCAGCGCGGAAGGCATCGACGGCAGCAATATTCTCAAGGCCAGCCTCGAGGCGATGCGCCGCGCTCTGGCCGGCCTGCCGGTGCAGCCGAAACTGGCGCTGGCCGATGGTCGCGACGTGCCGCCAGGCCTGTCCTGCGCGGGCAGAGCGCTGATCAGGGGCGACCAGCGATCGCAGTCGATCGCCGCCGCCTCGATCGTCGCCAAGGTGATGCGCGACCGCATGATGTGCGGCTGCGGCAGCCATCACGCGCAATACGGTTTCGAGGTCCACATGGGCTACGCCACGGTCCGCCACCGCACGGCGATCGAGGCGCACGGGCCCGTGGCGCGGCTGCACCGCGCGTCCTTCGCGCCGTTCCGGCTTGGCGGGGCAGAAGTGGTCGAAGAAGAGAGCCTTGCGGGACTGGATTGAGGCGATTCATACCGCCCGTCGAGTTTCTTCGCACCCCCCATGGCCGGCAGGCCAGAGGGGTACTGTCCTGCCGGCCTTGGTATGGGGCTGTGCCTCGTTTCCACCCAACAAAAAAGCCGCCAGGTCGCCCGGGCGGCTTCGATTGTACGACTGTTATGGTCGCCTAGTTCAGTTTGGACTTCACGTCCTGAAGCGAGGCCTTGAACAGGTCGGCGCCGGCCTTGGCGTCGATCTTTCCGGCGAGCAGCGTGCGGGCGGCTTCGACGGCTATATCGACGGCGCTGGCGCGCACTTCGCCGATCGCTTCGCGCTCGGCCTGGCCGATCTTCAGTTCGGCAAGAGCTGTGCGCCGGGCGACATAGTCCTCGGTCTTCTTGTGCGCCTCTGCGGCAAGCAAGTCAGCCTCGCGCTTGGCGGCGGCGACGATGTCGGCGGCCTCCTGCTCGGCTTCCTTGCGCTTGCGCTGGTATTGGCCGAGCAGTTGCTGGGCCTCCTCGCGCAGCCGGCGCGCGTCCTCAAGCTCGTTGCTGATCTTGTCGGCGCGGGCATCGAGCGCCTTGGCAATCAGCCCCGGCACCTTGATGTAGATGGCAATGCCAAGGAAAATGACGAGGGCGACCGTGGCCCAAACCGTTGCGAGTGATGTGGCGTCCATGATGCGCTCCTCACCGGGCTACGGATTTGACGGCTGCCGCGATCTCGGCCTTGCTGGCCTTGCCGCCGACAAGCGCCTCGACGATGGCCGAAGTGGTGTCCTCGGCGATCGTGCCGACTTCCTTCATGGCATTGGCCTTGATGGACGAAATGCGCGTCTCGGCTTCGCCAAGCTTCTCGTCGAGGGCAGCCTCGACCTTCTTGCGGGCGGCCTCGGCTTCCGCCTTGGCGGCATCGCTGGCCTGCTGGCCGATCGCATTGGCCTTGGTCTTGGCCTCCGCCAGTTCCTGCTCATAGGCGGCAACGGCGGCATCGGCCTCGCCCTTCAGCCTGGCGGCATGGTCGAGGTCCTGCGTGATGCGGTCATTGCGAACGTCGATGATGCCGCCGACACGCGGCATCACCACCTTCTTCAGGAACAGGTAGAACAGCCCGAAAGTGATCGCCAGCCACAGAAGCTGCGACGGAAACGTCGCCGGATCGAATGGCGGGAACACGCCGTGCCCCTCGGCGGGCACGCCGGTTTCGGAATGCGTATCGCCTTCCGTGCCGGCATGGCCGCCTTCGACGGCGGGCGCGGACTCTTGCGCAAAGGCAGATGTCACGAACATGGACTATCCCCGATAATCAAGCCCGCCGCTGGATCGCGGCCGGCCCGTCCAATTCCCAATGCTAGCCGAACAGGGGCTCAGCCGAACAGGGCCAGAAGCGCGATGAGAAGGGAGAAGATGCCCAGCGCTTCGGTCACGGCGAAGCCGAAGATCAGGCGGCCGAACTGGCCATCCGCGGCCGACGGGTTGCGCAGCGCGCCCGCCAGATAGCTGCCGAAGATGTTACCGAGGCCGATACCGGCGCCACCCATGCCGAGGCATGCGATGCCGGCGCCGATGTACTTTGCTGCTTCTGCTTCCATGTTTTCAACTCCTTTAGATCTAAAATTCCGTTGCGATTCCATCCGGCAGCAATGCCGGAAACTCTTGGGTCCATGCCTGGGTCAGTGCCCGGGATGCAGGGCGTCGTTCAGATACATGCAGGTCAGCACGGCAAAGACGTAGGCCTGCAGGAAGGCGACCAGCAGTTCCAGCGCCGTCAGCGCCACGGCCATCGCCAGTGGCAGGACCGATCCGGCAATGCCAAGCGTGCCGAGCGCGCTCAGGCTCACCACGAAGCCCGAGAACACCTTCAGCGTGATGTGGCCGGCCAGCATGTTGGCGAACAGACGAACCGAGAGGCTGACCGGGCGCGAGACGAAGGAAATCACCTCGATCAGCACCACCAGCGGCAGCAGGTAAACCGGCACGCCATGCGGGACGAACAGTTTCAGGAAACCGATGCCGTGCTTCATGAAGCCGTAGACGATGACGGTCCCAATCACCAGCGCGGCAAGGCCGAAGGTGACGATGATGTGGCTGGTGACGGTGAAGAAATACGGGAAAAGACCGAGCAGATTGGCGACGAGCACGAACATGAACAGCGAAAACACGAAGGGGAAGAACTTCATGCCTTGCGTTCCGGCTGCGTCCCTAAGCATGTTGCCGACGAATTCGTAGGCCATCTCCGAGATCGACTGAAGACGGGTGGGAACGAGGCTGCGGCTCGAGGTGGTGAGATAGAGGAACGCCGCCGCAACGGCGACGGTTGCGACCATGAAAAGAGCCGAATTGGTGAAGGACAGATCGTAGCCGCCGATGTTGATTGGAATCAACTTGACGATGTTGAACTGGTGGATCGGATCGACCTTGTCAGCAGCCACTTTAAATCCCCATCAAAGCCGCACGCGGCTTCAGTGTCCTGTTCGTTGCGCCGGCAAGCGGCCACAAGCTCATTCTTTCGGATCGCGCGTTTTATCGCCCTGTCCGAATTCCGCCATAAGCCCTGCGGAACGCAGGACGTTGAGCACGCCGGCGCCAAAACCCAGCAGCAAGAAAACGATCAGACCCCATGGCGATGTCCCCGCCAGACGGTCGATGATCCAGCCGATGCCGACGCCAACCACTATCCCGGCGATGAACTCGCTGGACAGTTTGAGCGCCTGGCCATATCCGGCCGCACTGCCCGCTTTCGCGTCGTCTTTCCCCTCGAGCCGGTCCGGCCGCCTTGTCGCAAGCGATGCTTCAAGGTCACGCCGGCGGCGCTCAAGATCGTCGTCGCGGATGTCGGCTTGACGCTGTTTGCCGCGGCCGGTTTCTCCGGTTCCGTCTGGCCCATTCATGTCGGCCATCGCAACCCCCTTGCCCGGTCAGATCGTCGCCGTCCGTCCGCTCTTAAGTCGCCGGCAACATAGTTAGAGGGTCCGCGCCCGTCAAGCCACGGGCGGAACTTCAGCCTTAAGTATTTTTCTAATTAAAATCAATAACTTGCCAAGGTGCGACATCGTGCCCGATACCGTCGTTGGCGTGCCGCGGCCGAATCCCTCCGGCGACGGGTCTTCGATCGACCGCGCCTGGAGCCTTGCCGAACCGCTCAGCTCCAGCCGCCGCCATAGGTGCGGTAGAAGATATGCAGGCCGATCTTGGTCATTTTTTTCATCGTTCGCGCCCAGCCCGGATTGACGTAGTTGGCGTAGTAATGGGTCGACGATCCCACTTCCGGGATGAAGACCTTGCCGGCGGTGACCGCCATGGCGACATCCTGCGCAATTCTGTAGTTGGCGGGGCTCTGGATGCGCTTCTTCCTGCCGTCGCAGGCGAAGGAGAACTGGCAGCGGTTGAACCACTTGTCGTTCTGGTAGACGACGCCGCAGATCGAGTTCGGATAGGCCGGATTGCGGACGCGATTGAGGATGACCTGGGCGACGGCAGCCTGGCCGCGCACGGTCTCGCCGCGCGCCTCGAAGTAGATGCCGTTGGCCAGGCAAGCCTGTTCCTTCTTGGAGAAGACGCTTGCCGGCAGCGGAGTCTGCATCCACGAATGATCGCCCTTGGCCATCGGCGGAATGAAGCGGCCATCGTTCGGCTTCTCGTCCTGAAGCAAGGCCTCGAAGGGCGAAGCCTGCGCATAGTCGGGCGCGGCCGGGGCGTAGGCGGTCGCCAGGACGTCGGGGCGGTCGTTGTTGACCAGTGCGGCAAGCATGGCCGGCACGCCGGGATCCGGCTTCTTGTCCACGCGCGCGTGGAACGCGGCGGCAATCTGGATCTCCTTGCCTTTGATCTCGGGCTTGGCGAAAGCCATCTTCAGGCCGCCGTCCATGCTGGGGCGAAGCAGCGAGGAGGTGCGCTCGAAGATCGAGCCGGCATTGAAGTTCTTCGGTGGCGCGACCGGCGAGACCATGATGATGCGGCCCTTCTTGTCGGCACGCATGATGCGGTCCTCGTCGGGCGTCGCGCTGGCAACGCTGCCCTTGCCGCGAAACGAGACGGCGCCGATGCCGGGCAGCCGAACGCCGGAACCCGAGATCGAACCGGTGGTGTCGGAATCAAGGAAAGGCATTTCGGCGGCATGGACCGAGCCGGCGACGGATTTCTCGACATAGGCGTTCCAGCGGGCGTTCGGCGCTTTGAGGCCCGAGACCAGGCTTCCCATGTCCTGGTAGGCGATGACAGAGGGAAAGCCGAGCCAGATGCCAAGCCCAATGACCAGAGGAGAGACGAGTGAACGTCCTTTCCCACCGGCGGCGGCGAGCTGCGTCAAAATACGTCGATGCGCGGAACTCTTGGGAAAGCCGACCCGAGCGCACAGACCAACAATGGACGAAGACAGGAGTGAACGTCTTTTCTCACCGGCGACAGCGACAAGCCGCTTCAAAACACGTCGATGCACGGAACTCTCCAGAAACGCAACGGACCCCACTGGAGAGGCACGATGATGCATTAACCTTGATGGGGCGTTAACAGGTTCGATCGTGTTTTCCCTGTCGATTCGGAGTCAGGCGCTTTTGCGGCCATGTTCGGGCCGAAGAAAGATCGGCTAAGCAGGTTCCGCAAAAGTGTCCCACGGTTTTGCGACCAGAACCTGCGATAAACAAAGGAATCTAAGCAGACATTCGTGGGACAACCCACGAATGTCTGCTTAGGCGATCGGCGCGCAAAAAGCCGCAGCCAGCCAGACGCCGTCCACGACCAGAGGGCGCCGGCGCTCAGCGGCGCTTTTTCGCCCTGCCGGCGAACGGATTTTCCGAGGTGCGCAAGGCGATGCGGATCGGCACGCCTGGCATGTCGAAGGCTTCGCGAAGGCTGTTGGAGAGATAGCGGACATAGGATTGCGGCATCGCGTCCGGCCGTGAGCAGGACACGACGAAGCCCGGCGGCCGCGTCTTGGCCTGCGTGACATATTTGATCTTCAGTCGGCGCCCCGCCACGGCGGGCGGCGGATGGTGCGCCAGGATGCCTTCCAGCCAGCGGTTGAGCTTGCCTGTCGAGACACGGCTGTTCCACACTCTGTGCGTCCTGATGACGGCGTCCATCAGCTTGTCGAGACCGCGCCCGGTTTCGGCCGAAACCGGCACCGCCTGCAAGCCACGCGCCTGCGGAAGAAGCCGCTCGGTCTTCTCGCGCAGTTCCGCCAGGAGTTCCTGCGGGTGGTCGATCAGATCCCATTTGTTGAAGGCGATCACCGGCGCGCGGCCCTCGCGGATGATCAAATCGGCGATCTGCAGATCCTGCTTCTCGAAGGGAATAGTCGCGTCGAGCACGACGATGACGATCTCGGCAAAGCGGATGGCGCGCAAGCCGTCCTGCACCGACATGACTTCCAGCTTCTCGTGAATCCTGGCCTTGCGGCGCATGCCGGCGGTGTCGAACAGTTTGAGGCGGCGGCCATGCCAGTCCCAGTCGACGGAGATCGAATCACGGGTGATGCCGGCTTCCGGTCCGGTCAGGAGCCGCTCCTCGCCGATCAGCGCGTTGATCAGCGTCGACTTGCCGGCGTTCGGGCGGCCGACGACGGCGATGCGCATCGGCTTGGTATCGTCATAGCTCGGTTCGGCATCCGGATCGATGATGTCCTCGCCGATCAGCACCTCGCTAGCGGCGATCTCCTCATCCGTATCTTCTTCATCCTCGCCGAAGGCGCGCGCCTCGCCAAGTGCTGATATCACCGCATCGCGCAAATCGGGCAGGCCCTGGCCGTGTTCGGCCGAGACCGGGATCGGCTCGCCAAGGCCGAGTTCCCAGGCCTCAAGCATGCCGCCTTGGGCGCCGCGCGCCTCGGCCTTGTTGGCGACGACGACAACCGGCTTGCCGGACTTGCGCACGATCTCGGCAAAGGTCTTGTCGTCGGGCATCAGCCCGGACTTGGCATCGATCGTGAAAAAGATCAGGTCGGCTTCACGGATGGCGATCTCGGTCTGGGCGCGCATGCGGCCGGGCAGCGTCGAAGCGGCAGCATCTTCGAAGCCGGCGGTGTCGATGACGTCGAAATGCAGATCGTAGAGCTTGGCGGCGTGGACGCGACGGTCGCGGGTGACGCCCGGCGTGTCGTCGACAAGCGCCAGCTTCCTTCCCACCAGCCTGTTAAAAAGGGTCGATTTGCCGACGTTAGGCCGGCCGATGATGGCGACTTTGAATGTCATGCAGCTCTACCATCTATTGTGCATGTCGTTGATCCCAAAACCGCTTCGCACTTTTGGGCGACATGCACTACGACGCGCTGCCCGACCCACGGATCAGCTCGGACATCAACGTCGCCCGCTCGCGCGCGTTGCGCGGGGCGCCATCATCCGAGGCGATCTGGTCGAACAGTTTCAGTGCGTCCGTCGCCTTGCCTTCCTTCCAGGCGGCAAGGCCGAGCGCCTCGCGCGCCGTGTGGCGCAGCGTGTTGGTGTCGGCGGTGAGAGCCTCGACGCGGCTGGAGACATCGGCGAAGGAACCATGGTCGACGAGCAGCAGTGCCGCCCTGAGGCGCGCCATGTCGCGAAGGCCTGAGGGAATGGCGGTGTCGGCGGCGACCTCGTCGAAGTCCTTGACGGCGGCGGCGACGTCGCCCTTGTCCGCCTTGACGGTCGCGGCGCGCATGCGGGCGAGCAGCGGATAGGCGCCGTAGCCATCCTTCTCCAGCGCAGCGAGGGCCGTCAGCGCTTCGTCGCTCTTGCCGTCATTGGCAAGCTTCAGCGCCTGCGAGAAGGCATCGCCCGAGCGATTGGCGCGGGTCTCGTCCCAATAGCGATAACCGACGAAAGCGGCGGTTCCGACCACCACCAGCACTGCGAGCCCAAGCAAGAACGGACCAAAACGGTCCCACAGCGCATGCGCCTGGTCGCGACGCATCTCTTCATTGACTTCACGGATAAAACTGTCGTCCGACATGGATAAAAACCATTCCTGCCCCGACCGGGGCGGTTTATAAGCCCCGCGTTTTAGCGAAATTTTGTCGGCATGGAAGGGGTGCGGCAGGAAAATCGGCTAATCGGTGGACAGGTGGCCGCCAGAGGCGATCGTACCCACGCCACATTTCGCCGATAGCCGGTGCCGGCCATTGCTAAATCCAGACCGGATGCTGATGCCTCGTTTGTCCCGCGTTATTGCATTTTCTCTTGCCTCGCTTGCGATGGCAGTCACTGCCCTCGCCGATCCGCCTGCGGCGTCAGCACCGGCAAAGCCGAAGCAGGCGGTCATCATCTCGTTCGACAGCGCCCGCGATATTTCGCAGTGGAAGCGCAGCCGGGCGCTGGCCCAGCGCACCGGCGCGCGTTTCACTTATTTCGTGTCCTGCGTCTTCCTGCTCTCGCCGGAGACACGCAAGGAATACGCGGCGCCCGGCAAGACATCAGGCAAATCCAATATCGGCTTTGCCGCCTCGAAACAGGAGGTCACCGAGCGGCTTGAACAGATCCGGTTCGCCGCCTCGGAAGGCCACGACATCGGCAGCCATGGCTGCGGCCATTTCGACGGCAAGGACTGGACCAAGGCCGACTGGCTGAGCGAGTTTGGCTCTTTCTCGCATATTCTTGAGAACGCCTATTCGATCAACGCCATTGCCCCCGAACCCGCGGGCTGGCGCGACATCGCACGCAAGGTGGTGGGCTTTCGCGCGCCCTATCTGTCGGCAAACGAGGCGCTCTACAGGGCCCTGCCAAAAGCAGGCTTCCTGTTCGACGCAAGCGGTGTGTCGCGCGGCCCTGCCCTGCCACCGACCGGCAACGGCATCACGCGCTTTTCGCTGCCGCAGATTCCGGAAGGTCCGAGATCACGACCGGTGATCGCCATGGACTACAATCTCTATGTCAGGCACTCCGGCGGCTTCGAGCGGCCGAGCAAGGCGGCCGAGTTCGCCAACCGGACCTATGACGCCTTTCGCGCCGCCTTCGATACCCAATACCAGGGCAAACGCATTCCGCTGGAACTCGGCTTCCATTTCACGCTGATGAATGACGGCGCCTACTGGGATGCGCTGGAGCGCTTTGCCGGCGAGGTCTGCACCAAGCCCGACGTCGAGTGCATCAGCTATCGCGACTATGTTTCGCGCCAACGCACCGGCGAAAAGCAGGCGTCGGTGGGCGGCTGAGCCGCCACGTCCTTTGTTTCCAAAAAGCCTCAGGCCGGGTCCTCGGCGCCTTGACGTTCGAGATAGCGCTGGTCGATTTCGGGCAGCGGCTCTCCTTCGAGCGTCGCCTCGAAGGCGCGCAGGCGTTTGTGTATGGAGATCAACTCGACGATCGTCGGCCAGGCATTGACCAGATACTGAAATGAGGAGCTGACCTGGCTGAAAGCGGTGGAAACCTGCTGCCATATGCCCAGCGTAATAGTTCCAGCAGCAATCGTGGGAATGAGGATCAAGCTGGAGAAGATGGCATCTGCCTGCAGATAGCCGGATCGGACGATGTTGAAGTAGGCGTAGTGGAAGTAGAGGGTGAAGTAGTTGCGTCGGACATGGGAAAAGAGTTCGGCCACTGTCGGCGGTGCTGCGCGCGCCGCATCGTCTTCGCCGTATACGAGTTCTTTGCGGTAGGCTGCCTCGACTCGCTGATTCTTGAACTCCAACCCCGGCAGTTTTACGCCGGCAGCCATGAGAAGAAACGTACCGAAGATCGACCAGGTGACAGCGGCTACAACCAGAGAATAGGGAATTTCGCCGACGAGGGGCAAGACTTTCACATGGCTGGAGAGTTGCGCGAGCAATGGCAAGAACGCAATCAACGTCATTACGGAGTCAACGAGCGATACTCCAAGGCCCTCCATCGTAGTGGAGAACCGCATCGTGTCCTCTTGTACGCGCTGAGACGCGCCTTCGATGTGTCGCAATCTCTGCCAGTGCGCCATGTAGTAGTCATTCATGGCCGTGCGCCAGCGGAAGATATAGTGGCTGACGAAGAACCGGGTGACGACGAACAAGGCCATGCCCGAAGCGCCAATCCAGGCGTAGATCCAGAACATCGAATAGAGTTCGCCGGCGGTCACCGAGCCGGGTGTCGTAATCGCTTTCTGGAAGAGATCAAAGAAAGGTCCGCGCCAAGTATTCAGCGCCACATAAATCTGCACGTTAAGATATGTGGAAAACAGGATGAGCGCCGAACCGAGGATCGACCAATCCTGCCACGAGTGAGGAGAATAAAAGCGCCAGAAGGCGTAGAAAGCACCAACAAGAAAACCAAAATAGATATAGAACCAAATAAACGGCTTGGTCCAGAAAATCGCCATTCCGAGAACCGGAGGGACACCAGCCGCTGCCGGCGGCAGACCGACCAGGGCGCCGAGCTGTTCCCCACCAAAGAACCAGAACAGAATTCCGGCAAGACTCCAGACGGCGGCCGAAGTGAAGAACAACTTCGGCTGCGGGAAGAAGGATACAAACACGGTGGGGAAATCCTCGGTCGATGCGCAAATCAGCGGCGTTGCTGTTCAGCGGGCATAAGGTCACACATTAGTGGGAAAGAAAATGCCCGTGCCCGGTGCCCGGCACCGAGCAAGACCATAATCATGGCGATTTTGGCGCAGCCGACCAGATGATCACACCGGAGACAAGCAGAACGGCGGCGGCGACGATCGACGCGAGGAAGAAGTCGCCCGTGGCTTGCGCAAGCAGGCCGGCAACGATCGGACCGATGATCTGACCGAGGCCGAAGGAAGCCGTCATCAACGCCAGGACCCGGCGTGGCGCTTGCGGGACAAGCTGCCTTCCGGTCTGCAGGCCGAGCGCGGTGATGGCGATGAAGGTTCCGCCAAGCAGAAACCCGCCGAGCAGCGGCCCAATGTGTCCGCCCATGGCGACGCTCGCGGTGACGCCAACCACCTCGACGAGGCAGCCGAAGGCATAAGCCGCATACAGGCCGATCCTTGCGGCGATCTTCTGCCAGAGCCAGATCGAAGGAATCCCGGCAAGGCCGGTGACCATCCAGACCACGGCTTCGAACGCGCGTCCTCCACCACCCTGCCGGACAATGGCGATCAGAAACGTCGCCGTCACGATATAGCCGAAGCCGAACAGGCCATAGGCGACGATGATCTTCATCAGCGAGCGGTCCTTCGGCAACGCCGGTTCGCGACCATCGGCGCCGTTGGCGGTCGCGGTGCTGCCGACCAGTAGCGCCACCACGGCAAAGCCACATGCTGAGATCGCGGCGGACCAGAACCAGCCTGCCGCCCAGCCGGCATGTCCGGTCACGAGGATCGCCATCAGCGCCGAGGACGCCGCTATGCCGAGGCCGACGCCGCCGAAATGCAGCGCCTGCAGGTCGTTTCGGCCGGCCGCGGCCAGATGGCCGAAAACGATGCTGGACATGAAGACCAAGACGAAGGCGCTGGCCAGACCGGCAAGAAAGCGGATGACGAGAAAGGCCGCCATCGTGTCGGTCAGGCCCATCAGCCCAGCGAGGATGGCGCTGGCGGCCAGGCCGGAAAGCATCAGCAGGCGCTCGCGGCCGTGCGCCCAGCCGCCAACCGCTGCAAACGCGCCGACGAGATAGCCGAGATAGTTGGCGGATGCGATCCAGCCGGCGTCCGCCGCCGACAGGCCGAGCTCTTCCATCATGCCAGGCAGGATCGGCGTATAGACGAAACGGCCGATGCCCATGGCGACAGCCAGGGCGGCCATGCCGGCGAAGGCGAGGCGCAAAGGGGATGGCGAAGCGGCTTTCATTGCAGTGCACAATAGGTGCACGAGCCTGTCAAACAATCCGCTTCTTGTTGGGCCAGAACGGTTTCGTGGGCCGCAGGTAAGCGGTTCCCAATCTCTGACATTTGCGATTGGCCGCAGACCACCATGGCTTCGTCATTCCAGGGCGGAGCGAACCGAAGCGGAGCGCAGACCCTGGGATCCATGCCGTGACATCCGGCGTAGAATGCGGCGGCTGTGAATAGTGCTTATATCCGCTGCGAAAAAGCGCTCGTTTCTGGTCCGTCGGAGCACTGCCGCTAGGGAACGGCATGGATCCCAGGGTCTCCGCGACGGAGCTTCGCTCCTGCTTCGCCCAGGGATGACGAAGGGAGGGATGTCTCGGCCAATCTCCAAGTTTACCGCCGAAAGGAGCTGAGCCACCCCTACTTCGCTCGCATTTTCAGCCGCAGCCGGCTCCCGCCGTTGCCGTCTCATAGGCGGTGCGCCGAGCCGTCAGCCTGAACGGAACGTCGCCGAGTTCGCGCTCCGACATGGTGTCAAGCACTGGATGCGACAGCGGATCGATCACCCATCGGGTGGTCTCGCTTTCATGCGACCGGCTCTGCCGCGCGCCGGCAACGGAAAAGACCCTGAGCAATGACAAAATCTTCATCGGATTTCCTCCAGAGGTCTGATTGCCCGCTAGAATCTGCCATTCCGCGTTGTGTTTCAATTGAGATTTCAACCGTATAAGTTTAGAAAAACTATATGGCCATGCTGAACCGCGTCCATCTCAACGGCCTGCGGGCCGTCGAAACCGTCGCCCGCCTGGGATCGCTTTCGGCCGCGGCGAGCGAACTCAACGTGTCCCCCAGCGCCGTCAGCCAGCAGGTCAAGCGGACGGAAAAGCAGCTCGGCCAAGCACTGTTCGAACGAACGGCAAGCGGTCTCGTGCTGACCGAATTCGGCACCGTCTTCAGCGCGCGGCTCGGGGCAGGTTTCCGCGAGCTTGCACAAGCCGTGGCGCTCGCCGACGACGCTTCCGAATGCACTCTGGTGGTTTCGGCCGCGCCTGCTTTCGCGTCGAAGTGGCTGCTGCCGAGACTGTCACGTCACTTCGCCCGGCATCCGAACGTGCTTTTGCGCATCGACGCCTCGGTACGGATTGCCGATCTCGATCGCTCGGACATCGACATCGCGATCCGGCTTGGCGACGGCAAATGGCCGAGCGGGCGCGCGGAACTGCTGCTGGCGCAGGAGGTCTTCCCGGTCTGCGCCCCGGTGATCGCCAGCAAGCTGAAATCGATCGAAGACCTCGCCTCGACCTGCGCGATCACCGACGAAAGGGCGATGATCAGTTGGGAAAGCTGGTTCGAGGCGGCCGGGGCAGAGCCGGTCACCTTCCTCAAAGGCGCGCGCTTCACCGACCCGATGCTGTGCCTGGAATCGGCGATCGCCGGCCACGGTGTCATGCTCGGCTGGCAGTTGCTGACCGCCGACGCGCTGGCCGACGGCCGCCTTGTCGCGCCTTTCGGCGTCCGCGCCCAGAGCGGGCTCGGCTACTGGCTGGTGACCTCCGCCGCCAAGACCGAAAGCCGCAAGATCAGGGACTTCAAGACCTGGATCCGCGAAGAAATAGCGGCGACCATGGCGCAATTCGGGTCGCTCGCCAGCGCGGACTGAACCTGTACGGTGCAATCGCGGTGGAAAGGAGAGCAGCGCCGGTCTATGTAGGAACTAGGCTCCCACATCACGGCAGGCAGGATCATGACCACACATTCGCGCGGCGTTTCCGCAACGATCGACCCGGTGAAGCTCGACAGGCTGGCCGAGGTCGCCATCAAGGTCGGGGCGCAGTTGCAGCCGGGGCAGGATCTGGTGCTGACTTCGTCGATCGCGGCGCTGCCCCTGACGCGGCGGATCGTCGAGCATGCCTACAAGGCCGGCGCCGGACTGGTGACGCCGATCTTCAACGACGACGAGATCACGCTGGCGCGCTTCCGCTATGGCGCTGACGCCGGCTTCGACCGCGCCGCCGGCTGGCTCTATGAGGGCATGGCGAAGGCCTTCGCCAACAATGCGGCCAGGCTCGCCGTGCGCGGCGAGGATCCCTCGCTGCTGTCGGCACAGGATCCGGCCAAGGTAGCGCGTGCCAACAAAGCGAATTCGATCGCCTATCAGCCGGCGTTGGAAAAGATCACCGGTTTCGACATCAACTGGAACATCGTCGCCTATCCCGACCTGGCCTGGGCCAAGCAGGTTTTCCCTGACGATGCCGACGACGTCGCCGTGGCAAAACTCGCCGATGCCATCTTCGCCGCCTCACGGGTTGATGTGGATGACCCGATCGGCAACTGGAGAGCGCATAATGCCGCGTTGCGCAGCCGCACCGAATGGCTGAACGGCCATGATTTCCATGCGCTGCATTTCACCGGACCCGGCACCGACCTGACCGTCGGGCTGGCCGACGGGCATGAATGGATGGGCGGCGCCTCGACCGCCAAGAACGGCATCACCTGCAACCCCAACATCCCGACCGAGGAGGTTTTCACCACGCCGCATGCAAGGCGCGTCGAGGGGCATGTCTCAAGCACCAAGCCGCTGTCCTATCAGGGCACGCTGATCGACGGCATTGCCGTGCGTTTCGAAGACGGCCGCATCATCGAGGCCAAGGCCAGCCGCGGCGAGGACGTGCTGAAGAAAGTGCTCGACACCGACGAAGGCTCGCGCCGACTTGGCGAAGTCGCTCTGGTGCCGCATTCCTCGCCGATCTCGGCGAGCGGCCTGCTGTTCTTCAACACGCTGTTCGATGAGAATGCCGCCTGCCACATCGCGCTCGGCCAGTGCTATTCGAAGTGTTTTGTCGACGGCGCCTCGCTCAGCCAGGACGAGATCGCGGCGCGCGGCGGCAACAAGAGTTTCATCCATATCGACTGGATGATCGGCTCGGACAAGATCGACATCGACGGCGTCGGCAAGGACGGCAGCCGCGTGCCGGTCATGCGCAAGGGCGAATGGGCCTGAGAGAACGCGTCGCGAGGTTCCATGGCCGTCGATATCGCGCTCAAGCGCATCTATGAGCCGCCATCGCCCACCGACGGGCAGCGAGTGCTCGTGGACCGCATATGGCCGCGCGGGGTCCGCAAGGCAGATGCTGCGCTGACGCTTTGGCTGAAGGACATCGCGCCAAGCGATGAATTGCGCCATTGGTTCGGCCATGAGCCGGCGCGATGGGCGGAATTCCAGCAGCGATACCGCGACGAGCTCGACGGGAACGGCGAGGCCGTCGGGCAATTGCGCGCCCTGCTGGGCAAAGGCCGGGTGACGCTGCTCTATGGCGCCCATGACGAGATGCACAACCAAGCGGTGGCTTTAGCTGGCTATCTGCGCCGAACGGGCTGAGGCAGCGCACCCTCGAGGTGCTGCCGCCGCCATGCAGCACAAGTTCAGGATCGCCACCAAGCAGCCGCGTTGCATGGACGACCCGGCCGCGTCGTGGTCGGATGATTTTGATTTCATGATCGTCCGATCGCGAATCTCTCCTCAGGCGACACGAAGCTCCGTAGCCGCATCGAAGAGATGCACCTTGCCCGGCAGTACCGAAAGATTGATCGCGGTGCCGGCGTTGCGGCGCTCGTCACGCGGCACCACGGCGACGGCGTCGTATCCCGCCACGCGCAAATGAATCTGAACGTCCGCGCCGGTCGTTTCGGACAGCACGACCTCGCCCTTGATCTCACCCGCATCCGAAATGCCCAGATCGTGTGGCCGGACGCCCATGATGACCTTTTGGCCCGGCTCCGCCTTGATCTCCGGCGAGAGGCCGATCGACACCCCTTCGGCGACGAAGCGAGGACTGCCGCCCGCGATCTCGACAGCCCCAGCGATGAAATTCATCGAAGGCGAGCCGATGAAATCAGCGACATATTTCGAGTTCGGGCGCTCGTAGACCTCGTCCGGCGTGCCAATCTGCATGATCCTGCCGGCGTGCATCAGCACGATCTTGTCAGCCATCGTCATCGCCTCGATCTGGTCATGGGTGACGTAGATCGTGGTCGTGCCGAGACGATTGTGGAGTTGCCGGATTTCCACACGCATATGAGTGCGCAACTTCGCATCGAGATTGGAGAGCGGCTCGTCGAAAAGGAAGACGGCGGCATCCCGCACCATGGCGCGGCCCATGGCGACGCGCTGGCGCTGGCCGCCCGACAGTTCCTTGGGATAGCGCCCGAGATAGGGCGTGAGATTGAGGATTTCCGCCGCCCATTCGACCTTCTTCCTGATATCCGCCTTGGGCACTTTCGCCACTTCGAGACTGAAGCCGATATTGTCGAACACAGTCATCGTCGGATAGAGCGCGTAGTTCTGGAACACCATCGCGATGTCACGATCGCGGGGGTGAACGTCGTTGACCCGCCTGTCGCCGATCAACAGATCGCCGTTGGTCACGCTCTCGAGCCCTGCTGTCATGCGCAGGAGCGTCGTCTTTCCGCAACCGGACGGCCCGAGAAGCACGACGAATTCGCGGTCGGCAATGCCGAAGGAGATATCCTTCATCACCTCGACATGCCCGAAACTCTTGGCGATGTTCCTGTATTCTACGGTGGCCATTCTCTCTCTCTCTCCAGAAGCCGGGGGCGGGTCGTCAGTATTTCTGCCTGGTCGGCGTGATGACGATTTCCTGCACGAGAGCGTTCTGTGGCATCTGGTAGGTGTGCAGCATGAGCTCAGCGACGTGCTCCGGCCCAATCCCGCCGCCGATCTTGAGCTTGTTGGCCTTGTAGTTGGCTAGCGTTTGCGGGTCGAGTACGCCGCTCAGAACTTCGGTTTCGATCACCCCGGGCGAAAGCACGACCACGCGGACGTCATAGTCGGAAAGATAGTCACGCAGTGATTCCGACACGGCGTGAACGAAGAATTTCGTCCCGCAGTAAACGGTATGATCCGGATAGACTTTCCGGCCAGCGATCGAACTCATCATGAACAGCGTCCCATGACGGCGCTCCATCATGCCCGACATCACCGCATGGACCGAATTCAGCACGCCTTTCGTGTTGATGTCGATCATCTCGTCCCATTCCTCGGGCGGCTGGCGGCCTATATCGGCAAGACGCGCGATACCGGCATTGGCAAAGAGCATGTCGACCGGCCCGTATTCGGCTTCCGCCTCCTTCACGGCGGCTGCGATTGCGGCGCGGTCCCGGACATCGACCTGCCGGGCCATGCTGTCGGGCAGGTTCAGCGCCTCCATGCGCTCCAGACGGCGGGCCATCATCAAAACAGGGTGGCCGGCGCGCGAGAACGCCTTGGCGACGGCCTCGCCGATGCCGGAACTCGCTCCTGTCACCGCTACGAGCTGTTTTCCAGCCATTGCTTTTCCTCTTGGGGGTTGTCGATACCCAGGGTGGCGGCCTTAGCCGCCACCCTGGAACACTCAGCCCTTGGCGACGAGATCGTCGACCTGGGTTTTCAGAGCGTCGAGCGATTCCTTGGCCGTGCCCGACTGGCCGGCAAAGTACTTGCCCAACGCAACCGGGATCATGTCGCTCGAGAGTTCCGCCCATGCCGGCAGGTCTGGCTCGGATCCCATGTAGTTGGCGATGGTGTCGCGCACGACCGGCAGATGGCGGGTCGTGCCGGCGCCGACGCGGGCATTGGCCAGCACGCGCGGATCATCATAGACGCTGGTGCGCGTTGGCCCCGTACCGCCGCCCAGAACGGTTATCAGCGCCTGGGTGTCGGCTGAAGTCGCCCATTGCATGAAAATCCAGGCAGCGTCCGGGCTCTTCGAGTATTTCGACACCGCGAGCGAAGAACCGCCCTGGTGACCGACGCCGGGAATTTCGCCGAATCCGGTCTGTTCGACCGTGCGTAGCGTGGCGGCTGGCTTCGGCGGAACCATCGCTTCCATCAGACCGGAGACCTTGGAGGCGTTGGGATCGTCGAAGAACGGGAAGAACTCGCCCCAGGACAGCATCGAGGCGGCAACGCCCTGGCCGACCGACTGGCCCTCGCCATCCCATGTCCAGCCGTCGACGCCGGGCGGCATCGTCGCCTTGAGCTTGTCCCAGTAGGCCATGGCGGCCAAGCCTGCTTCGTCGTTGCCGGTGAATTTGCCGTCGGCGCCGAAAATCGAACCGCCATGGCCCCAAAGCCACGCCGTCCAATCGCATTCGAGGCTGTAATGGCCCGATTTCATCTGGCCGCTGGTGCCGTACATGTTCGGGCCCTTGGCGTCGGTGATCGCCGCGGACGCCTGCAGCAAATCCTCCAGCGTGGCCGGAGGCGGCAGCTTGAGCTCGTCCCAGATGTCCTTGCGGTACTGCGTGATGAAGATCGGGATGTCGTAGGGCACGCCGACCATGCGGTCCTCGTACATGGCGATACCGTCGACGAGAGGTTTCAGGAAGTCGTCGATGTTGTAGTTCGGCATCGCCAGATCGGCGTTCTTGAGCTGCTCGCGCGGATCGAAGACGTCCTGGCTGAAGCTCGCCGCCCAGCTCTGGTCGATATAGTAGAGGTCGTAAGTGCCGAGGCTCGACGCCACATCGAGCGTCAACTTCTGCAGCACCTGCTCGAGCGGCAGCACTTCGATCTCGACCTTGATGCCGGTGGCCTCCTCGAAATACTGCTTGAGCTGCGTGGCGATGGCGTTCGACGGCGGCGTCGATTCCGTGGCGAGACGGAGCGTCGTTCCGGCAAAGGGCTTGCCGACATCCGAGAGCCACTTGGTGATTTCGGCGCTGGGCTTCAGTTCCTGTTCCTGAGCCGCTGCCTGGCTGATGCCGTAGAACGGACGTCGTCCCAGGCCCATGCCGAGCGCGCCGGCGCCGAGGCCGAGAATGCCTGCTGCGCGAAGAAACGAGCGCCGGTCCATCTGTCCGCGAACGAAGCGATCGGTGACAGAGGCAAGATGCGCCTTTCTGATGCTGTCTTTCATTGTCTACTCCTCCGGTTTAATTCGCGATTTTCACAAGGCTGCGAATTCGAGCCTCCCATCTATTGTTTCAACGATCCCATCGTGAGACCGCGCACGAGGTGCTTTTGAACCAACAGAATGAAGATGAAAGCAGGAATGATGGATGCGGCGCCAAGCGCGGCCATGTTGCCCCAGGCGGTGCCGATCGAGGTGACGAAGGTCGACGAGACGACAGGCACGGTCTTGAGCGACGTGGTGGTCAGGGTCAGCGCAAAGAGGAACTCGGTCCAGCTGAAGATGAAACAGAGGACCGCCGTCGCGGCGATGCCGCCCTTGGCCATCGGCAGCACAATCCGCCGGAAGATCATGAAGCGGCTGGCGCCATCGACGATCGCGCTCTCGTCGATCTCGGAGGGAATGTCGTCGAAGAAGCTCTTCATCAGAAGGACGGCGAGCGGCAGGTTCATCAGCGCGTGGATCAGCACCATGCCGGTATAGGTGTCGATGAGCCCGAAATTCTTGTAGATGAAGAACATCGGAACCGCGACCGCGACAGGCGGCATCATGCGCGTGGACAAAACCCATCCGACGAAACTGTGCCGGCCGCGGAAGTTCATGCGCGACAGGGCATAGGCGGCAACCGTGGCGATGGCGACGGCGAGCACGGTCGACAGCGTCGCGATCACGATCGAATCCCAGACGCGGGGCGCCATGTAGAAATTGCCGCCGCCCGGAGTGACCGTGATGCCGCCGCTGCCCAACGAAATCCCGAACACTTTCTGGAAATTGTCGAAGGTCGGCGTGAAGGCGAACAGTTTCGGCGGCCGGTTGAAAATGTCATTGCCGTGTTTGAACGCCACCGACGTCCAGTAGTAGATCGGAAAGAAGAAGACTGCGACCACAACCCAGGCGGCGATGGTGCGAAGCATGCGCGTCGAGAAGGAGCCGTTCATTCTACCATTTCACCTTCGCAATACGGATGAAGAGGTTGGCAATGACGAGGATGATCACGAGGGTGACGAGGCTGAGCGTGGCGCCATAGCCCCACTTCACGAAGCTGAACGTCTGCTGCCAGGCGTAGAGGGAAAGCGAATAGGTCGAGGCTCCCGGCCCGCCGGACGTCATGACGAAGACGTAGTCGAAGACGCGGAAGAGATCGATGCCGCGGACCAGGACGGCGATGGCGATCACCTTGGACATCATCGGCAGGGTGATGCGCCGGAAAATCTGGAACGACGACGCGCCGTCGATCATCGCGGCCTCGTAAGGCTCCGGCGGCAGTGCCCTGAGACCAGCAAGGAAGATGAGGACCATGAACGGCGTCCACTGCCAGATTTCCGCAACGAGAACGCCGGCAAGCGCGGTCGACGCCGTAGCCAGGATGGGATTGTTCGGATTGAGCAGACCAATCGACTGCAGGAGATAGCTGATCACCCCGAACTGCGGATCCTCCATCAGCAGATACATCATGCCGACAATGGCCGGGGGGATGACGAGCGTCATCGTCAGCACGCCGCGCAGGAATCCGAAACCGAAGCCGTCGCTGTCCAGGAGCAGCGCGATCGCCATGCCGAGCACCAGTTCAAAGGCCAGCGCGATGGCGAAATAGGTGAAGGTGATGACGAGCGACTGCCAGAAGCGCGTGTCGTTCCAGAGCTGCACCCAGTTTTCCGTTCCGACGAATTCAAGCGCCCGCCTGCGCGGGACGAACTCGTGGAAGCTCAGCCAGATGTTGTAGATCAAGGGATAGACGGTGAAGACAAGCAGGATCGCCACCAGCGGCAGCAGCCAGGGCAGCGGATGGTCTGAAATGACGAAACGTCTGGCTTGGGCAACCCGCACGCGTTCCTCCCGAACCGCTTCGTTTTGCGATGCACAAATGTTCATATCTTGTGCATTTGTTCAAATGCTATATCGTCACCATGTCCGTGGCAAGCGCTTGTTGGCCGGCGACAGCGGCGTTCGGACGGATGCGCCACCAGCATCGGAGAACCCTCATGACGTCGATTGGCCTTCTGGCACGGGTTGCCCATCAATATTTCGTGCTGGGCGAAACGCAGCAGGCCATCGCCGAGCGGCTGCAGATCAACCGCACCAAGATCCACAGGCTGCTGGCCGAGGCGAAGGAGCGCGGCATCGTCTCGATCCGCATCAACGCCGGGACGTCCCAGGCCCTCGAAATGGAAGAACAGCTCAGGCGGAAGTACCGGCTCGACATATGCAGCGTCACGCCTGATGACATCGGGTCGGAGCTCGGGCTCTCCGAAGTGATCGGCATCTATGCCGCGCAGACCGTCGAGACGCTGCTCCGGGACGACATGACGGTCGCCATGGCATGGGGCCGAACCATGAGATGGCTCGCTTCCAACATCGAACCGGTGACGCTCAGGAACGTTACCGTCGTACCGCTTCTCGGCTCTCTGTCGCGCCGGTCGTCGATCGACAAATACGACGCCGCCGCCGTCTTTGCCCAGCGCACTCAGGCCGAATCCTATTATCTTCCCGGACCCATCATCTGCGACAGCCGCGAAAGCCGCGAGACGATCCTGCAGCAACCGAGCGCGCGCGAAGTTATCCAGAAGGCGCTGAACGCCGACCTTGCGCTGATGAGCGTCGGCGGCACGACCAGCTCGACGCTTCGGAGCGTCGGTTATATGACGGACGAGGAATTCGACGACATCCTGAGAATGAAGCCGATCGGGAACTTTCTCGGCTATTTCTTCGACCGGAACGCCGAACTCATCGACCATCCCGTCAACGAACGCATCGTCGGGGTTTACCCTCTCGACACGCTGAACATTCCCAAACGCATCCTTGTTTCCGGCGGAAAGAACAAGGTCGGCATCATGGCCAAGCTCCTGCAAAAGGGATTCTTCACCGGCCTCATCACCGACCAGGAGACGGGCGGTTCGCTCTGACATCCGCCGGCCGGGATTGCCGCAGCAACCGGGAGTGCTGTGCGATGTTGCCCGGAACATCGCGCTCGCTTTCATCTGAAACCAGATTGGCATCTGAAACCAGATTGGCATCTGAAAGCAGATTGGCACCGAGTCCTCCCTAAGCCGTCCCTGGTTCCGTTCCATCGCCTGCAGAACATCCTTTGCGTCTTTTCCGGGCGGTCCACTTCGCGCCGGCCGATCAGGCTACCCCGACCTCCGGTTTGCCAGGATCATGTCGGCAATCTCGACGAAGCCGCGGCCACCCCGCGACGTCGCGACGAAAGCGGGTTCGGCGTCGATCTGTCCCTGGAACTCCATCACATTCGCGACCCCGAACGAGTTCGGAAAGAACCCGAACATCGGCGCGTCGTTCGGGCTGTCTCCGACGAACGCATAGGCCTGTCTTTCAGCATCGAGATCGGTCCCGAGCCTCTCGCTCGCAAAGCGACGCGTCATCGACAGCTTGTCGTACCGGCCAAACCAACCGTTCACATGGATCGACGAAATCTTGGCGACAGCGCCGGCTTCCTCGAAAATCTGCTTGATGCGCCTGGCATCGGACATCGGCAGCGCCGGAACATCTTCGCAAAAGTCGATGGCCAGATCGGCTTCGCGATATTGCTGGTCGGCGGACACGGCCGAACCCGGCACTTCCCGGACGATGCGTTTTTCCAGTTCGGCGAGCCTGCGCCCGTTTTCCCGGCGTTCCTCAGCGCTCGCCGCGAAAACCCGGACCATCTTTCGCGTTGGCTGATCATAGGCGAAGTAAAAAGCGCCATTTTCACCGACAACGCCCGTCACCGGCCAGAACCGGGCAATCATGTCGCACCAGCCCGCGGGTCTCCCGGTAATGGGAGCAACGACGAGGCCGGCCTCGTGCAGGCGTTCGAGCGCACGGTAGGCATCGGCTGGAAGACGGCCCTCGGTCGTCAACGTGTCGTCGATATCGCAGAAGACGCCGCGAATTCGCGACGCAGCTTCGGGGCCGAATTCGACGAGGTCGCGCATCCGGTCAGGCTTCCCCGCGCGCAAAATCCTCCAGCATTCCTGCATCCGCAGCAATGTCGAGGAACGAGAAGCGATTGCGCATCTCCCGGCAATGAACGACGGCTTCGCGATAGAAATCGGCCGGCGTGCCCAATTCGGCCGCTGAGACCGGGCCGCCGGTGGATTTCAGCAGGCGCTGCATCTCGTCGACAGGCAGCATGAATTGCTCGAGCTCCTGCCTGAGCGTCGGCCAGAGCTCCTGCAGCCGCTCGTTGAATGCGGCGGCGGCATTCTCGTCGAAGGCCTTCTTCTTCAATTCGTCGAGACATTGTGCGGCGACAGCCGGCCCCATGCGGCACACCATGTCGTCAGGATCGATCTTCGTCGCCTTCACCACCGGCGGCTTGTCGTTTGCAAGCATTGCTTGCTGCAACCGCGCCATGGTGAGTGAAGCGACGCCGACCTGGGTGCCGTGGAGCGTACCGGGGTGACGCTCGCCGGCGAAGCAGTCGATGTAGTGCGATATCTGATGCTCGCCCATCGAACCGTGATTGGAGACGCCGGTGAAGGAAATGCCGAGGCCGCATAGCGTCAGCACGCGGTAGAGATAGCCATTGGCCTCGATGTCGTGCTCGGCAAGCTTTGCCGCACGCTCGTTGAGCGCCGCCTCATCCTTTTCCTGGATGAGAAACGGTACCTGATGGTAGGCGGTGCCAAGCAGACGGTGCGACATCCACCAGTCGATCTGGGCGACCGAGCGGCAAAGGCAGTCACCGAACCCAGCCGCCGACAGATAGGTCGGAGCGGCGGCGGAGACGCCAAGATCGACGAAAAAACCCGATGGCGCGTGGGAGGGGAGCGACACCTTCAGGCCGCTTTCAAGTGTGATGGACGCGGTCGTCGATGTGTAGCCGTTCATGGAACCGGCCGTCCCGAACACGCAATAGCGCCGCTCATTCCTTCCGGTGACGAACTTGCAGAGATCGTTGATCGTGCCGGAACCGACCGCGACCACGGCATCCGCATCAGCGAGTTTGACGGCCAGGCTTTCGACATTGGCCATGTCGGCATGTGGGTGATCCAAAATCAGGACATCGACTGGGCCGAGCGTCTTCAGTTCGCGCGCAACGCGTTCGCCAAGCGCATCATAGGTCGCGGCATCGGCAACGACCGTGAACCGCTCACCCAGATCGAGCTCCGAAACAAGATCGGCCGCCCGCCCTTCGAGGCTCTCCTCGATGACAATCCGGTCATACGGCACCACAGCCTTTTTCCCGGTCTCCGGGCTGGTCCAGTTCCCGTCCAAAATGTCGTCGATCAATGTCGTCCAGGATCCGGCTGCCGGATTCGTCATGGCGTCCTCTTCTGGGGCAACTCTCTTATCGAGACGCAGACGCGCTGCGCGATCAAACAATAGTCACCTATCCCTGTCTTTTGTCAAGCATGCGCCCGCAACGCTTGACTTCGTTCTGCAAACCTGCGGAAAAAGGGGCATGAATGCCGATGCCGACATCGACCTGGTCCGCCCCTCTGGGCTCTCGGCACTGCCGTCCGAATTCGACAGCGCGGTGGCGTGGGCTGCCTGGCTCTACTATGTCGACCAGCTTAACCAGAGCGATGTGGCCAAGGTCATGAACGTCTCCAGGGCGAGCGTGGTAAACTATCTGCAAGAGGCGCGCGAAAGCGGACTCGTCGCCGTGCAGGTCGACCACGACGCTTTTGCCCGCACCTTGACCTCGCGGCGTCTCATGGAAAAATACGGGCTTCGCGGCGCGGCGGTTATCCCCGACCTCGATCCCAGCGATGCCGACCGCCGCATCGGCGAAGCGGCAGGACGGTTGCTCGCGTCCATGGTCGATCCGGGCGACACGATCGGCGTTGCCTGGGGAAAGACCGTGCTCGCCGCCGCCCGCTCGATCCCACGACTGCGGCATAACAGGAACCTCACCGTCGTCCAGCTCTCGGGAAGCTCGATCGGCACCAGCGATTTCTCGCCGGAATTCTGCACCTCGCTGATGGCCAATCGGCTCGGTGCCCGCTGCATCAACCTGCTTGCCCCGGCGATCGTCTCCACCGACGAGCTGCACGACGAACTCATGCAGGAGCCGATGCTCGTCAACCAGTTCCGCATGATACATGCCGCCGGCAAGGTGATCTTCGGGATCGGCGATATCGGGCCGGAGAGCACCTATGCCCGAGCCGGGATATCGGATGCCGCCGCACTTGCCGGCATGATCGAGCAGGGAGCGCTCGGGGTCATCATCGGGCGGTTCATCGACGCTCAAGGGGCCGCTTTCGCAACGCCGCTCGATGGACGCACCGTCGGCATCACACTCGACGAACTGAAAGCGGTGCCCGTCCGCATCTGCGCGGCCGGTGGCGCCCGCAAGATCGGGGCGATCAGGGCTGGGCTCGGCGGCGGATACGCGACACATTTCGTCACCGACCTGGCCACCGCGAACATTCTCTTGGAATAGCCAGACTCGGCGAAACTCATCGTCTCGGGAGGACAATCATGGGCAGCAGCGACGGACCTCTTGTCGTCGGCCTCGACAGTTCCACGCAATCCTGCAAGGCGATTGCCTGGAGCCGGGACGGACGAGCCGTGGCGGAAGGCCGCGCGCCGCTCGATCTGATGAAGCCGAGGCCGGACTATGTCGAGCAGGAGGTCACCGACTGGTGGCAGGCCGCAACGGCGGCGCTGCGACAGCTCGTCGGCGCGGTCGATGCGAAACGCATCGCCGGTATCGCCATCTCCAACCAGCGCGAGACCGTTGCCCTCATCGACGGCGCCGGCGAGCCGATCGGACCCGCGAGCCTGTGGCTCGACGAGCGCGCCGCCGGGCTGGTCGACCGTTTCGCGGCTGAGATCGGCCGTGAGCGGCTGCACGCTATCACCGGCAAGCCGATCGACGTGACACCGGTCGTCTACCGCCTGAAATGGCTGCGCGAGAACGAGCCGAAGCGGTTGGACCATGCTGACAAAATCCTCGACGTGCATGGCTATCTGACGCTGAGACTGACAGGAATGCCGAGTGCGAGCTGGACGAGCGCCGATCCGTTCGGCCTCTTCGATATCTCGCGCAAGGCATGGTCGCAGCCGATCCTCGATCACCTTGGCATCAAGCCGTCGCAACTTCCCAATGCGGTGCGGTCCGGCACGCGGGTCGGGACCGTTCATGCCGCGGCCGCCGCGGCAACGGGCCTCGCCGAGGGGACGCCGGTGATTGCCGCCGGCGGCGATGGGCAATGCGCCGGGCTCGGCGTCAATGCCATGCGCGACGGCGTCGTCTATCTCAACCTCGGAACTGCGATCATCGCGGGAATCTGGTCGCGGGAACCGGTGGTCGGCGCCTTCTGGCGTACCATGACGTCGCCGACAGGCGATGGCTATTTCCTCGAGGCTGTGCAGCGGGCGGGCGTCTATTTCGTCAACTGGTTCGTCGACACGTTTGTCGGCGGACGCTCCGATCCGGCGATCTTCGACCGCCTGGAGCGGGAAGCGGCGGCCGTCCCGATCGGCTCGGACGGACTTCTCGCCGGCACCACCCTGGTTGGCTGCATGGACCCGCATTGGGATCCGAGCGCTCGCGCGAGCTTCATCGGCATGCATCCCTCGCACACGCTCGGCCACTTTTATCGTGCGGGGCTCGAGGCGATGACGCTGCAAACAGCCCGGGCCCTCGAAGAGATGCGCAGCCATGGCCTTTCGCCGGCGCAAATGGTGGCGATCGGCGGCGGCGCCAACAGCAGGCTTTGGACAAAGATGATCGCGGACGCAACCGGGATCTCGATCCATAAGGGTCACAATGCTGAAGCCTCCTCCCTCGGCGCAGCCATCAGCGCCGCGGTCGGAGTCGGGTGGTTCGAGAGTTTTGCTCAGGCCGCGGACGCCATGACGAGCATCACCGAGACAATCGAACCGGACCCACGCGACCGCGAAGCATGGGACGCGCTGTCGGCCAGGCAGGCCAAGGTCTTCCCCGCGACCCAGTTCGCCTGGCGGAATTGAGACCAGCGCGGGCGCTACACCTGCTTCAACCCACCCACCGCCTGCTGATAGACATCAGGCTTGAAGCCGACGAGGATGCGGTCGCCAAGATCGAGGACCGGCCGCTTGATCATCGTCGGTTTGGCCAGCATCAGCGCCTTGGCCTTCTTCCCGTCGAGGCTCGTCTTGTCCCTGTCCGACAGTTCGCGAAACGTCGTGCTCGCCTTGTTGAGCAGGATTTCCCAGCCGACCTTGCCGGACCAGCCGTCGAGCCGCTCCGCTTCCAGGCCTTCGACCCTGTAGTCGTGAAACCGATAGGCGACATCATGGCTCTCCAGCCAGGTACGCGCCTTCTTGATCGTATCGCAATTGGTGATGCCGTACATCGTGATGGTCAAAATCGGGGTCCCTCGGACTGATAGAAAACTCGAATCTGACGGCACCCTAAAACCGCGCCTCTCCCTTTGCCAGCTGCTTGCCTGCATCTCCAAATTTTCGGGCTTGCCAATACTAAGGTATTTTCCTAAGTATGTACGATACAGCTTTTAGCCAATGCGCGGAATCGATCTATGACTAGTCTGCAGTCCGCAAGTCCGAGCTTACCACCGATCGACGGCATCTTCCGGGCGCTTTCCGATCCGACGCGCCGCCGTGTCGTCGAGCGACTGAACAGAAGCCCTGCCTCGGTCAGCGAGCTTGCCCAACCATTCGACATGGCCCTGCCCTCCTTCGTCGAGCATCTCAAGGTGCTGGAAGGTTGCGGGCTGGTGCTCTCCGAAAAGGCCGGTCGCGTCAGAACCTACCGGCTCGCGCCCGAACCGCTGAAGCTCGCGGAAAACTGGCTGGCCGAACAACGCGCGCTGTGGGAGCGCCGCCTCGACCAGTTCGACGCCTACGTCATGACACTCAAGGAGAAAGACATATGAGCCCGGCGCCGCTGTTCAAACCCGATCCGAAACTCGACCTCGTTCTCGAACGCGTTGTCGATGCGCCGCGAGAACTGCTCTGGACCGCCTACACCAAACCCGAGCACGTCCGCCAATGGTTCACGCCCAAGCCGTGGATCATCACCGATTGCGAGATCGATCTCAGGCCCGGCGGCCTGTTCAGGACCCGCATGCAATCGCCTGATGGCAGGCAAGTCAACGACCGGCGTTGCTGCTACCTCGACATCGTGCCGAACGAGCGGCTGGTGTGGACCGATGCACTGCTGCCTGGCTATCGCCCGTCGGGGGATCCGTTCATCACCGCGGTCATATCCTTCCACCCGGAAGGCAAGGCGACGCGCTACACCGCGACCGCTATTCACCGCGACGAAGCCACGCGCAATAACCACGAGGAGATGGGCTTCTACGACGGCTGGGGCACGGTGCTCGACCAGCTTGCGGAGTATGTGAGGACGATTTGATATGCTGGCATGGCTGCCAGGGCCTCGTCCTGGCAGCCATGCCTGTTTTCAAACCATGTGGCGAAGTGAGCAGGCTCCGGAAGGGCTGGCCGGGCTTCAATAATAGAAGCGCTCTTCGCTGATCTTGTCGTTCTTGACCGTATAGACGCCAACCTCGTCCATGGAGGCGCGCTGGCCGGTCGCCTTAGGCGTCACGTCAAACGTGAAGCGCAATGCGAACTGGTCGCCATTGACATAGGGACCCTCGACAGAGCCGCCATGAACGTCGTGGTTCTCTTGCCACCACTGACCCTTCTGCTTGACGGCCTCCTTGCCGCGGCAAATGGCCATCGGCCCTTCCATCGCTTCGTAGCTGACGATGTCGTCGGCATTGTATTTCGCGGCAGCGCTTTCGCTGTCGCCCCGCTTGAGGAGCTCCGTGAAATCCTTGGCGATTTCGGTAGTGGTCATGACTTCCTCCTTTTCCAGACGCATTCCAAGTAGGGTACCGCCTGGCGGCCTGCCATCGGTGATCCGCCAGCCAGCTGACAATCCATGTCAGGATCATCGCGGCTGGAGAATTACGACGCGGTGATCAAAGGCCAACGATCCAGATCCCGGTAGATCGTCAGACCGCGCAAGCTGTGAATAAGAATGAACTCCCTTGCCACAAAACTGATTGCATCGATGGGCTGCCTGGGAACGAATTTCCCATCATAGGCAAGGGTCATATGCGGAACAAAATGGTCTGCCGACTTGAGGCCGTTTGACTTCATCGCAATGCCAATCAGTCGACTGAGTTCGCAGACCGGCCCACTGTCGGCCAAAAGCACAAACGGACGAGACGGCGGGCTCCCCCTCGCCGCTGGGCGACCTGGGAAACTTGCGGCATGATGAAACGCGACTTCAAACGCCGGCATCTCAACCCGTCGACCGGACCGCCTTGCCGCGAATTCGGTGTTCGATCGAAGCCTCTTATAGTCGCCTACATGCTGCAGGCTGACGTGAAAACGCTCCTTTAATAACAGCGAACCAGTTATCCCATTGATATCGCAGAGTTGCCTCTGCAGTGTCCAAAATTCGGATCGGTATTTCACTTCCAACAGCAACGCAAAGAACACGCGATCCGGCAACTTTGGCTGCTTCGGCGGCGGTGGGATGCCGAAATCAAACTCTTGCTGCCGATACATCCGTACTCGTTCGGCCGAGGAACGCTCCTGTTAAAGTCTCTGACAAGAACAAATCAGGAACAAACTTGAGAGTCAAGCGTGGAATGGGTCGACGCTCTTCAGAGTGGTCAATAGCAGCCGCGCTCGATGGCGAGGCGACGCACCAGCGCCAGCACGCTGTCGATGGTGGGCGTCGGCTGGCCGGTCAGCCGGCCGAGTTCCTGCACCGCCGTCACCAGCGCGTCGATCTCCATGGGACGGCCGCGCTCCAGATCCTGCAGCATCGAGGTCTTGTGCTCGCCGACGTCGGCGGCCCCCTTGATGCGCCGGTCGACCGCTATCGGGAAACGGACGCCAAGGCTTTCGCCGATCGCCTGCGCCTCCAGCATCATGGCGCGGGCAAGCGTACGGGTTGCCTCGTCGGCAGCGATTGCCGCAAGCGTGCTGCCGGTCAGCGCGGAAATCGGGTTGAAGGAGAGATTGCCCCACAGCTTGATCCAGATTTCGCTGCGAATGTCGTCGCGAACAGGCGCCTGCAGCCCCGCCGCAACCATCTCCTCGGCAAGCCGCGTGACGCGTTCGCTCTTCTCCCCCGAAGGCTCGCCAAGCGAGAAGCGTTTTCCCTCGATATGGCGGACCAGGCCGGGCGCATCCACCTCGGCCGCGGGATAGACGACCGAGCCGATGACGCGATCCGGCCCAAGCCGGTCCCAGATCACGCCACCGGGATCCACTGCTTGCAACCGCGTGCCTTCGAGCGAGCCGCCGATCTTGTGGAAATACCACCACGGCACGCCATTCTGCATGGTGACGACGGCCGTCCCCTCGCCCAGCAGCGGCGCGATCTGGTCGAGCGCCGGTGCGAGCGAATGGGCCTTGAGCGCCAGCACGACATAGTCCTGGACGCCTAGCTCCTCAGCCCGCGCGGCAGCCCTGACAGAGGCGACGGATTCATGACCGTCCTCGATCAGGCGGAGGCCGTTCGCCCTGATCGCGTCGAGATGCCCGCCGCGCGCCACGATCGAAAGATCGACCCGGCCGGCCACGGCAAGTTTGGCCGCGAAATAGCCACCGATCGCGCCGGCGCCAAAGACTGTGATCCGCATCGTCAACTGAGACCGAGTTTGGTCGCGAGACCGATGCGCTGCAGCTTGCCCGTCGCGCCCTTCGGGATTTCGTCAAGGATCAGGACAATGCGTGGCACCTTGAAGTCGGCAAGCCGCATCGCGGCAAAGCTGCGGATGTCGCCTTCGGTGGCGGCCATGCCCTCGCGCAGCACGATCGCGGCAGCGACCTCCTCGCCGAGCTTGTCGTGCGGCGTGGCGAAGGTGACGACCTGCGCCACCGCCGGATGATCCATCAGCACGTCGTCGACCTCGAGCGGCGAGATCTTCTCGCCGCCGCGGTTGATGATCTCCTTGAGCCGGCCGGTGACGCGCAGGTAGCCATCGTCGTCGAGTACGCCCTGGTCGCCGGTATGAAACCAGCCATGCGCGAAGGCCGTGGCATTGGCGTCCGGATTCTTCTCATAGCCCGCGGTCACATTGGGTCCGCGAATGACGATCTCGCCGGTCTCACCCGGCTTCAGCAATTGCCCGTCGAGCGCCATCACCGCCACCTCCGGCCCGGCAGCCGCGCCGACGCTGCCCGGCTTGCGCAGGCCCGGCGGCAGCCGGTTCGAGGCCATCTGGTGCGCGGCTTCCGTCATGCCGTAGGATTCGATCACCGGGCAGCCGAAGGTCGCCTCGAGCTCGGCCATCACCTGCGGCGGCAGCGACGCCGAGGACGAACGGATGAAGCGCAAGGGCGCCGCCGCCAGCGCATCGGCATTGCGCGCCGCCCGCGGCAGTATCGCCTGATGCATGGTCGGCACCGCCGTGTACCAGCTCGGCCGCGCCTCGCTCAGCCAATGGAAGAAGCGCAGCGCGTTGAAACCCGGCGTGCAGAAGACGCTGCCGCCGGCGGCGAGCGAGGACAGCACCGCCGCGATCAGCCCATGGATGTGGAACAGCGGCATGATGTTGAGGCAGCGATCGCCGGCCGTCAGGTCGAGCGTCGCGCCGATATGGGCGGCCGAAGCGGCAAGATTGGCATGGCTGAGCGGCACCAGCTTGGGCCGCGACGTGGTGCCGGACGTGTGCAGCAACAATGCAATGTCGCCATCCTCTGCCAAGCCGGACAAAACAGACGGGCCAACCGGTTTGGCTTCGATGCCGAAGCCGCCGGCCGGCGCGCCTCCCTGCGCGACGAGCCTCAGCACTGCTATGCCGAGGCGCTCGGCGACGGCCACTGCGGGGCCAGTTTCGCCTTCGGCAACGAGGATCGCCTTTGCGCCGATATCGCTGAGATAAAAATCGAGCTCGTCGGCCCGGTAGGCCGGGTTAAGCGGCGCGGTCGACGCCGCCGCGGCCACCGCGACGAAGGCCGTCGCCATCTCCGGCCCGTTCGGCAGCACGATGGCCACCCGGTCGCCACGGCCGAGGCCGAGCGCATTGAGCCGCGCAGCCGTTTCGGAGATCAGGCGGCGCAGTCCGCCATGGGTGAGCGTGATCCGGTCAGGTGCCGAAATCGCCGGCGCGTCGTCCGCTCCAGCAGCAAGCTGTTCAACGATCGACGCTTCAGACAACGCGAACCTCTATGTCGCCGACGCCATCGATATGACCGCGAAGAACATCACCGCGCGTGACCGCTCCGACGCCGGCCGGCGTGCCGGAGAGAATGATATCCCCGGCATCAGTGTGAAAAGCCCTGACAGATAACTGATCATTTCCGAAACTTTCCAAATCATCTGGTTGAGGTCGCCGGTCTGTTTTCGCTCGCCATTGACGTCCAGCCAAATCGCTCCCTGGCCGGGATGGCCGATCGAGCTTGCCGGAACCAATGGCGTGCATGGCGCCGATGCCTCGAAAGCCTTGCCGACTTCCCATGGACGGCCCATGTCCTTCGCCTTACCTTGCAGGTCGCGCCGCGTCATGTCGAGACCTACGCCATAACCGAACACGCAGTCCAGAGCCTTTTCGACCGGGATATCCGTACCGCCGCTTTTCAGCGCCACGACCATCTCGATCTCGTGGTGGACATCGTTGGAGGCCGGGGGATACGGAAATTCTCCTGTCGTATCGAGGTTGTCGGGGTTCTTCTGGAAGAAGAACGGCGGCTCCTTGTTGGGGTCGTGTCCCATCTCGACCGCATGCGCGGCATAGTTGCGCCCGACGCAATAGACCCGATGCACCGGGAATAACTTGTCGGTTCCCGCCACCGGGATGCTTGGGATCGCGGCCGGTTCGATGACGTAGCTTGAGGTCGTGCCGTGCATGTTCACTGTCTTGCTCCTGCATAATATTCGACTTTGGCTTCGGCCCGTTCGATCAATTCGGCAATCAGCAGGGCGAAGGCAAAAAGGATGATGGTAAGGGCCCAGAATTCGGCCATGCGGAAATTTCGCGAGAAGGTCTCGAACAGCGCACCGTAACCGACGATGGCGACGAGCAACTGGCCGATGACGACGCCCTTGACGCCGCGGATGAGGCCGAGGCGGATGCCGGCAAGGATTTCCGGAAGCGCCGCCCAAAGGATGATCTTGGTATAAAGCGCGGCGCGCGATGCGCCATAGGAACGCGCCATCTCGATCAGCGACGGCGAGATATGGCGGACCCCGGCGCGGGTGTCGAGAACGATGATCCAGATGGCAAACAGGAAGACCGCCGCAACGATCGTCTTCTCGCCGAAGCCGAACAGGATCATCAGCACCGGGACGATCGCCGAGAGCGGCGCGCTTGAAAAGATGTTGACCCACATGCCGAGCAGGTCGTCGGCGATCTTGACGCGTCCCATCAAGATGCCCAGTGGCACGCCGATGACGATCGACAGGGCCATGCCCGTGGCGAAGGCGCGAAGGGTCGTGACCGTGGCGCTCTGCCAGGACGGGGTCTGCACCAGATCGACCGCTGCAGCCAGCACCTCGCTAAACGGCGGCAGCATGAAGACAAGGTCTAGCCGGCCGACGATTTCCCATACGACGCACCAGACGAGCAGGGACGCCATCATTGGTACACGGTAACCGAACAAGGTCATTACAGATCATTCCACATACTGCTTCAGCCCCTGCCATATCTCCTCGACGGTATCGAGATAATGCCTGTCGCGGTGAATGCGCTCCGGATCGCCGGAGCGGTCGATTGCCGGTTCGATGATCTGCGAAACCCGACCAGGTCTCGGTGACAGCAACACGATGCGGTCGGAGATGTAGACCGCCTCCTCGATCGAGTGCGTCACGAAGATAAAGGTCTTGTTCTGGTTGGTGCGCAGCCGGATCAGGTCTTCCTGGAACTTGCGCCGGTTCTGCTCGTCGACCGCCGAAAACGGCTCATCGAGGAGCAGGACGTCGGCATCGACCGACAGTGCCCGCGCCAGGCCGACGCGCTGACGCATGCCGCCCGACAGTTCGTGGGGATATTTGTCCTCGAAGCCGGCGAGGCCCACCTCGGCGATATAGCCGCGAGCGATCTCTTCGCGTTCGGCCCTGTTCGTGCCGCGCAATTCCAGCCCGAAGGCCACGTTGCGTGTCACGGTCGCCCAAGGCATCAGCGCGAAGTCCTGGAACACGAAAGCGCGTTCGGGGCCTGGTGCGCTGACGCGCTTGCCGTTGATCGCGACGGTTCCGCCATCGGCCCGTATCAGCCCCGCTATGATCTTCAACAGCGTCGTCTTTCCGCAACCGCTGGGTCCGAGAAGGCTGGTCAGCTTGCCCCTGGGAAAGTCGAGATCGATGCCGCGCAACGCCTCGACATTGCCGTAGGCCTTGGAAATGCCTCTCACTTCCACGATTGAATCGATCGGTGCGGGAACCGGCGACGGCCCGTTTCGCAATGCGGTCGCGCCCATCTTATGCACCTCTACTCTCGGGCCTGAAAACACGGACTTCCACCCACTGCAGAAAGACGAGCGTCAGGGTGGAAAGCGCAATGATCGAGGCAATTGTTGCATACATCTCGGCATAGTCTGCGCGCGAGCGGTGGAACGTGATGAGGTCGCCGATGCCGGTGGGGGTGATCAGCAGTTCGGCGAGCACCACGCCGACGAAACCGGCCGCGACGCCGAGGCGCAAACCGGCAAAGATCACCGGGCTGGCGTCGGGAAGAATGATCTTGGCGACGGTCTGCCAACGTGTACCCAGGAACGATCGGCACATGACGAGCAGCGACTCGTTGACGTTGCGCACGGCCTTGTAGGTGTTGAGCACGATCACCGGCAGCGCAAGGATCATGACGGCGAGCGTCTTGGCGGTCATGCCGATCCCGTAGACGAAGGTGACCATCGGAATGAAGGCGGCGACGGGCGCTGCCTGAAGCACGATGAACACCGGGATCATCAGCCATTCGCCGGTGCGCCACAGGCCACAGATCGTGCCGAGGCCGACACCCAGGAACGCCGACAGGACGACGCCGAGCACCAGCGGCTGCAGCGTCGACAGGTAGGCGGTTGCCAGGCTCCCGTCGGCGAGCAATCCGAAAAACGCGACGATCGTGTCGAAAAAGGTCGGGAAGGCGAAGCTGACGGGAATGCGCCCGGCCACCTCCCAAATTCCGGCGAACAGCGCGATCGACACAAGCCTGAGGATGATCGGCTGGTCCCACGATGCGTCCGTAGCGCTGCGACCGGAAGGCGAAGCGAGGCCTGCAGCCTCGCCGTCGGTTCTAATGCTTACGGCCATTCGGCAGGCCGCCTATTTCTTGCCGAGCTTGGCGACAGCGCGATCGAGCGCCGAGACATCCCAGAAGTCCTCGACCTTGAGGCTCGCTGGGTCGCCTTCGATCTGGCCGGCAAGGCTGAAGAAGGCAAAGTCGTCGGCGGCCGCATCCGCTCCGCCGCCATTCAAAGCAAGGCCGCCGGCTTCCGCGGTTTCCTTGTAGTATTCGGTGATCTCGGTATCCGCTTCCGCACCGAGGTCCGGCAGCAATTTGTACTTGTTGCGGAATTCGACCGCCACAGCCGGGTTCTCGGTTATTTCCCGCGCGGTCTTCATCAGTTCCTCGACCAGGATGTCGACGTCGGCGGCGTTGTTCTTCAGATAGTCCGCCGTCGCGAAAAGCGCTTCGTCCGAGGCGCCGAGATCCTCGACCGGCAAGACGACGAACTTGCCGGGGGCTTCGGCCTCAAGCGCGCGCCTGTTGGCGGCATCAACGATCGACGCCTTCAGCGTCCCCTGGAGCAGCGCATTGCGGCGAACCTCGGAACCCGGGACATAGCTGATGTTGCCGAGCTTGATGCCGTGGTTCTTCGCCATCAGGAGCATGACCGCCTCGGTACCGGAGCCGCGCGCTTGAACGGCGACTTCCTGCCCGTCGAGATCCTTCCATTCCTTGTAGAATTCGCCGTTGACGACAGGAAAGAAGCGCAGCGTCGATATCTGCGCAAAGATGCGGATCGGCACGCCCACCTTCTGGATCAGCGTATAGGGCGCCCCGATGCCGACATCGGCCTGGCCGCCGACAATCGCCTGCGCAGCCAGATCCTCGTCATTGAGAACGATGAGTTCGACATTCACGCCGCGCTCCTTGGCGCGCTCTATGGCGGCGAGCGTCTGGATGGATTCGATCCCGGGAAGGTCGCCGAATGCGATGCGCATGTCGCCCGCACTTGCGGCCGAAAAGGGCGCCGCACTTGCCAGAACCGCAGCGAAAGCGGCGGCAAGGATGGTACGTCTGGATACGCTGGCCATTTGTCATTCCTCCCGTTTCTTGTAACCATTACCTTAATTGGTTAAGCCTCTGGATCGGATTGGTCAAGGAGAAAACTGCGCCACGCCGACCGTATGTACCAGAAGACTTGCCAGTTGACGGTTTCTGCCAATCGTTTTAACACCAGCAAAAGGAATCAATACGCGAATTGGTTAAATTGATGGACGATCCCGGCAATGGCGGCCACGCCGCCCTGGTTCAGCTTCAGGCCTACCTTGCCCAGATGGACCATTCTGGGGAAACCCGGCTGCCTGCGGAGCGGGAATTGTCCGAGAGCCTCGGCGTATCGCGCGGCGATCTGCGCAAGGCGCTGGCGGTGCTCGAGAAGGACGGCCGCATCTGGCGTCACGTCGGCAGGGGCACCTTCGTCGGCAGCGGGCCGGTCGAGGAGACGATCGGCATTTCCGAAATCGCCGGGCGCACGAATCCGGCCGACGTGATGCGCGCGCGCCTCATCATCGAGCCCGAGATCGCGCGCGAGGCGGCGCTGCACGCCACGCTTTCCGATATCGCAGCGATGCGGCAATCGCTGGTGCAGACGCGGGAAGCCGGCACATGGCGGCAATACGAGAATATCGACAATCTGCTCCACCGGCAGATTGCGCAGGCGAGTCGCAACAATGTGCTGCTCGGCCTGTTCGATGTCCTGAACGCGGTGCGCCGGACCGTGGTCTGGGGACGCCTTCGCTCAGAGGGCGCCCGCCCTCCTGCAGACCATCACAGCTTCGCCGACCATGAACGGATCGTCGAAGCGATAGCCGAGCGCGACCTGGGAGGCGCGGCCGCGGCGATGCGCCTGCATCTCCAACAGGTCGAGCGGCGCTTGATCCCTGTCCGCGAAGCCGCCGAATAGTTTCGGATTGGCCACACTACAGCGCCGCGGTCGTTTCGGATCGCGGCTCTGTAGCAGCACTTCGATTTTGGCGTATGATGCCCGGCGAAAACCGATTCCGGTTCTCGCCGTAGTGCTCTAGGCGCCGTAGCCGATGATGCCCTTGACCTCCAGGAAATCATGGATCGCCCAGTCGGCATACTCGCGGCCGTTGCCCGATTGCTTGTAGCCGCCGAACGGCGCGAACGTGTCCCACTCCGGATAGTTGATCGACACCTGCCCGGCGCGCAGACGCCCTGCCACGGTGCGAGCGTGCTCGATATCCTTCGACTGCACATAGGCGGCGAGACCATAGACGGTATCGTTGGCGATCTTCACGGCATCGTCGTCATCGTTATAGGAGATGACCGAAAGCACCGGCCCGAAGATCTCCTCCTTTTCGATGGTCATGCCGGGCGTGACATGACCGAAGACGGTCGGCCTGACATAATAGCCGCGATTGAGGTGTTCCGGCCGGCCAGGCCCACCGGTGACCAGCGTCGCGCCCTCGGCGATGCCCGTCTCGATCAGCCGCTGGATCTTGTCGAACTGGATGTTGCTGACCACCGGCCCGAGCTTGGTCTCTTCCGAGCGCGGGTCGCCGACCTTGTGCGCCTCGGCCGCCTTCTTGGCGATCGTCAGCGCCTCGTCGTGACGGGCGGCCGGCACCAGCATCCGCGTCGGCGCGTCGCAGGACTGGCCGCTGTTGCCGAAACAGGCGTTGACGCCTTGGCGCACGGCTTCCTCGAAGTCGGCGTCGGGCAGCACGATGTTGGCCGACTTGCCGCCGAGTTCCTGCGCCACGCGCTTGACCGTCTCGGCCGCCGTCTTGGCGACGATGATGCCGGCCCGGGTCGAACCGGTGAACGAGACCATGTCGACATCGGGATGGCCGGCCATGATCTGTCCGACATCCGGGCCGGTGCCGTTGACCATGTTGTAGACCCCCTTCGGCGTGCCGGCCGCTTCCATCACTTCCGAAAAGACGATGCCGCTGATCGGCGCGATCTCGGAGGGCTTCAGCACGACCGTGCAGCCGGCGGCGATCGCCGGCGCCACCTTGCAGACGATCTGGTTGAGCGGCCAGTTCCACGGCGTGATCAGCGCGCAGACGCCGATCGGTTCCTTGACCACCATGGTGGTGCCGCGCTTCTCGCTGAATTCGTAATCCTCCAGCGCCTTGATGGTGGCTTCCATATGCGCCCTGCCCGCCCAGGCCTGCGCCTCGCGCGCCCAGGTGATCGGCGCGCCCATCTCCTGGCTGACAGCCTGCGCGATGTCCTCGTAGCGCTCGTTATAGACCTCGAGGATGCGCTTCAGCAGCTTCAGGCGCTCGGCCTTGCTGGTTTGCGAAAAGGCCGGAAAGGCCGCCTTGGCCGCCGCCACGGCGCGATCGACGTCGGCCTTCGAACCGACGGAGATCTTCGTGTAGGCCTCTTCGGTGGATGGGTCGATCACGTCCAGCGCTGCCGGCACCACGGGCGCTACCCATTTTCCGTCGATGAAGAAGTTGAGATGATTGCTCATGGGTAGTGTTCCGGTTTCTGGAAAAGATGAGGATCAGATTAGCTGGGTAGCATAGGGCAGTTAGCGCCACGGCGTAGGCTGATATGCGCCACGTCGCCGACGCTGAATTGAAAACCTTCAGCCCGGCGCGGCGCATCGATCACCACCGGTATCCCCTGCCCCAATTCGGCGTGCAGGCGCAAGGTGCGGCCATGAAAGACGATGCTGCTCACCCGCACCGGCGCGGTGCCGGCCGCTCCTTCGGTCGTCGCCAAAAGATGGGCGTCCGACATGCGAAATGCAGCGGAGGGGCTCGACCGCGAGGAACGGGCGAGGAACGGGATAGACCTTTGGCGGGAATTTGTTGAAAGTGCCGCCGCCGCCGGCCAGGCTTTTGACGAGCCATGGGTCCGGCAGCGACGACCGTCGCAGCAGAACAGACAGCAGAGGACCGCAAGCCATGACGAACACCACTCTCCTGCCCGACGAGGGCCTCTTCATCGGCCGCGCCAGGACAACCGATGCGCTCTATCCGCAAGTGGTCACGGTGCGCGACGGAACGGTGTTCGACATCACGTCGAGCATGGCACCAACGGTGCGCGACGTCTGCGAGATGCCGGACCCGGCAGGCTACGTCCACGCCGCCGGGGGCCAACCGATTGGATCGCTTGACGCGATCGCCACCAACAGTTTCCAGGCCGCACGCGATCCGCAAAAACCATACCTGCTTTCTCCAGTCGACCTGCAGGCGGTCAAGGCGTCGGGCGTCACCTTCGTCGTCAGCCTGCTCGAACGGGTCATCGAGGAGCAGGCGCGTGGCTCGGCGGAGAAGGCGGACGCCATTCGCGCCGACATTGCCGGGCTGATCGGCCACGATCTGTCCAAGCTCAGGCCCGGCTCGCCGGAGGCGATGGAGATCAAGGCGAAGCTCATCCAGCGCGGCGCCTGGTCGCAATATCTGGAAGTGGGCATCGGCCCCGACGCCGAGATCTTCACCAAATGCCAACCGCTGGCATCGGTTGGCTTCGGCGCCGATGTCGGCCTGCATCCGGTTTCAACCTGGAACAATCCGGAGCCGGAGATCGCCATGATCGCCGCCAGCAGCGGCAGGATCGTCGGCGCGACGCTCGGCAACGACGTCAATCTTCGCGATGTCGAAGGGCGCTCGGCGCTGTTGCTCGGCAAGGCCAAGGACAACAATGCCTCGGCGGCGCTCGGCCCGTTGATCCGGCTGTTCGACGACAGCTTTTCCATCGATGACGTGAAGCAGGCCATCGTGCGCCTGAAGGTCGAGGGCGAGGACGGTTTCTCGCTGGAGGGCGCCAGTTCGATGGCCGAGATCAGCCGCTCGCCGGAAGAGCTGGTCGCCGCCGCCATGGGGCCGCACCACCAGTACCCAGACGGGCTGGCGCTCTACCTCGGCACCATGTTCGTGCCATCGAAGGATCGCGGGGAAAAGGGCAAGGGCTTCACGCACAAGGTCGGCGACATCGTCACCATCTCGTCGGAGAAATTCGGCGCTCTGGTCAACCGGGTGCGGCTGTCGCCCGACTGTCCCCACTGGACCTACGGCGCCAGCCATCTGATGCGCGATCTCGCCAAGGCCGATCTTATCTAGCATCCGGGAGGATCCATTGATCGTCACGCTTGAGGGCAAGACCCTCGTCGTTTCCGGTGGAACGCAAGGTCTCGGTGAGACCATCGCCCGGTTGGCCTTTGCCAGCGGTGTCGAGGGGATCGCCATCGTCGGCCGCAACGCGGAGCGCGGCGCCCGCGTGGCCGGCGCGCTTTCGCAGCCCGGCCGGCCGGCCGTCTTCATCCAGGCTGACCTTGCCGAGCCCGCCGCGCCTGCTGCCATCATGGCGCAGGCGATCGAAAGGCTCGGCCGTGTCGATTGCCTGGTTAACGCCGCCGCCCTCACCGACCGCGCCTCGCTGGAGACAGGCACGCTCGATGACTGGGACAGGCTGTTCTCAGTCAATGCGCGGGCACCCTTCTTCCTCATGCAGGCAGCCGTGGCCGACATGAAGGCGCGGCAAGCACCGGGTGCCATCGTCAACATCCTGTCGGTCAACGCGCATTGCGGCGCACCGGACCTTGCCATCTATTCCGCCACCAAGGGCGCGCTTGCGACCCTGACCAGGAACATCGCCAACGCACATCTTGCCGACCGCATCCGCGTCAACGGCATCAATATGGGCTGGGTTGCGACACCTACCGAACAGCAGATGCAGGCGCGCATACTGGGCAAGGGCGAAGACTGGGAAAAGGCCGCCGCGGCCGTCCTGCCGCTTGGTCGTCTGCTGACCATGGGCGAGGTCGCGCAGCTGTCGCTGTTTGTGCTCAGCGACGCTTCAGGGCTGATGACCGGGACGCTGATCGATATGGAACAGGCTGTGCTCGGCGCACCGCCGCGCGGAATCGACTGACAATTGTCCGGTCGGTTTGACTGGAAAATATCACCCAAACTGATGCGATCTGATGGGATTGCTGATGGCGCCTCGGGTTGCGCCAACTACCACTGGCAAATGGAGGCTTGCCATCGATCGAAAAAGCGGATGCTCTGGTCCGTCCAGATCGGCGCTGGCAAGAAATACTATCGGGGTTTGCCGTGATCGTCGTCGGAGGTGGAGGAGTTTTTCAAATGGGAGGAAATCAAATGCTGACAAGGCTACGACTATTTGCGTTCGGCCTGATCGTGGCGCTGGCCATTCCGGCGGCGGCACAGGCCAAGACCTTCTACTGGATTTCGCATGGCGGCCCGGCCGATCCAGTCTGGACCTACTTCCTCGCCGGCGCCAAGCAATGGGCGACGGACACCGGCAACACCGTCAACACCTCGTTCCACAATGGCGACGTGGCGTCCCAGCAGGAGGCTGTCCGCGCGGCCATCGCCGCAAAGGCCGACGGCATCACCACCACCAGCCCCGACCCGGGCAGCCTTATTGAGATCGTCAAGGAGGCACGGGCGGCAAACATCCCGATCATCAACTTCAACACGCCCGACCCGAAGGCGGATTTCAACGCCTATGTCGGCGGCGACAACGTCACCTTCGGCAAGAACTGGGCGCAATATCTGGTCGACAAGGGGCTGGTGAAGAAAGGCGATTTCGTCTGGATGCCGGTCGAAATCCCGGGCGCCACCTATGGTGTCCAGGAAGAAGAAGGCATCAAGAGCGTCTTCGAGCCGCTCGGCATCACCTATGAAATCACCGAAGCGACGCTCGACCAGGCCGAAGCGATCAACCGCATGGTCGACTACCTCACCGCCAACAGGGCCAAGGTCAAGGCGATCATCGGCCTCGGCGATCTGGTGACCGGCTCGATCAAGCGGGTGTTCGATCAGGCCGGCATCGCAGCGGGCGAAATCCCGGTCGTCGGCTGGGGCAACTCGCTCGACACCACCCAGGAAGTGCTGACCGGCTACGTCAATGCCGGGCAGTGGCAGGATCCGCAGGCGACCAGCTATATAGCGCTTTCGCTCGCCAATATGGCCGCCAGCGGCATTCCGCCCGGCTTCGACGTGATCACCGGCGCGCTCTACGAAAAGGACACCGCGCAGGTCTACGACGACATCCTGTCCGGCAAATAAAACCGCGATCGGGATGATTGCGGCGGCACTGCCGCAGCGATCATCCCCATCATTCCCGCCGAGCCTCGAAACCCGCTTGATGCGGGCGCCGGTTCTGGCCAGTTCCATCCTATCGCGGGGTCAACGTGGAAAATCCCTCCATCATCCAACGCTCGATCGCGAGGCCGGAATTCGGGCCCTTCGTGCTGCTTGTCGCCGAGCTCGCCGTGTTCTGGGGATTAAACCACGACTTCCTGTCGCCGCAGAACATCAGCAACATATTGGCCTTCACGGTCGAGCTCGGCCTGATTGCGCTGGCGATGACGCTGTTGATGACATCGGGCGAATTCGACCTCTCGGTCGGATCGCTGTTCGGTTTCTCGCCGGTCTTGATGTGGACCCTGTTCAACAGCGGCCTCACCTCGCTGGAAGCCGGCTTCGTCCTGGCCTTGCTGGTTGCCGCCTTCATCGGGCTGGTCAATGGCTGGTTCGTGACGCAGCTCAAGATCCCGTCCTTCCTGGTGACGCTCGGCATGCTGCTGGTGGTGCGCGGCACCGCTCTGTTCGTCACCAACGGATTTCCGCAGCGGACCTGGAGCGCCGAAGGCAGCTGGCTCGCCGAGGCGCTGGTCGGCGATTTCTTCATCGGGCCGTTCCGCATCTACATGTCGCTGTTCTGGTTCATCGCAGCCGCAATCGCGCTCGGCTACGTTCTGACGCAAAGCCGAACCGGCAACTGGATCCAGGCGGCCGGCGGCAACCCCAGCGCGGCAAGGGCGCGAGGCGTCAACGTCAGCGGCGTCAAGATCGGCCTGTTCATCCTGTCGTCGATCATGGCTTCGCTGGCCGGCATCATCAGTTCGCTGCGCACCTCGGCGGCCAACCCCAACAGCGGCACCGGCTACGAGCTCGAAGTCATCGCCATGGTGGTGATCGGCGGCACGGCGCTGACCGGCGGTCGCGGCACCATCATCGGTACCGTGCTCGGCATCCTGATCCTGCGCGTGATGCGCAACGGCATCGTGCTGATCGGCGTGCCCGGCCTTGCCTACAACATCTTCATCGGCGCGATCATCCTTGGCATGATGGCGCTTCACTCCTGGCTGGAACGCCGGCATCAGGCGGGGACTTGAATCATGGCCGAACCGCTTGTCCGCATGAAAAACATCCGCAAGTCCTACGGGCGCGTGCAAGCGCTCGTGGACACCAATTTCCATGTCAATGAAAGGGAGATCGTCGGTCTGCTCGGCGACAATGGCGCCGGCAAATCGACGCTGATCAAGGTGCTGTCGGGTGCGGTTCCGCTGACCAGCGGCGACATCTTCATCCGCGGTAAGAAGGTGGACTTCCGCAGCACCAGCGACGCCATAGCCCACGGCATCGAGACGATCTACCAGGACTCGGCACTGGTCACGCAATTGTCGATCGCGCGTAACCTGTTCCTCGGGCGCGAGCCGATCAAGCCGCCGCGTTTCCTCAACCGGATGGACCAGGAGGCGATGAACGTCGTCGCCCGCGATCTGCTCAAGCAGGTCGGCATCTCGAAGAACATTCCGCCGACCACGCCGATCGGCTCGCTCTCGGGCGGCGAGCGGCAGGCCGTGGCGATCGCGCGCGCCATGCATTTCGACAGCGACCTCATCATCCTCGACGAGCCGACCAACAATCTCGGCGTCGCCGAGACGCAGGGCGTGCTGAGCTTCGTGCGCAGCGCCCGCGATTCTGGCCATTCCTGCATCTTCATCGCCCACAACATCCACCACGTCTTCCAGGTGGTCGACCGCATCGTCGTCATGCGCCGCGGCAAGGTGGTGGCCGACGACATCGACCCGAAGAACACCAGCGTCGCCGAGGTCGAACGGATCATCACCGGCATGTCCGACGAGGAGATCCACGCGGCCGTCGTCCAGGGCAAGCAATCGCAGGGCTGAGCAGGCCCGGCGCAAGCCGGTTGGCCGCATGTCTGGCGCAGGATCACATCAGCTCCTATGACTGTGACAATGAAAGCCACCGTTGCGGACATCGCCAGAAGCTGCGGGCTGTCGACCGCGACGGTCGACCGGGTGCTGAACAACCGGCCGGGCGCAAGTGCTGCCAACCGGCAGCGGGTGATGGAGGCGGCCAAGCAGCTCGGCTATTTGCCGGTCGTGGATCAGGTCACGCTGCCGTCGCGGCCGGCGCATCTCGAGTTCTTCCTGCCGATCGGCTCCAACGCCTTCATGATGGACCTGGCAAATCATATCGAGGATTATGCGGCGCGCCTGCCGCTCGTCGCCTCCTGCCGGATCCACAAGCTCTCCGGCATCGCACCGGGCGCGTTGCAGGCGGCCGTCGAAAACCTCTCGCTCAAGGCAAACGGCGTCGGCGTCATCGCGGTCGATCACCCAAGAACGCGCAACATCCTGCGCGAGATCGTCGAGGCCGGAATCCGCCTGGTCACGCTGGTGTCGGACGTTCCGGGCGCGCCACGATCGGCCTATGTCGGCATCGACAACCGCGTGGCCGGCCGCACAGCGGCCCTTTTGATGGGGCGTTTCCTGGGCGGGCGCCCGGGCCATCTGGCAATGGTGGTGGGCTCACGCACCTACCGCGGGCACGAGGAACGCGAAATGGGCTTTCGCTCCGTGCTCAGCGAAGAGTTCCCCAACCTGACCGTCACCAGTGCCGTCGAGATCAACGACGAGCCTGATATCAGCTATACGGCAACGATGAATGCGCTGCACAACGAGCCGGAGCTGCTCGGCATCTATTGCGTCGGCGCCGGACGCTCCGGCGTGGCGAAAGCGTTGCTGGAAGCCAAGCCGCAAAGGAAGCCGGTGTTCATCTGCCACGACCTGACAAGGGCGACGCGCGGCTATCTCGTCGACGACCTGCTCGATGTCGTCATCGACCAGAATGCGCGGCTGATCGCCGAGCAGTCGGTCATTCGCCTGCTCGGCTCGATCGCATCGTCGGCGCCCTATTTGACTCGGAAATTCATCGAACCGCGCCTGATCTTCAAGGAAAATGTCCCGGTGCATTGAATCTGCACCCAAGGCAGAGATCTTCCTGCAAGGCGAGACCATAACTTTCACGGGCGACGCGGCAAATCTGCACATCAGCTATGCATCTTTCGCAGTTGCCGAATCATTGGGCAACCCGTAATTACGGGGGTGTCGGCCATCTACTCCTCCCAGATGCGATGCCGACGCTGAATGCGGTGCACCTCCTCCCGCGCCGCGTTCGAAAATCAAGCCCGCTGCCACCTCCTCCCGGCAGCGGGCTTTTTTTCCAGCCGCCGGCCAAAGGGCAACGACCGCCCGCAGTCTCCTTCAGGGCAAACCTTCGCGATTGGCCGAAGTCTCCCCGACTTCGTCATGGTAGCCTGCGGCCAATCGCAAATGTAGAAAATTAGCGGCCTGATACCGGCTGGCAGTACGCTGCTCAGTCTCTTTCAAGCTCGGTCAAAGAATCAATCCTCCGTGCAGAGGACCTATCTGCTAGCGCCCCTGAAGGACACGATCAGGCCTTCCGCCATGCGAACGAACTGCGCGCTTGGCCCTTCCGCGCCAACGCTCTGCATGCTGACGCGCGCACCCTCCAGCAGGAGGGACAACGTGTCGGCAAGAAGTTCAGCCTGCCCGACGCCGGCGTCACGGCACAGAGCCACAAGACGGTCGCGCTGAGCCTCCTTAAGTTCCTTGATGACGCGACGGGCCGGATGATCGGTCTCGCTCAATTCGATGGCGGCATTGGCCATGTCGCAGCCGCGACTGTCAGCCCTGAGCATATCGGCAGCCTTGCGAACCCAGGCGTGCAGTTGCGCGAGCTTGTCGCTGGGGTACTCAGCCTCAAATGCATCCCACATTGCGCCGGCCTTGCATGCGGTCGCCCGCAGGCACTCGATAACCAGATCGTCCTTGGACTCGAAATGGCGGTAGAGTGTCATCTTGTTGGTGCCGGCGGCCTCGGTGATCGCGTCGACGCCGACGCCCTTGATGCCATGTTTGTGAAACATGTCCTGCGCCGTCTCCAGGATTCGATCCCGGGGCCGGACGCGTTCCGAAGTGCCGTCTGCCATCGCAGTCTCCTTGTCTCCCTAAAAATTCGGTCCACCTCTTGACTAGGGTGTTACCGGTCTGTAACTTCCAGAATGTTACTTACTGGTAACACCTATATCGCCTCCCGTCAACGATTGGCATCGCCGTCAGGCCTGCCGGAGCGGAATGGGCGAGAAAATTGCAGGTCATGCGGCTTCGGCCGGTGAGAACGACAAAAAACGGTTCGCGATCATTCGATGCGAATCGCAAGCCAGGAGCCGCTCCGATGTCGCAGCGCAAGGATTTGACGATCGATGAAGTTGTGAGGGATCCGATGATCCGGATGCTGATGAAGGCCGACCGCGTCGACCCGGGTTCCTTCGAGACGATGCTGCGTAGCCTGGCGGATGCGCAAGCTCGCGGCCGCAAGGCGCAGCCTCGATTCCTGGAAGACCCGGGTCAAATGCGCAGCCGGCGGCTGTCCAGGGTGGCCAAGGCGTTCGGGGCGGCGAGAGCATTGGGCGAGGGGTATGTGTCATGGTGAATTTCTTCATCCACCGACCGATCTTCGCATCGTCGATCGCCATCATCATGGTGCTTGCCGGGGCGATCTGCTATTTCCTGCTGCCTGTCTCGCAATTTCCCGACATCACGCCGCCTCAGGTCGTGGTCAGCGCCCATTACCCGGGCGCCAGCGCGCAGGTCGTCGCCGACACCGTCACGACGCCACTCGAACAGCAGATCAACGGCGTTGAAGGCATGACCTATATGTCGTCGTCGAGTTCCAATGACGGCTCGTCGACGATCACCATCACTTTCGAGGTCGGCTACTCCCTGAGCACGGCCGCCGTCGACGTCCAGAACCGCGTGTCGCAGGCGGCGTCCTCGCTGCCGGCCATCGTCAACCAGGGCGGTGTGACGATCAAGAAGCAGAATCCGAATTTCGTCCTGATCGTCAACCTCACCTCGCCCGACGGCTCCGTCGATCCGGTCGCGCTCAGCAACCTCGCCTACCTGCAGGTCGTGGACCCGCTGAAGCGCCTGCCCGGCGTCGGCGACGTGCAGATATTCGGCGAGCGGCGCTATTCGATGCGCGTATGGCTCGATCCCGACAAGCTCGCCAATCTCGGCATCACCGCCGTCGACGTCCAGAACGCCATCGCCGAGCAGAATGTCCAGGTCGCGGCCGGCAAGATCGGACAGTCGCCGGCGCCGGCCGGCACCGCTTTCGAGATGCAGGTCAATGCGGTCGGCCGACTGAGCGACCCCAAGGAATTCGGCGATATCGTCGTGCGCGCCGACGCCGCGAACGGTTCGCTGGTGCGGTTGCGCGACGTTGCGCGCATCGAACTCGGCGCCCTGCAATATTCGTCGTCGGCCTTCTTCGGCGAAGACCCGACCGTGGTGCTGGCGGTCTACCAGATGCCGGGTTCCAACGCGCTCGATCTGCAGCAGCGCGTCAAGGACAAGATGCAGGAACTGTCGGCCCGCTTCCCGAAGGGCGTCAGCTATGCCATGCATTACGATACGACCCGTTTCGTTTCGGCATCGATGCACGACGTGCTGGTCACGCTCGGCGAGGCGCTGGTCCTGGTCGTCGCGGTGGTGTTCATCTTCCTGCAGAGCTGGCGCACCACGATCATCCCGACGATCGCGATCCCGGTGTCGCTGGTGGCCACGCTCGTCGTCATGTACATGTTCGGCTTCTCGCTGAACATGCTCAGCCTGCTCGGCATGGTGCTGGCGATCGGCCTCGTCGTCGACGATGCGATCGTCGTCGTCGAAAATGTCGAGCGCCAGCTGGAGGCCGGCCTCAAACCGCTGCCCGCCACCCGCGCGGCGATGGCCGAGGTCACCGGCCCGATCATCGCCACGACCGCCGTGCTGATGGCCGTTTTCGTGCCGGTCGCCTTCATACCCGGCGTTTCCGGCAGGCTCTACAACCAGTTTGCCCTGACGGTCGCGATCTCCTTCGGCATCTCCGCCTTCGTCTCGCTGACGCTCACCCCGGCGCTCAGCGCCGCCTTCCTGCGCCATCGCCCGGCAACGCAGTTCGTGTTGTTCCGCTGGTTCAACACGGGCTTCGAACGGCTGTCGCATGCCTATGCCAATGGTGTGCGCATCCTCATCCGCCTGCGCTGGATCATGCTCGGGCTGTTCGCGGCCGGACTTGTCGCGACCTATTTCGTCTGGCAGCGCCTGCCCTCGACCTTCCTTCCGGTCGAGGATCAGGGCTACTTCTTCGTGGTCATCCAGTTGCCGGATGGAGCGTCGCTGGAACGCACCGACGCGGTGGCCCGAAAGGCACGCGACATCCTGCAGAACACGCCCGGCGTCGATATCGTCGGCTCGATCAGCGGATTGAACTTCCTCACCAGTGCCGCCCAGTCGAACTCGGCGGTGGAATTCGCCATCCTGAAGCCATGGGACGAACGCGGCCCCGACCAGAGCGCCTCGAAGCTCGTCGCCGACGTGCGCTCGAAGCTTATGGAACTTCCCGAAGCCTTCGCGCTGAGCTTCGATCCGCCTTCGATCCCGGGCATCGGCACGACCGGCGGCTTCGAATTCCAGGTTGAGGATCTGACCGGGCGCGGCAGTGTCGCGCTCAACGACGCGACGCAGGCCGTGCTTGCCGAAGCGCGCAAGCAGCCCGAGCTCAACCCGCAGCAATTGTTCTCGTCATTCTCGACCTCGACGCCGCAGTTCAACTACGATCTCGACCGCAACAAGGCGAAGCTGCTCGGCCTCAGCCTGCCCGACGTGTTCAACACGCTGCAGATCTATCTCGGCTCGCTCTATGTGAACGACTTCAACCTGTTTGGCCGCACCTTCCGGGTGACGATGCAGGCCGACAAGGATGCGCGCGCGGGTGCTGCCGACATTTCGCGGCTCTATGTGCGCAATGCCTCCGGCGGCATGGTGCCGTTGAGCACGCTCGGCAAGCTGGTGCCTATCGTCGGTCCCGAAACCGTCCCGCATTACAACAACAATGCGTCGGCCCTGATCAATGGCGGTGCCGCACCCGGCTTCTCCTCGGGCCAGGCGGTCGCGGCGATGGAACGTGCCGCGGCCACCGCACTGCCGAAGGATTTCGGCTACGAATGGACCGGGATAACCTATCAGGAGCTCAAGGCTGGATCGATCGCCTCGATCGTGTTCGGCCTCGCCATGGTCTTCGTCTTCCTGATCCTTGCCGCCCAATATGAGAGCTGGGCCATGCCCTTCATGGTTCTGCTCGCGGTGCCGCTTGCCCTGTTCGGTGCCTTTGTCGCCTTGTTGACGCGCGGCATGCAGATCGACGTCTATTCGCAGATCGGCTTCGTCATGCTGATCGGGCTGGCGGCGAAGAACGCCATTCTGATCGTGGAGTTTGCCCGGCGCCGGCGCGAGGAAGGCCTCAGCATCGTCGAGGCCGCAATGGAGGCGGCGCGCCTGCGGCTGCGGCCCATCCTGATGACCGCCTTCGCGTTCATCCTCGGCGTGGTGCCGCTGATGTTGTCCACAGGTGCTGGTGCAGCGAGCCGCCAGTCGATCGGCACCACCGTCTTTGGCGGCATGGTCGCGGCGACGATCCTGTCGCTGGTGTTCGTGCCGATCTTCTATGCCGTCATCGAACAACTGCGCGAGCGCGGCAGCAAGAGCGAGCCCGTTGCCGAACCAACTGAACCCGTTGCCGAACCCGCTTTCGAGCGATTGGCCGAAGCGGCCGAATAGGACTGGAGAAATTGATCATGCGTAAATGGAAAATCGCGTTGGGAGCGGCTGTTGCCGTCGGGGCGATCTCGATGGCCAGCGTTCACTTGCTCGACATGGGCAATTTCGGCCTCAATGCCGGCACGGCAGGGGCGGCGACGCCCGAACCCGCGGCGTTTGTCATGCCGGTGCCGGTGGTGAGCGTCGTCAAGAAGACGATCCCGATCTATCTCGATTATGCCGCCCGCACCGAGCCGATCCGCAGCATCACGCTGCAGGCGCGCGTACCGGGTTACCTGCAGGAGCAGGTCGCGCCCGACGGCAGCGATGTCCAAAAAGGCGACCTTCTCTATAAGATCGCTCCGGAGGACTTCCACGCTGCCCTCGACCAGGCGAAGGCTCAGGTCCAGCGCGACGAAGCAACGCTCGACTATGCGCGTTCCAGCCTTGGCCGCGGCACCGAGCTCGCCAAGAGCGGATACATCGCCAAGGATGCGTTCGACCAGCGCACCAGCACCTTGCGCGAGGCCCAGGCCTCACTCGCCGTGAACCAGGCGGCTGTACGGACCGCCGAGCTCAATCTGAGCTATTCGGAAATCAAGGCGCCGTTCGCCGGGCGCGTCGGCCGCAACCAAGCCTCGGTCGGAACGCTGGTCAGCGTCGCCGGCACGGTGCTCAATACGCTGGTGCAGCTCGACCCGATCTACGTCACCTTCAATCCGAGCGAAACGGATCTGGCGCAGATCGAGGAAGCCCGCGCGACGGGGCCTATCGATGTCGACGTCCTGCTTCCCGGCGAGACGGAACCGCGCCAGAGAGGTCAGCTCACCTTCATCGACAACACGGTCGATCATTCAACCGGGACCATCACGGCACGGGCGACGATCGGCAACGCGAAGTTCACGCTGCTGCCGGGCCAATATGTTCGCGTGAGGCTGCACATCAAGCAGCAGCCCGATGCGCTGATGGTGCCGCAGACGGCGTTGGGATCGAGCCAACTCGGCAAGTACGTCTACGTCGTCGGAAAAGGCAACACCGTCGACCAGCGCATCGTTTCGCTCGGGCCGACCAATGGCGATCTGGTGGCCATCTCGAGCGGCGTATCGGAAGGCGACAAGGTGATCACCGGCAATCTGCAGAAGATCGGCCCGGGAATGCCGGTCTCGCCGCTGCCACAAGAGAAACCGGCAAGCTGATAACCCCCATCAGACCCGGTCCTGCGGCGCCCTCGGCTCCCACGCCAAGGGCGCCGTTTTGCTGAGCAGCGCGACGAGCCCGGCAATGTCGGCACGCTCCGCCCTAACTGGCAGCATGAAGGCGCAATAGGGCTGGCCAAGACGTCGGAGGGCGCTACAGGGTTATAAGATTCCTATTTCTTACGGCTCACGCACGAATGGAATTTTTATGCGTGCTGCCCCACATTTGCGTCATGCGGCGGCGGCTTGCGCCAGCGAGTAGTCGCGTAGGATGGCACGCAACAGGCTGGGAGTTGCACCAATGGCCGATGTTAAATCGAAGTTGCAATGGGACACCACACTGTTGCCGGATGCCGGTCCGCTTTTGGGCCTGGCACCATTGGAGGCTCCAGCTGTAGTACGCTACCTTGCTGCGTTTGCATTGACCGCCTTCGCGGCGGTCGTGGCTGTCGGTGTCGACAGCCAAGTGGCGATCCCGAACATCTCCCTCATATTTGTGGTGCCGGTGACCATAGCGGCCGTTGGCTTGGGCTTGGGGCCGTCCCTCTTTTCGGCGATACTTGGCGCTCTCGCCTACAATTTCTTTCTCACCGAGCCTCGCCATACGCTGATCGTCGACGACCCGGCAAACGTCTGGGCTATCGGACTGCTTTTTGTCATCGGGCTTATCGTGAGCGCCGTTGCCTTTACCTCCCAGCGCAGGGCAACTGATGCGGCGCTCCTGAGAAGGCAGGTGACGATGCTGCAGGGCTACAGCCGCGACGTCGTGGCGGCCGGCGGTACGAAAGCGATCGTCTCGATCACTGCCCAAGCTCTTGCAGCACTCTTCCGAGTTCCTGTCGTCATCATTCTCGTTATGGAGGGCAAGATGGTCTCCGTCGAGAGAGTTGGGGACATAGAGCCCCAGGAGGCCGAGATCGAGGCGGCGCGATCGTCGTTGGCCACCGGTCTTGTCTCGCCCGCCGGCGTCTACCCGGCGTTGGCCTCGCGCTTTGACTTTTGGCCTGTGACGACGGCAGTGGGCCTGGGTGCCGCCATTGGAGTCGCATTCGACCCCGACGAACGTCCGTCGGCGCCGGCCACGTTGGTCGACATCGTTGGGCGTTTTTTAGCCCTGGCCCTTGAACGAACGTCTCGTTCCCGGGTTGACCGCCTTGTTCGGCCGTAAGTTAAACCCATGCGACCGATACATAGCAAAAGTCCGCAATGCTCCCGGCCATTGGTGCAGCCATCTGTCCGATTTTTGAACCTAGGGCGCCGTCCTGCCGAGGAGTTCGACCAGACCGGCGACGTCGGCGCGCTCGGCTTTCGCCGGCAGCATGAACGCGCAATAGGGTTGCCCGAGCCGGACCGAGACCGCCGACAGCGCGATCAGCCGGCCCGCCTCGAGATCGGCGCGGGCCATGATCCTCTGGCCAAGGGCTATCCCGAGGCCCAGCCGGGCCGAGGCGATCGCCAGGCTGGACAGCCCGACGCGCCGCCCATGCGAGGGGTCGGGCGAGCGGCTGCCGCCTGACGCCGAAAACCAGTCCGCCCATGTCGGATGCGAGGCATAGTTCGGACCCCAATTGGTGTGGATGAACAGGCTCTCGTGCACCTCCGCCAGGCTGGACGCCCCGTTGCCGTATCTCTGCCAGAAGTCCGGCGCGCAGACCGGCAGGACGTCGTCATGGACGAGATGGACGAGCCGCTGGCCGGGATAGTGATAGTCGCCATAGCTGATGCGAAGATCGATGTTCTGGCGCACCAGGTCGACGGGGTCATCCTCGACCCGGACGTCGATCGCCATTTGCGGGAAGGCATCGAGAAGCACGGCCAGCCTGGGCGCCAGCCACAATTCGGCCAGCGAAACCGGCACGCTGACGACGAGACGCGTTCTCAATCCGCCTTCCAGCATGCGCCGACCGATCGCGGCGATGTCGCCCAGGGCACGCGCCGTCTGCGGATAGATTGCGTGGCCGGCATCGGTCAGCGCGATGCGGTTGCCGCTGCGCACGAACAGCTGCTTGCCGAACCAGGTTTCGAGATTGCGGACCTGCTGGCTGACCGCCGCTGACGAAACGCCGAGTTCGGTCGCGGCGAGCGTAAAATTGCCAGTCCGCGCGGCGACCTCGAAGGCCTTGATCGCGTTCAGCGGAGGGAGCCGTTCCATGCGCGTCTTCCATAAGTTTTTCCTGCGGAAGACTAATAATTTTCGGCGTTGAGAGAAAGATTTTTTTGCCGTCTTCTATGCTCGAACCTGAGAGCATAAGACGATGAAAGACATTCTCGATCTGGACCGATACCCGCTCGACCGTGAAGGCAGTGCCGAATGGAAGCGCCTCGTGGAGACCTCGATTGCGGCGCTGGAAGCCGATGGCATGTTCAATCTCGAAGGTTTCTTGCGGCCCGGCGTGGCTGAACGGGCGGTGCAGGAAATCCAGCCCGTCATGGCGACACGCTCGCACATGCACAAGCGGATGCACAACAGCTACTTCAAGCCCGACATCCCGGAACTCGCTCCGGACCACCCTGCCCTGCGCAAGGTCGAGACCATCAGCCGTACGGTCTGCGCCGACCAGATTCCTGGCAGCATCGTGCTCGCCATCTATGAGTACGAACCGCTGCTGCGCTTCCTGGCGGCAGCGATGGGAAAGACGCGGCTGCACGTCATGCAGGACCCGCTGGCGCGCACCAATGTGATGGCCTATCGCGCCGGCGAGGCGCTGAACTGGCATTTCGATCGCTCGGAATTCACCACGACCCTTTTGTTGCAGGCAGCGCAGCACGGCGGCGACCTCGAATACCGCACCGATCTCCGCTCGGACGACAATCCCAATTACGAGGGCGTCGCCAGGCTGCTCGAAGGGCGCGATCCCGAGGCAAGGATATTGCGCATGAAGCCGGGCACGCTCAACATCTTCCGCGGCAAGAACACCGCGCATCGCGTCACCACTGTCGAAGGCGAGCGCGAACGCATGATCGCGGTGTTTTCCTACTACGAGAAATCAGGCGTGACGTTCAGCGACGAGGAGCGGGTCGGCTTTTACGGCCGGGCAGCCTGAATCGTCCGCGCCTGTCGAAGTGCCATCTGAGAAAAGTGCGGCCGAATCCAGAAATAGCCCTTGTTAGATTGTCGACAATCTGTTTGTCTTGATCCGGTTCCTTCTGGAGTGGCCGAATGGGCAAGCTGGATTTCAGTCCGATCGCGGATACGACAAGGCGCGCCGAGATCGTGGCGCTGCTCAGGCGAGCGATCCTGACCGGCCAGCTGGAACCCGGCCAGAAGCTCAACGAGCTACGGATTTCCGAGCAGATGCGGGTGAGCCGCGCACCGCTGCGCGAGGCGATGCGCGAGCTGGTGCAGGAAGGCATCCTGACCAGCATCCCCTACGCCGGGACCTTCGTCATCGACGTGACCGCCAAGGACATCGATGACGCCTATTCGCTCAACAAGGTGCTGGACGAGTTTGCCATCGAGCGGACATGGCCGCTTCGCGACCAGCACTTCTTCGACGAGCTTGACCGGCGCCACGAGGCCGTGAAGCAGGCGACGCGGAACCTCGACACCACAAGGCAGATCGAAACGGCGCTGCAATTGCACGGCCTGATCCACGAGTGGGCCGACAATTCGGTGCTGCTCGAAACCTGGCAGCGGCTGACCAGCCGGCTGCAGATGTATTTCGCGCTGCACCAGCGGGCGCGCGATGAGCCGGTACCGTCCGAAGACGCCCACGAGACCTATGTGCGGCTGCTGAAAGGCGCCGACATGCGCGCCGCCCAGCGCCACGCCCGCGAGCATATCGATCTCGATTTCGAGGAGCTCCTTGGCTATGCGCGCAGCCTCGAACAGCGCGCTTCCAAAGGGGCCAAGGCCGATCGTGCCGGCCTGACGCGAAACCGGCCGGAAGGCGGCTGAACCGACAGAAGTCGCCAATTGGCGGCTTCGTCGGGACATCACAGACAACGGACAAAGAACGTGCAGATCAAAACCATCAAGGCCTACCATGTCGTGCAGCCCTTCGTGGACGGGCCCTACCGCATGTCCAAGGGGCGTGTCGCCGACGCCTTCGACGCGGTGATCGTCGCCATCACCTCCGACAGCGGGCTGACCGGCTGGGGCGAGATGGCGCCGCTCGGCAATTTCTATTCCCCCGCCTTCGCCGCTGGCGTTCGTGCCGGTGTCGTGGAAATCGCGCCGCACCTCATCGGCCACGAGCCGCGCGGGCTGGCCAGTATCGGCCGGCTGATGGACACGGTTTTCAAGGGCCATCCCTACATCAAGTCGGCGCTGGACATGGCATGCTGGGATCTCGCGGCGCGCGCCGCCGATGTGCCGCTGGTGACGCTGCTCGGCGGACGCGAGAGCGAGACGGCGGAGCTCTATAAGGTCGTGACCCATGGCACGGTCGACGCCATGGCGGCACTTGCCAAGCGCATCGTCAAGGACGGGTTCCATCGGGTGCAGGTCAAGGTCGGCGGCAATGTCCATGACGACATCGAGCGCGTCACCGCGGTCGCCGCTTCGGTGCCGAAGGGCACCGTCATCTTCTGCGACGCCAATGCCGGCTGGACGCCCTATCAGGCGCGCCAGTTCACTGACGCGACGCGCGCCATCGACTACACGTTCGAGCAGCCCTGCACCACGATCGACGAATGCCTGTCGGTGCGCCGCTCGCTCGACAAGCCGATGGTGCTCGACGAGTCCGTCGCCTCGCTGGACGATATGCTCGACATCCACCGCAAGGGCGCGGCCGACGGGCTGACGCTGAAGATCTCGCGGCTCGGCGGCGTGACCAAGACGCGCCAGGTCCGCGACCTTGCCGTCGATCTTGGCTTCATGATCACCGTCGAGGACACTGGCGGCGCCGAGATCGACACATCGGCCATGGCGCATCTGTCGCTGTCGACGCCGCAGGAGCGGCGGCTGCACGCCATCGCCTTCCATGAATGGGTGACGGTGCGTACCGCATCGAACATGCCGCCGGTCTCGGGCAGCCGCATGGGCATTCCGGACGGACCGGGCCTCGGCATCGACGTCGTTCCCGTCCTGCTCGGCGCTCCCTTCTTCGAGGTCGGCGGCTGAGATGCCGTCTTGCGCTGGCCAGCATGACGGCTGGCGGCCGCGCGGCCTCGTCGTTAGCGACAGGCGCACGGGCACCTGAGCGGCCATGAAACAGTGATCGCCATACTTGCCCGCCCGTGAGAAGCGATGCCTCGGTCGTCGCCCTCTGCATCCCAAACATCACCGCCTTCCCTCCGCTCCCTGGCAGGCTGCGCGGCCAAGCCGCATGCCAGGGCCGCACAAAATCGAGAACACAATTTTGGGAAGGCGGCTGCCGAATGTCGGGTTGAAATATTTTTCATTTGGAAATAGGAATGTTCAAAGTGATGGCTTCGACGCTGCGGCGCGTCAGGAACTGGAGGAAGCGACATGGCCCATCCGCAATTTGCAGCGGAACTTTTGCAACGCGCTGAAAAGCAGGGGCCGATCACCATCGGGCTTGCCGGCGCCGGGCAGATGGGCACCGACATCGTCGTCCAGGTCGCGCTGATGCCGGGCATGCGGATCGGCGCCATTTCCGAGGTCAGGCCGCAGGCGGCGATCGACGCGGCGCTGCTCGCCGGCCACGACCGCTCGGACATCGTGCAGGCCGGCAATGCGGCGGCCATCGACCGCGCCATCGAGGCCGGCAAGATCGCGGTGACCGAAGACCTGCATGCGCTGGCGGCGGCCGGCCGCATCGACGTCATCATCGACGCGACAGGCAATCCCAACATCGGCACGCTGTTCGCGCTCGAAGTGATGAAGAACGGCAAGCATATCGTCATGCTCAACGTCGAGGCCGATATCACGATCGGCCGCTTCCTCAAGGAGGAAGCGCGCAAGGCCGGCGTCGTCTATACGGGTGCCGCCGGCGACGAGCCCGCCTGCACGCTGGAGATCATCGGTTTTGCCAGGAGCCTCGGCTTCAACATCATCGCCGCCGGCAAGGGCAAGAACAATCCGCTGAAGATCGACGCCATGCCCGCCGACTACGAGAAGGAGGCGGCCGAGCGCAACATGAATGCGCGCATGCTGGTCGAATTCGTCGACGGTTCGAAGACGGCGATCGAGATGGTGGCGATCGCCAACGCCACCGGCCTGGTGCCCGACGTGCCGGGCATGCACGGCCCGACCGCGACGCTGGAGGAACTCGCCAGCGTGCTCTGCCCGCGCGAGGATGGCGGCGTGCTGCATCGCAAGGGCGTGGTCGACTATTCCATCGGCAAGGGCGTGGCGCCCGGCGTGTTCTGCATCATCGAGACCCGCCATCCGCGCGTTCTGGAGCGCATGGTCGACCTCAAGGTCGGCAAAGGCCCCTATTTCACGATCTTCCGCCCCTATCATTTGACCAGCCTCGAAGTGCCGCTGTCGGCGGCGCGCGCCGTGGTCTACAAGCGCGCCGACATGGAGCCGCTCGACCATCCAGTGGCGGAAGCCGTGGCGGTTGCCAAGAGCGACCTTGGCCTGGGCCAGTCGCTCGGCATGATCGGCGAGAACGACTATCGCGGCTTTGCCATGACCTGGGAGGACGCGCGCGCCCGCGGCGCCCTGCCGCTCGGCCTCGCCGAACGCGCCAAGGTGGTCAAGCCGATCAAATCAGGCGATTTCCTCACCTATGAAAATTGTGTACCCGACGATTCGATGGTGATAACCCAGATCCGCCGTCGTCTCGACCAGTCGGATGGACGGTTCGTTACGAACGCTGCCTGATCTCCACCGGATCCCCGCCTGATGGACGATGTCGTAATCGGGATCGACGCCTCGACGACAGCCGTGAAGGCAATTGCCTTCACGCGTGACGGCGAGGAGCTGTTCCAGGCGCGCGAGCCCTATCCGCTCGCCAATCCCAGACCCGGCCATTTCGAGCAGGATGCCGAACATTGGTGGACGGCACTGCTTGGCGCGCTGAGCCAAGTCACTGAGGCGGTTGGCGCTTCGCGCGTGGCGGCGATTTCCATTGCCCACCAGCGCGAGACCTTCACGCTGATCGATCATGCCGGCAGGCCGCTTATTCCGGCGATCCTGTGGCTGGACGAGCGCGCCCGTCCGCAAGTCATCAGGCTGTCGGCCGAACTCGGCCGCGCGGCGATCCGCGACTGGAGCGGCAAGCCGCCGGACCCGACGCCGGCGCTCTATGCTGCTCGCTGGCTTGCCGAACACCAGCCGCAAGCGCTCGCCGACGCCGCCGCACTCGTCGACGTGCATGGCTTCCTCGTCCACCGGCTGACCGGACGTCTGGTCACCAGCACGGCCAGTGCGGATCCGCTCGGGCTGCTCGACGTCAAGAATGGCACTTGGCACCCTGAGCTCGTTGCGGCCGCGGGGCTGCGACCGGAGCAGTTGCCGGAATTGGTCGCGCCGGGCGCGATCTGCGGCGGACTTGTCGAAAGCGCGGCCCGGCTGACCGGCCTGAAGGCCGGCACGCCTGTCGTCGCCGGCGCCGGCGACGGCCAGGCGATGGGCCTTGGCATGGGCGTCCATGGCGAAGGCAAGAGCTATCTTTCGCTTGGCTCGGGCGTCGTCAGCGGCTGCTACTCTGGCAAGGTCAAAACGTCGGACGCGTTTCGAACACTGGTCTCGCCGACCGGCTCGGGGTTCATGCTGGAGACCGTGCTGCGCTCGGGCATGCAGCTGGTCGACTGGATCGTTCGCACCACCGGCTCGCCGTCGGCCGCAGCGCTGGAGAAAGCGGCGGTGGATGTTGCCGCCGGCAGCGAAGGACTGCTCGTCATGCCCTATTGGGCCGGCGTCATGAGCCCCTATTGGGATGGTGCTGCGCGCGGCGCCATTGTCGGCCTGTCCCTCGACCACCGACCGGAGCATCTCTTCCGCGCGGTGCTGGAAGGCATCGCCTTCGAGCAAGCCATCGCCAGCGAGGCAATGGAAGCTCAGACCGGCGGCAAGCCGGCGGCGATGATCGCCGCCGGCGGCGGCACCAATTCGGCGCTGCTGATGCGGATCATGGCAAGCGTGCTCGAGCGGCCGCTCTCCGTCTCGCCGGTCAACGAAGCCGCGGCACTCGGCGCCGCCATGCTGGCGGCTTCGGCGATAGGATGGTTTGCCTCGCCCGAGACGGCGGCCGAAGCGATGACCGCGCTGCCCACCAGGCATGTCGACCCGGTCGACGGGCTGGTCTGCGGTTACCGCGCGCGCAGGGCGATCTACCGCGACCTCTATCAGGCGACGCGCGACATCCATGTCCGCCTTGAGGCGCTAAGCAAGGTTTAGCGGTTGAGCAGGCCCTTGGCCGCATCCTCGTCGGTGATCAGAACCGATATCCTGGTGTTGGCGAGCGCCGCCCGCATGATAGCAACTTTTTCCTGCCCTCCCGAAACCAGGATGATGGCCGGGATGTCCGACAGGTCCTGCAGAGGATAGGCGCAGACCCGGCGGTTGACCTCATGGTCGACCAGCCGGCCCTCGGCGTCGATGAAATGACATAAGATATCGCCAACAGCGCCGGCCGTCTGCAATTCCTCGAGTTCGCTGGGCTTGATGAAGCCGTAATTGGCGATCGGACTGTCGTTTGAAAACGAGCCGACGCTGAGCACGGCGATGTTTGCCCGGCGCGCGCGGAAGACGACGTCCTGAACGCTGCGCTGGCTCATGAAAGCGTCGCGTTGCTCCGGCCTGTCGGCATAGACCGGCACCGGCAGCAGAAAGCATTCCGCACCGATCTTTTCGGCAAACTCCCAGGCGCTTTCGGTCGGATTGAGCGGCTGGGCGTGGGTAAGACCGCCCAACATGGAGACCACCGTCGTCCTGGCGATCAGCCGCCGCGGCAATTCGTTGATGGCGAATTTCAGCGTCCGCCCCCAGCCCAGCGCGATGACGTCGCCGGCATTCACATTGTCGGCCAGATAAGCGCCCGCTGCATGGCCGATCATCAGCGGCGCGTTGCTGCGGTCGGCGGCCGACGGCACCACGACGGCCTGGCTGAGGCCGAAGCGCTGCTTCAGGGCCTCTTCCAGCACCATGCATTCGACGACGCTGTCGCGAATGCGGAACTGGACGACACCCTCCTCGCGCGCGGCGGAAAGGATGCGATGCACCTTGATGCGGCCAATGCCGAGGATTTCGGAAATCCTCTCCTGCGTCAGCCCCTCGACATAATAGTGCCACGCGGCACGGGCCTTCAGCTCGGCATCCGGGAAGCGCGAGGCCCTGTCATTCTCCGTCATCGCCATCTTTTTGCCCTCCGCGGTCGTTCGGATCCTTCAAGGCCATTCAGATGGCGCATCCGGCCGAGCGATCCGAAATCGTTCTGCGCGCCCCGGGATTCAGGCCCAGGATATATCGTCCACAACGCGAGATGAAAGCCAAAATGGTCAACATTTACTTCGTCTTGGCCGTTTTGCCCTGCTCAAGCAGCGAAAATGAATTCGCAGGACGGGAACCGGACCTGAAACGCGGCATTTCGTGCCTTCCGTAAGGCAAACGCCTGGCGGCGCAAACCGGCGTGGAATGACGCGGCGGGCCTTGACAATTTTCCGACGAACAGTTTAGCTGAACAAAATTGCATATCAAAGATAAATTGTTCACGGGGAGGCTGCCTGGTGAACAAGAGTGAGCCGGCGACGCATCGCCGGACTGCTGGTGGAGGAGCAAAGTGGCTGTGAGCAACGATGCAAGGGAGCTGAAGGCCGGCCCGGGCGCGCAGGCGGCGACGGGCGCGAAGCTTTCGGCCCTGTTCGCCGGGACCATGGGACCGCTGATCGGGCTGGTGCTTTTGTGCCTTGTCCTGTCGCTGACCACCGACACGTTCCTGACCTTCCGCAACATTCTCAATGTGCTCGACCAGGTCACCGTGCTCGGCATCATGGCGATCGGCATGACGCTCGTCATCCTGATCGGCGGCATCGACCTGTCCGTCGGCTCCGTGCTGGCGCTCGCCGCCATGGTGATGGGCTTCGTCGCTCATCCGGACCATCTCAATCTCGGCATGTCCGCCGGCATCGTCACGGCGCTTGTCGTTGCCGGGCTTTGCGGGCTGGTTTCAGGCCTGCTCGTGACCGTCACCAAATTGCCGCCCTTCATCGCCACGCTGGCCATGATGTCGGTGGCGCGCGGCCTCGCCAATATGATCACCGACGGCTCGCAGATCATCGGCTTTCCCGACTGGTTCACCAGCCTGTCGATCATTCGCCATTTCGGCGTCCTGTCGGTCACCGTCGGCTTGATGATCGTGCTGGCCATCATCTTCGCTATCTTCCTGAACTACCGCGCGACCGGCCGCAGCCTCTACGCGATCGGCGGCAGCGCCGAGGTCGCCCGGCTGTCCGGCATACCGGTCAAGTCGCTGACCAACTGGGTCTACGCGATCTGTGGCGTGCTGGCCGGGCTCGCCGGCATCGTGCTTGCGGCACGGCTCGATTCCGTCCAGCCGAGCTCCGGCTTCGGCTACGAGTTGGACACGATCGCGGCGGTGGTGATCGGCGGCGCCAGCCTGTCGGGCGGCGTCGGCTCGATTGGCGGCACCGCCGTCGGCGTGCTCATCATCGGCGTGCTGCGCAACGGGCTGAACCTGCTCGGCGTGTCGCCCTTCATCCAGCAGGTGGTGATCGGCGTCGTGATCGCGCTGGCGGTGGCCACCGATACATGGCGGCGCAGAGCACAATGAAGGGTTGGGCGCAATGAAGGGTGGGGCGCAACGAGATTCGCTTGGGGTATCCGGGCGAAAACGGATCGGTTGATCCGAAACTGGGAGTTGTTCGGCCAAGGGGGCGCCGTGATGCGCCGGCAGGACAGATTGAACATCAACGGAGGAAACACATGCTGACCAAACGCTCATTGCTGCTCGCTGCCGCAGCAATCATTCCGCTGCTCGGGCTGTCCGACATGGCCTCGGCCAAGGACGCCAAGAAGCTTGGCCTTGCCGTCGCCAATCTGCAGGCCGACTTCTTCAACCAGATCAAGCAGTCGGTCGAAGCCTATGGCAAGGAAAAGGGCATCGAGATCATCACCGTCGACGCCAAGGGCGATTCGGCGACCCAGGTCAGCCAGGTGCAGGACCTGATCACGCAGAACATCGATGCGCTGATCTACATCCCGGCCGGTGCCACCGCCGCTACCGTGCCGACCAAGACGGCCAAGGCTGCCGGCATCCCGGTCATCAATGTCGACCGCAACGCCGACGGCGCCCCCGGCGACACTTTCATCGCCACCAACAGCGTGGCATCGGCCAAGGCGGTGTGCGACTACATCGCCAAGCAGGCCGGCGGCAAGGGCGAGCTGATCATCATCCATGGCCAGAAAGGCACGACGCCCGAGGTCGACCGCTCGAAGGGCTGTGGCGAAGCGCTGAGCGCCTATCCCGACATCAAGGTGGTCGGCGAGCTGTGGAGCGAAGGCTGGCATCAGGACGAAGGCTTCAAGCTGACGCAGGACCTGCTGCAGTCGCATCCCGACGTGTCGATCGTCATCGGCCAGGCCGACGCGTTGGCGCTCGGTGCCGCGCAGGCGGTCAAGGTCGCCAATCCCGGCCACAAGGTCTGGGTTGCCGGCTTCGACGGCGACGTGGCGGCGCTCAAGGCACTGAAGGGCGGTGTCTTCGACGTGACCGCGACGCAGCAGACACAAGGCATGGGCCGGCTTGCCGTCGATGCGGCGATCAAGCTGGTGGCCGGCGAAACCATCCCCGCGGAACAGCTGCAGGACGCGACGCTGACCACCAAGGACAATGTCGAGCAGTTCATCGCCAAGCATCCCTGAAACCTGGCATCCCTAGGTACTGAAGAGCGGAACGATGTTTTCTGATCCTCGCCATAGCGAGAGCCCCCACCAGGGGCTCTCCGTCAGCGGCCTCTGCAAGAGCTATGGGCCGGTCCAGGTCCTGGCCGATGCGAGTTTCGAGGTGCGGCCGGGTGAGGTCGTGGCGCTGCTTGGAGAAAACGGCGCCGGCAAGTCCACCGTTTCGAACATCATCGCCGGGTCGACCAAACCCGATGCCGGCACCATCACATGGCGGGGGAAACTCTATTCCCCCGCCTCTCCCGCCGCGGCCATCGACGCCGGCGTCGGCATGATCCATCAGGAGCTGAAGCTGCTGCCGGATCTGTCGGTGGCCGAGAACGTCTATGTCGGGCGCCTGCCGATGCGCGGCGGCCGCATCGACCGCGCGGCCATGAATGCGCGGGCATCGGCGCAGTTGAAGCGGCTCGGCCTCGATGTCTCGCCGGAGCGCAAGGTGCGCACGCTGCGCATCGCCGCCCAGCAGCAGGTCGAGATCGCCAAGGCGCTGACGCTCAATGCCGAGCTTCTGATCTTCGACGAACCGACAGCCGCGCTTGGCGGCGAGGAAACGGAACTGTTGTTCAAGCAGATCCGCAAGCTCAAGGCGGAGGGCATGTCCTTCATCTATATCAGCCACCGGCTGGACGAGATCGCAGAGATCGCCGACCGCGTGGTGGTAATGCGCGACGGGCGCATCGTCGCCCGGCACGAGCGCGCCGACGTGTCCGTGCGCACGGTGGTCGAGCAGATGGTCGGCCGCAGCGTCGAGCGGATGTTCCCGTCGCTGTCGGAGCCGGGCAGCGAGACGTTGCTCGAGGTCGAGAACCTGTCCTCGCCGGAACGCAGTTTCCAGAATGTCAGCTTTTCGGTGCGGGCCGGCGAAATCCTCGGCATCGCCGGGCTGATTGGCGCCGGGCGCACGGAGCTGGTGCGGGCGATCGCCGGCGCCGATCCGATTTCGTCCGGCTCGGTGCGTGTCGGAGGCCAGCCGGTGCACCTCAACAACCCGGCTGCGGCGATCAAGGCCGGTGTCGTGCTGGTGCCGGAAGACCGCAAGGCGCAGGGCGTGGTGCTCGACCAGACCATCGGCGAGAATCTGGCGATCGGCAATTTCGACCATGTCGCGCCGAACGGCTGGGTGTTTCCGAAGGCGGTGCAGAAATTCGCCGAGGCCGGCATCTCCAGGCTCGGCGTCAAGGGCCGGCCGAACCAGGCGATCAGCAAGCTTTCCGGCGGCAACCAGCAAAAGGTGATCATCGCCAAATGGATTTCGCGGCCGCCCAAGGTGTTCATCCTGGACGAGCCGACACGCGGCATCGATGTCGGCGCCCGCGCCGCGATCTACGACGTCATCGCCGACCTCGCCCGCTCCGGCATGGCGGTGGTGGTGGTGAGTTCCGACCTCGAGGAAGTGCTCGGCCTGTCGCATCGCGTGCTGGTGCTGAGCCGCGGCCGCCAGCGCGGAATTCTCGACCGCAGCGAAGCGAGCAACATCGCCGTCATGGAACTTGCCACAAGCTAGGGCAGCTTAGCGGAGCAAAACCGGGGAATCGGAATAAAGCGCAGCAGGTGATATCCTCCCAGGCACCGGACCGCGCGGGGCGCCAGCCAGGACTGGCGCCCCTTCATTCCCGGTAGCACCGGCTGCTCAACAGGAAACATTTCGATGAAACTATTCGATCTTCACGGGGACGTTGCCCTCGTCACCGGCGCCGGCAGCGGCATCGGGCAAGCAATCGCCATCGGCCTGGCCGAGGCCGGCGCCGACATCGCCTGTTTCGGCCATGCCTCCAAGGGTGGACTGGACGAGACCGCGCACAGGATCTCGGCGCTCGGCCGCAAGGCACTGGTACTGACCGGCACGGTGACTTCGGAAGCCGATCTGGCAGTGGCGATCAAGCGCACGGAAACCGAACTCGGCCCGCTGACCGTCGCCGTCAACAATGCCGGTGTTGCCGGAGCCGAGCCGGCCGAGACGCTGTCGATGGACAAATGGCAGAAGCTCTACGACGTCAATGTCAGCGGCGTGTTCCTGTCCTGCCAGGCCGAAGCGCGCACAATGCTGACGCGGCGCAAGGGCTCGATCATCAACATCGCCTCGATGTCGGGCTCGATCGTCAATCGCGGCCTGACTCAGGCGCATTACAATTCGTCGAAGGCCGCCGTCATCCACATGTCGAAGAGCCTTGCCATGGAATGGGCCGACCGCGGCCTGCGCGTCAATGTCGTCAGTCCCGGCTACACGCTGACGCCGATGAACAAGCGGCCGGAGGTCGCCGACCAGGTCAAAATCTTCGAGCGCGATACGCCAATGGGGCGCATGGCGGCGCCGGAGGAAATGGTCGGCCCGACCGTATTCCTGGCCAGCCGCGCCTCGAGTTTCGTCACCGGCATCGACCTGATCGTCGATGGCGGCTTCGTCTGCTGGTAGGAGAAGAAATGCAGAAGCGATTCCAGGGTAAGACGGCGGTCATCACAGGCGCCAGCGGCGGCATCGGTGCGGCGATGGCCAGGCGCTTCGCGGCGGAAGGTGCGGCCGTCGTCGTCAGCGCCATCGATCCGCGCGTCGACGAGGTCGCCGCCGGCCTGAAGGCGGAAGGCGCCAAGGTCGCATCGCTGCGCATGGACGTGACGAAAAAGGACGAGGTCGCCGCCCTCTACGATCTGGCCGAACAGCAGTTCGGCCGCGTCGACATCTCCGTGCAGAATGCCGGCGTCATCACCATCGCCAGGATCGAGGCGATGACCGAGGCCGAATGGGACAAGGTGATGGCGGTGAACACCAAGGGCGTGTTCCTGTGCTGCCAGGAGGCGATCGCACGCATCCGCAAGCATGGCGACGGCGGCAGGCTGATCAACACCGCATCCGGCCAGGCGCGGCAGGGCTTCATCTACACGCCGCACTATGCCGCTTCGAAATTCGGCGTCGTCGGCATCACCCAGAGCCTCGCCAAGGAAGTGGCGAAAGAGAAGATCACCGTCAACGCGATCTGCCCCGGCATCATCGACACCGACATGTGGGCCTACAACGACGCGGCATGGGGCAGACTGATGGGCGATTACAAGCCCGGCGAGCTGATGGCCGAATGGGTAGAGAATATCCCGATGGGCCGCGCGGGCAGCGGCGAGGACGTGTCCGGCCTGGTCAGTTTTCTGGCCAGCAACGACGCCGCCTACATCACCGGCCAGACCATCAACGTCGATGGCGGCCTGATCATGTCGTGAGCAACGACGCAGCAACCTGCCGGGATAATCGGCAGGCGGCGAAGCTGCGATCGATTTGCACAATCCGCACGGCAATATCCGTTGCGCGACATGAATGTTGGTATATATAATTTCATCCCATGAAAATAGCTTCGGCGAGCCGCTGGCTTGCCCAAGCGACAGCCGAGATCATGGGACCTTTGATGGCTCGCACGTTTCAGAGCGCCGCAGCACCGGCGATCGATCAGCGGATCACCGCTCCGGCAGCGACCCATCGGCAGCCATGACGCGAACCCGTCCCGCACGACATCTTCATCGAAGTGGGCACCATTCGCTCTGCGTCGGCTTCAACGCCGGCAGCAATATGATGCCAATGGCCTTGCGCAACGACCGGCTTTTCCAACACAATCAAAAAAAGACGTAACAAGGGAACGAAAGATAACTTCCACCAAAGCTTGACAGGAGAACAGGCATGTCACTTCGGAGTATGATTTCGAACTTATCAATGGGAGCCCTGGCGCTTGCCGCGGCAAGTGCACTCACGCCTTCGGCCCATGCGGCGGCGCCAGAATCCAACGACCCGATCAAGATCGCGCTGTTCGACTGGACCAGCGTCAACCTGAACGCCAAGATCCTCGGCGGCATTCTTGAAAAGCTTGGATACACGGTCGAGTACCCGACCGCCGACTATCTCTCCAGCCTGACCACCGGCCTTACCAATGGCGACCTCGATGTCGCGCTGGAGTTCTGGGACACGACGGCCGGCGAAGCCATGAAGGCCTCGGATGCGACCGGGCAGACCGAACGCCTCGGCGCGCTCGGGCCCAAGGCCAAGGAAGAATGGTGGTATCCCGAATACATGAAAGAGAAATGCCCGGGCCTGCCAAACTGGGAAGCGCTGAAGGACCCGAAATGCGCCGAGGCCTTCTCGACCGCCGAAACGGCGCCGAACGGCCGCTATCTCGGCGGTCCCGTGACGTGGGAAGGTTTTGACGACGAGCGTGCCGCGTCGCTGAAACTGCCCTTCACCGTCATCCATGCCGGCACCGACGCGGCGATGTTCGCCGAACTGGATTCGGCCTACCAGCGCAAGGCGCCGATCATGCTGTGGGTCTATTCACCGCATTGGGCGCCGGCCAAATACAAGGGCGAATGGGTCGAATTCCCCGACTATACGGCGGAGTGCTACAATGACCCGAAATGGGGCGTGAACCCCGATGAGAAGTATGACTGCGGCAAGCCGCATGGCGAGATCTGGAAATACTCCTGGGCCGGCATGAAGGACAAATGGCCGGTCGCCTACAAGGTCGCAAAAAACTACACGGTCGACACCGACGAGCTCAACAAGATGAGCGGCGAGATCGATCTCGAAGGCAAGACGCCGGAAGACGTCGCGGCTGCCTGGATCGCCGCCCACGAAGCCGACTGGAAAGCCTGGGCCGAGTGATCGTTCCAACTGGAAAACTGCGAGATCCGGCTCCTTGTGGCCGGGTCTCTATCCCATATTCCAGAAGGACGATTGCATGGCCAATACGACTGAACAGGGGCGGCAAGCGGCAGGCACGCCAAAGGATGCCCGCCCGATAAAACTTGCCTGCCGCAACGTCTGGAAGCTGTTCGGGGCGAACGCGGTCAATTTCATCCGCCAGCGCGACGGCAAGGCCAGCATGGCGGATGTCGCGGCCGCCGGGCTGGTCGGTGCGGTGCGCGCCGTCGACCTTGAAATCCGCCAGGGCGAGATCTTCATCATCATGGGTCTGTCCGGCTCCGGCAAATCGACGCTGGTGCGCTGCATGTCGCGGCTGGTCGAGCCGACCCACGGCAAGGTCGAATTCGAGGGCAAGGATCTCCTCAAGATTTCCGATGCCGCGCTGATCGAGCTCAGGCGCCATCGCATGGGCATGGTGTTCCAGAATTTTGCACTTTTGCCGCATCTGAACGTGCTGGAGAACATCGCCTTTCCACTGGGCATCCAGGGACAGGACCGGCCGACGCGCGAAAAGCGGGCACGCGAGGTCATCGAGCTTGTCGGCCTGCGCGGCCGCGAGCATTTCTATCCGCGCGAGCTTTCAGGCGGCCAGCAGCAGCGCGTCGGCATCGCCCGCAGCCTCGCCACCAAGCCGGAGATCTGGTTTCTCGACGAGCCGTTTTCGGCGCTCGATCCGCTGATCCGCCGCGAGATGCAGGACGAGCTGATGCGGCTGCAGACCATGCTGCACAAGACCATCGTCTTCATCACCCATGATTTCGACGAGGCCATCCGGCTGGCCGACCGCATCGCCATCATGAAGGACGGCGAGGTCATCCAGATCGGCACGCCGGAAGAGCTGGTGGTCAACCCGGCAACCGACTATGTCGCCGAATTCACCCGCGACGTCGACCGCGCCAAGGTGATCTCGGCGCGAAGCCTGATGCGCGCCTGCGACGGCGCCGAGCATGGCGGCGTGGTCGCGCCGGATGCCAAGATATCAAGTTTTTCGGCTGATATCGTGTCGTCCGGCAAGCCGTTCGCCGTGGTCAACGGCACCGGCAAGCCGATCGGCGAGGTTACGCCGCAAGCGGTGATCGATCTTCTGGCAGGCATCGAGCGCCATGGGGCCGGCGCATGACGGTGACGGCAAGCACGAGCGAGGCGAGATCGCGGCCGGTCCAGATCTGGCTGGTGGTCTGGGTCTGCGCCCTTGCCGTCGTGCTTGCCGTGTTCCTGCTGCAGGACAGAATGCCTTGGGCGGTTAATTATCCGGGCAGCGCAATCGTTCCCGTCACCGACTGGGTCAGCGCGCTGATGAACTGGGTGAAGCGGAACCTATCCTGGCTGACGCGGTCGATCACCACGGTGCTCGGCGTGCCGCTCGACTTCGCGCTCAGCCTTTTGGCCAAGAATTTCAAGATCGGCCATGGTGCGGATATGATCGTCTTGCCGCGCCTGTCCTGGGTCGGCGTCTGCATTGCCGCATTCCTGGCCGGACGCGCCGCCGGCGGCTGGAAGCTTGGCGCGCTGGTCGGCGGCTGTTTCCTCTATATCGCGCTGTTCGGCCAATGGACCAGCGCCATGCTGACGCTCGGGCTGATCTCCATCGCCGTACCGTTCTGCATCGTCACCGGCCTGTTCGTCGGCATCTGGGCGTGGCGCAAGCCATGGGCGGAGAGGCTGTTGATCTCCCCTGCCCTCGACCTGATGCAGACCATCCCGACCTTCGCCTATCTGATCCCGATGTTGCTCCTGTTCGGCAACAGCCCGGTTTCGGCGATGATCGCGACGGCCATTTTCGCGACGCCGCCAATGGTGCGCGCGACAATGCTGGGGCTGTCGCGGGTGCCGTCCGAGATCGACGATTTCAGCGAGATGGCCGGCTGCACGGCGCGCCAGAAACTGTGGCGGGTGCTTTTGCCGTCGGCGCGCCCCACATTGATGGTCGGCGTCAACCAGGTGATCATGCTGGCGCTCAACATGGTCATCATCGCCTCGATGATCGGCGCCGGCGGCCTCGGCTACGACGTGCTTTTGGCGCTGCGCGCTCTGAAGGTCGGCGAGGCGATGGAAGCCGGCCTCGCCATCGTCGCGCTGGCGATCGCGCTAGACCGGCTGAGCCAGGCGATTGCGCGCAATCACGCCAAGGGCCATGCCTATCAGGAGGTGAGCCCAAGCTTCTGGCGGCGCTACCCCAATCTGACGCTGGCCATCGCTATTGTTACCGCCACCACGCTGCTCGGCTTATTCGTGCCTGCGTTCGCGGCATTGCCGAAGGCGATGACCCTCACCACCGCGCCCATGTGGAAGGCAGCGGTGAGCTGGATCACGATCAATTTCTTCGACACGATCGAGGCGTTCCGCGTGGCGCTGATCCTCAACGTACTGAACCCGGTGCGCGCCTTCTGCGAGGGTTTTCCGTGGCTGGGCGCAGTGTTCCTGCTCGGCCTTGCCGGCTACCAGCTCGGCGGCCTGCGCCTGGCCGCCCTGGTCGCGGCGCTGACCGCCTTCTGCGCGGTGACCGGGCTTTGGGAAAAGACCATGGCGACGGTCTACCTGTGCGGCATCTCGGCCTTTATCGCGTGTCTGATCGGCATCCCGATCGGGCTGATGGCATCGCGCAGCGACCGTGTCGAGAAGATCGTCACCCCGGTCATCGACACGCTGCAGGTGCTGCCGTCGTTCTGCTTCATCATTCCGGTGGTGATGCTGTTCCGCGTCGGCGACGTGACGGCGATGATCGCGACCGTCGCCTTCGCCGTGGTGCCGGCTATCCGCTACACCAATCACGGCCTCAGGCAGGTGCCGCCGGCGCTGATCGAAGCGGCAAAAGTGTCGGGCTGCACCAAGCGCCAGACGTTCCTGCGCGTACAGCTGCCGCTGGCGTTGCCCGAGATCATGCTGGGGGTCAACCAGACGATCCTGATGGCGCTGGCGATGATCATCATCTGCGCCATGGTCGGCACGCGCGATCTCGGCCAGGAGGTGTTCATCGCGCTGTCCAAGGCCGATTCCGGCCGCGGCATCGTCGCAGGCCTCGCCATCGCCTTCATCGGCATCATCGCCGACCGACTGTTCAACGCCTGGACAGCGAAGGCACGGGCAAAGCTGGGGTAACCGGAAATAGAGGCCGCGCGCCCGCGCGAAACGGCAGCTTGCACAGAAGCTGTCCTTGCCAAGCTGATCGCAAAAATGTCGGCTCTGGGGCCGGGGGCGGACGATCCGGTATCGGCTGGGCAATGTGAGAAGCTGCCGTTCTGCAGCCGACCTCAAGTAAGCCGTTCCGGGCTCTCCATGCCAACTCCAGAAGCGGTCATTCACGAGCCCACCGTGATGGCGGCTAGAAGCCAAGCACGCTCGCCCGTCGTTGTTGATCCTCCAGCGACACCACATAGTGAACGAAAGCCGGGCACTCTTCTATCGATCGACCAATCAAGCGGATCAGCGTTTCGAGGCCGCGCTTCTGTCGATCATTGAACGCGGCTTGGGCCTCGCTGAGATCGGTCGCCGAGTTTCGATTCACAAAGTCAAAGAACTTCCCGAGAAGGCCAGCTATCGCGTCGGACACCTGCACCCATGAGCGGTCCTTCGAGTCAACAAACGAGAAATTGCCTACCGGTGTTTCAGACTAGTCGCCGCGCGCGTGTTGGTTCACGGAAATCGTGAGCGCAGCGAGTGGTCGTCTTCGGGAATTGTGGCGTCCGCGATGGCTACTCCAACCCCAGCAGGCCCCCGATAGCAAAGGACAAGCTATCGATCGGTAAAGATCGTGACAGATTATCCGCGCCTAATCTTTACTGATCGGTAATTCGGCCGATGCGGTCCACATGGTCAAGGCGCTCTCAACCAACGCCTCAAGCTCACGTTGGCTTGCGCCAGCCCCTCCCTGCATGAGGATGCCGTGCATCAGGGATTGGACAAAGCGCACGAGACCTTCGACATTGACGGTCGGCAACAGGTCGCCGTCGCGTTTGGCCCGCTCAAACCGGGCCGCGAGCAAGTCGCGCCCGATGGCCTGGCGCCTGAGGACTTCGTTGCGAATGGGCTGCGCCTCATCACCGCCTTGCATTGCGTTAAGAACCATGAGGCAGCCGCGCGGTTGCCCCTCTGCCTGTTGATCGCGTAGCGCTCCCCTGAGCAGCGCTTCGAAAACGCCTCGCGCCGTCGGAGCTTGGAGCGCTTCAGTTAGGTAGTCTTTACGAAGTGACTGATAGAGGTCGAGGGCCTTGAAAAACAATGCTTCTTTGTTGCCGAATGCGGCGTAGAGACTGGGTCGAGTGATTCCCATCGCCTCAGTGAGATCATTCAACGATGCGCCCGCGAAACCCTTGGTCCAAAAGACCTTCATGGCAGCATCGAGCGCTGTGTCAGCGCTGAACCTTCGCGGGTCGCGGCCTAACTCGCCTGCCGGTGCCGCCCCCCTCGATGAGGTGCTCGCGGCGGCTGCAACGTCGCTGATCGCCCGCCAGGCCGCCACCGCCTGTTCGGCACCCTCTCGCAGTTCGGCGTGCGGCGCCCCGCCGGCGGCTTTCATAGCGAGGCCGCCGAGAACCGACGTCACATAGCTCGCCAGCCTTGAGGCATCAGCGTCCAGGGGGAGTTCGCCAGTCCGTTTCGCCTCTTCGAACCGGTCTCGAAGCTTCAGTTCTGCCGATTGGCGGCGATGAAGCAGCGCAGCGGGGACGTCGGCATTCTTGCTGCCCATCGCCAAGCCCGCATGGACGAGGACGCGGCTGGACTCCTGCGCGGGCGAGGTCGTCAGCAAGCGTTTGACGACTTCTTCGGCTGTCGGGGCTGCGAGTGCCCATTCCCAGTGCTCGTCCTCGCGAGCGCTACAGCGCCTGAGAACGGCGTCGAAGAGCCCGCGCTTGCTTCCAAAGGCGGCGTAGATGCTGGGAGAGTTCAAGCCCATCGCGGCAGTCAGCTCCGCCATGGTTGATCCGTCGTAGCCGCGGCGGCCGAACACGTCCGCTGCGCGATCGAGCACTTCACTTTCTTCGAACGCGCGAGGACGAGCCATTGACAGTCTTCTATTTTGTAACGCACATAACATAACTGGCTTGGTCATCCGCCAGTCGCGACATGAGACGCCAGCCGTTTTGTAGCAGGCGTTAGGCCTGCCTGGCTAGATCAGTCAGTAAGTTAGGAGGTAAAACATGAGTACGTTCCGCTTCGAGCAACACGGTGCCGTGGGCAGGCTGATCTTGCTCGGTGATGCAGACAGCGAGCCAGGGTCCGACTTTCCCTCGTCGCTGAGGGCTGCCGTTCGCCAAGCATATGCAAGCGACATCCGTGTCCTTCACTTGGCGTCCGCGTCCGGCAACTTTGCCGTGGCAGACGATCTGGGTGCCATCGGGGACAAGGGCTCGAAATTCCTCGAAGCGTTTGCAGCACACATCCTGGCTTCGGTCCGCCTGATCGAGGAACTGCCCATCCGGTGCTGACATCAATTCTCGGAGTCAGGCAGCGGCTTGTCTGCCGACCTGACTCGGAGACGGATGACAGAGAGTCTCAAGTAAAGCCGAACACCATCTCGACCGCACGCGAACTATTATCGAAATGTGTACTTCACAGATCGATCTCAGTGGTCGCCGCACCGCGTGCGTCAATTTCACAATTCAAATGGAGTATCAAAGATGAGTTTCATGGATCGGAATAAACCGCTGAAGCAGACCTTTGTAGAAACCAATGGCGTCAAGCTGAACGTTGTCGAGGAAGGCGAGGGCCCGGCTGTGCTGTTCGTCCACGGCTTTCCTGACGGATGGCGGGGCTGGCGCCGGCAGATGGCGGCAGTCGCGGCCGCGGGTTACCGCGCGATATCGTTCGATACGCGTGGCTATGGCGATAGCTCCAAGCCTGAAGACGCCGCGCTTTACACGGTTCTCTACCATGTCGGAGACCTTGTCGGCATCCTCACGGAACTCGGGATCGAGCGCGCTAGCCTGGTCGGCCACGACTTCGGTGCGACGGTGAGCTGGAACGCGGCGGTGATGCGTCCGGATCTGTTTGACGCGGTCTTCGGCCTCAGTGTCCCTCCGGTGCTACCGGGTGCGGGGCCCAGCATGCTCGAAATGCTCAAGGCCGCCGGCAAGGAGGGAGCCTTTTATATGTTCCGCCACATGAAGCCGGAGGCCGACCAGGAGTGGGCGGATGCGGCCACGACTTTCCCGGGCGCTCTCTATTGGATGTCGGGGTTGCCCCATGCTTCCGAAGCATGGGGGCCGATGGACCCAAGCAAAGATATGCACCGGCCATCCCCGATCGGCATCCCGCCCTTCGCTGACCGCGAGGACGCCGAGACGATGATCGCAGGCTTCCAGCGTGATGGATTCCACGGCCCACTGAATATCTATCGCGGCATGCAGCCCTATTTCGACCAAGCAAAAGCATTTGCCGGGGCGAAGATCCGACAGCCAGCCTTCTTTGCGTATGGCACAGCAGACAGCATGGTTAAGATGCGAGCTTTGAACGAGGAAGATCTCAAGCCGGCCGTGCCAAACCTCCAGGGGTTCCTACCACTTGAGGGCGTCGGGCACTGGCCACAGCTCGAGGCGTCTGAGGCAGTGAATGAGGCGCTGGTCGCCTTTCTCAAGAAGAGGAAGGCTTGAGCCGTGACGACGATTTTTCGTTTGGATGCAAGCATTCGTGCCGTCGGCTCTCAAAGCCGCGCTCTAGCTTCAACGCTCGAGGACTCTATCCGAACGCAACTGGCAGAGCTGGATGTCGTGAGGCGGGACGTTGGCCTTTCACCCCTGCCTGCAACAGCTTGGGCCCGTGCCGTGCAGGCTGGTCCAAAGGCCCTCAGCGAACGCACGACGGAGGAGGTGGAGGCGGCAGCGCTGGCAACCAAATTGGCCGATGGGATGCTGGCAGCAGATGCCTTCATTTTTTCGGTTCCGCTCTACAATTACGCTGTTTCGCAACACGCAAAGGCGTGGATTGACCTTCTGGTCACCGAACCGCGTTTCACCGTTAAGGTGGCGTCGCCGATCTCGAAGCGTCCCGCCTATCTGATCTCAGCGCGTGGAGGCGCGTACGGCCCTGGCATGCTGAAGGAAGGCTGGGACCACGCGACGCCCTGGCTTAGGCGCATCTTCGAAGACGGCTGGGGATTGGACCTCCAACTCATCGATGTCGAGCTGACCCTCGCTGATGTTAATCCCGCTATGGCCTCGTTGCGGGACCTCGCGGCGTCTAATCTTAAGCAGGCGCACGCCGCCGCCAAGCAAGCGGGAGAACAGCTGGCGACGCGACTTACAAAATCGCTGGCGTCTGAGCCGGGGCAAGCGTGACAATGAAGGACAGGCGCATGCCACGGTGCGGAGCATCAGCGCGGGCACCGACGTTGCCACACCGGTGATCGCGGAACAACGCCTACAACGGGTGCGCGAGTCCACGGTAGTGGCGCACCCGCGACTTCCAGCGCCGTCGCCGGCAATGTCCGCTTTAGGGCGATGGCACAGCTAACTTTAATGGCCGACTTGAGGCGCACAGCAGTCGTTCATCAGGTGTGCCGAGAACGACTGGAACGGGTCAGAAACTCCGGTTCGTGGAGCTGCTGATGCTCGAATAGCCGCTGCCTTGCCCCGGACGTACGGCGGCCTGCCGACTATCTTGTGCGAGGCGGACGTCTTTGCCAGCCGCGTCACCTTTGTCTTGCCAGAAATGCGTCCCAGGCTGGTTTCATGCTGAAGCGCCCCACCGTGATTCTGGCCTTTCTCCTCATCTGTTCCGTCGCTGCTCACGGTGCGGACGGCCTGGGGGAGCGGCTTGAAAAGCTCTTTGATGAGGCCGAGCGCCTGACGCCGCTGCACACAATTGTCATCGCGCATGAAGGCTCGGTGGTGGCGGAGCGTGGTTATCGCGGCCACTCTCCAGCACGCCCTGCCAACATAAAATCCGCCTCCAAGTCGATCATATCCGCGCTCGTCGGCATTGCCATCGACAAGGGCGTGCTCCAAGGCACCAACCAGAGGATCGCTCCGCTTCTTCAAGCCGACCTGCCCGCCGACGCGGATCCGCGGCTCCAGGAGATTACGATCGGCCATCTGCTTTCCATGCAGGCAGGGCTGGGGCGGACCTCCGGCCCAAACTACGGGCGCTGGGTGGCAAGCGACAACTGGGTGCGGGCAGCGCTCGCCATGCCCTTCGACGACGAACCGGGTGGTGCCATGCTCTATTCCACCGGCTCGACCCATCTCCTGTCGGCGATCCTGACGCGCCGGACCGGCCGCTCAACGCTGGAACTGGCGCGCGAATGGCTGGGGCCACAGGAGGGCTTTTCCATCGCCGCCTGGGACCGCGACCGACAGGGCATCTACATCGGCGGCAACCAGATGGCCATGAGCCCGCGCTCGCTGCTCGCCTTTGGCGAGCTCTACCGCAGCGGCGGGATGAGCCGCGGCGGACAGCAGATCGTGCCGGCCGATTGGATCAAGCTCTCCTGGCAGCCACGCACCGCCTCCCGTTTCACCGGTGACGGCTATGGCTATGGCTGGTTCATGCGCCAGATCGCGGGCGAAGCGGTCTTCTATGGCTGGGGATATGGCGGGCAGATGGTCTATGTTGTGCCGGGGCGTGCGTTGACCGTGGTCATGACATCCGATGAAAATGGCCCCGCCGGCCGCAGCGGCCACCGCGACGACCTCCATGCGCTGCTCGGGCGGATCATTGAGGCAATGGAGAGCATGGGCGAGGAAGCGCTGGCTGACTAGAGCGGGATGTGTTCAAATTGAACTGGGCATCCCGCTCTATCTATTTGTTTTAGCCGCATTTTGCGACGCCAAGAGATTCCACTTGGCTGCAAAATGCTCTAGGCGTTTGCGCTCCGCTTCTCATTCGATCACGGCGCAGGCCTGGCGTTTTCCGGCATCGCCGGCGGGTTGGCTTTTGTAATCGTCCTGTCCGCCGTGGATCATCAACGCCTTGCCTCGGATCGCCGTTTCTCCGCCATCCAGCTTGACCATGCTGTTGAAAGCCTGGGCACGCAAAACGCCGTCGGTGCCGACCCGCTGATTTGGTATATCGCCCGCGTGCGGACCCTTTGCGGCGAGATATCCATGTTCGGCATTTGTCGGATTGAAGTGCCCACCTGCCGAGTCATGGCCGGTCTGATGATCGCACTTTCCAGTTTCATGAACATGGAACGCGACCCATTCGCCCGCCGGCAGTCCCGTTACCTCCAACGCTATCAGCACACCCTGCGCCGTCTCGGTGAGCGTGGCCGTTCCGTTCTTCTCGCCAGCCATGTTGACGAATTCGGCCTTCGCGGTCGCGGTGTCCTGGGCCGCTGCAGGCACCGCGACCGCCAGCGCCAAACCTGTTGTTGCAAGCAATCTTTTCATTGACTTGGCCTCCGGTTGTCCACGGAAGCCAAACAACACAGGGCTCTCTTCGTTCCATTTGGGAAACGAGTTTATCTCCGCCGCGGCGACGTTGGTTTACACCAACTCCAGGAGTTCCGCGGTTTGCCAGCCTGCCAGCAGTATGATGAGAACGCCAACCAGCCTGAGAAGGGTCTTTTCCGCGATCGACTTCACTACAAATCCGGCAATCGGCGCCGCGACCACGCCGCCAAGGATCAGGCCGGCAACGGGGAACAGGTTTTCCGTCAGCTCTCCTGCCTCCTCCCAATGGCCGGTCAGCAACGCAAACAGGAAGGTCAGGGACACCGAGAGCGTGATGAGGAACTCGCTGGCATTTACCGTGCCGATGACGTAGCGCGGCGTCCCGCCAAAACCGAGAAGGCCTGTCGTCACCACGGGTCCCCATCCGCCACCCCCTGCGGCGTCGAGAAATCCACCACCAAGTCCAAGAGGAGCTACCGCGCCTGCAGGGACCGGCTCACTCGGGATCCGCCGGAACGAGCGGAACAGGAGCCAAGCTCCGACGAGCGCAAGGTATGTGGTCACATACGGCCTCATGACTGCACCTTCAAACGACGTCAGCACAAAAGCGCCGAGAACGCCGCCGAGCACGCCAAACGGCATTAGCCGCCAGAAAAGTTTCCAGTCGATATTGCGGTGATAGATGTGAGCCGAACCGGAGGCCGCGGTAGTAAACAGCTCAGCCGCGTGAACTGAAGCCGAAGCGTGTGCGGGAGACACGCCAAACGCCAGCAGCGTTGTCGAGCAAACTACGCCGTAGGCCATGCCGAGAGCCCCGTCCACGGCTTGGGCCACAAACCCGACGATCGCAAAGAGAATGAAGTCCTGCATTTGGCTCTCCAACAAAGTGCGGGCCAACAAAGTGCGGGCCAACAAATTGCAAGTCGTAATTGGCGAAAGGGCGACCCGCTGCCTGCAACGTATGCAATTCTGTCTTCATGCTTCCACAATTCACCAAACGCCCGGCATCAACAATGGTGACGACGAACGGGAAACTGTCCGCTCGACCGACGCCCTTTCCCCACAGCTTCAAGGTCATATGGTATCGTCAATTGCCGACCTTGCCACCACGTCTCCAGAGCTGGCCGACCTTCGCCCCGCGACCGGGTCGACCGTCGCGGTGTCTATCGTTTAACCGGCGTCTGTAGCGGGAAGCCCAGCGTCTGCTGGCGAGAAGCATTGCACAGCAGCGTACTATCGGGCAGGTGAGCCCGGGGCCAACGAAGTTGAGCCCGAGCCAACAGAGTGATGACATGCGTCTGAGCAACTGCCACAACTTCCATGACTTCCGCGGCATGGCCAAACAGCGCCTTCCCCGACCGATCTTCAACTACATTGACGGTGCGGCCGATGACGAAGTCACCTATCGGCGCAACAGGGCTGCCTTCGACGACTGCGACCTGGTGCCGAACGTCCTGCGCGGCGTGACCGACGTGGACATGTCGGTCACCGTCATGGGCCAGAAGCTGGCGATGCCGGTCTACTGCTCGCCAACGGCACTGCAGCGCCTGTTCCACCATCAGGGCGAGCGTGCGGTGGCGGCAGCGGCGGCGAAATATGGCACGATGTTCGGCGTCTCCTCGCTCGGCACCGTCAGCCTCGAAGAGGCGCGCCAGATCAGCAATGGGCCGCAGGTCTACCAGTTCTACTTCCACAAGGATCGTGGATTGAACCGTGAGATGATGGCCCGGGCCAAGCAGGCGGGCGTGGAAGTGATGATGCTGACAGTGGACAGCATCACTGGTGGCAACCGCGAGCGCGACAAGCGGACAGGCTTCGCCATTCCCTTCAAGCTCAACCTCGCCGGCATCGCCCAGTTCGCGATCAAGCCATCCTGGGCGATCAACTACTACACGCATGAGCAGTTCCGGCTGCCGCAGCTCGATGGCCATGTCGACATGGGCGGCGGCGTGATGTCGATCAGCCGCTACTTCACGGAAATGTTGGACCCCTCGATGTCGTGGGATGACGTTGCCGAGATGGTGCAGCACTGGGGCGGACAATTCTGCCTGAAAGGCATCATGTCGGTCGAGGATGCCAGGCGTGCGGTCGAGATTGGCTGCACCGGAATTGTCCTCTCCAATCACGGCGGTCGCCAACTCGACGGCTCGCGTACCGCCTTCGACCAGCTCGCCGAGATCGTCGATGCGGTGGGGGACAGAATCGATGTGATGATGGATGGCGGCGTGCAGCGCGGCACCCATGTGCTCAAGGCGCTTTCGCTGGGCGCGAGGGCCGTCGGATTGGGTCGCTACTACCTCTTCCCCTTGGCGGCCGCCGGGCAGGCCGGCGTCGAACGCGCGCTTGAATTGATGCACATCGAGATCGAGCGTGGCATGAAGCTGATGGGCTGCACCTCGGTCAGCGAGCTCACACGACGGAACCTGCGCTTCCGTCGGTGACAGGCAGCTTCACCGCGCGTCCCGGCTCGTCGCAGCCGGGTGAATGGGCTTGCCCAGCCGGCCGGGCTGTCGGAGACAGGGTTCAGCCGCCGTAGAGGCCCTTATAGCGCTCGCGCAGCACGTTCTTTTGCACCTTGCCCATCGTGTTGCGCGGCAGGTCCTCGACGAACAGCACTTTCTTCGGCTGCTTGTAGCGCGCCAGCCGCGGCTTCAGCCCATCCAGCACCACCGCTTCGTCGATCGCGGCGTCCGGCCGTTTGACGATCACGGCGGTGACGCCCTCGCCGAAATCGGGATGCGGCACGCCAATCACGGCGCTCTCGACCACGCCGTACAACTGGTCGATCTCGGACTCGACCTCCTTGGGATAGATGTTGTAGCCGCCGGAGATCACGAGGTCCTTGCCCCGGCCGACGATGTGGACATAGCCGCGACCGTCGACCAGACCGAGATCGCCGGTGATGAAAAAACCATCGGAGCGGAACTCGGCGGCGGTCTTTTCCGGCATGCGCCAGTAGCCCTTGAACACGTTGGGACCACGAACCTCGATCATGCCCGTCTCGCCCTGGGCTACGATCGCGCTGGTGTCGGGGTCGACAATTCTCAGGTCGACGCCCGGAAGCGGGAAGCCGACCGTGCCGGCCACGCGCTCGCCATCATACGGGTTCGACGTGTTCATGTTCGTCTCGGTCATGCCGTAGCGTTCGAGGATGGCGTGGCCGGTCTTCTCGCTGAAAAGCCGGTGCGTCTCCGCGAGCAGCGGCGCCGAACCGGATACGAAGAGCCGCATCCCGGCGGTCGCCTCCCGCGTCAGGCCGGGATGCTGGACCAGCCGCACATAGAAGGTCGGCACGCCCATCATCGCAGTCGCGGCCGCCATCAGGCGCAACGCTTCATCGGCGTCGAACTTCGGCAGAAAAAACATCGATGCGCCGGCGAGCAGGATAACATTCGAGGCGACGAACAGGCCGTGGGTGTGGAAGATCGGCAGCGCGTGGATCAGCCGGTCCCGCGCTGTGAAGCGCCAGTGGTCCCGCAGCGTCATCGCGTTCGACAGCAGATTGTCGTGCGTCAGCATGGCGCCCTTCGACCGGCCCGTCGTGCCCGACGTGTAGAGGATGGCGGCGAGGTCGCCCGGACCGCGCGCCACGTCGGCGAACCCGGCCGAGAAGCCATCGATGCCGTCGAGCAGCGAGCCGCCGCCGCGATTGTCGAGCGTTTCGAGCCTCGCCCCGTGGGCTGCCGCCACCGGCCCCACGTCGGCCCCCGAGGCCGGCGGCGTCACGACAAGAGCCGGTTCGGCGTCGCCGATGAAATAGTCGAGCTCGGCGAGCGTGTAGGCGGTGTTGAGCGGCAGGTAGACTGCGCCGGCGCGCAGGCAGGCGAGATAGAGCATCAGCGCTTCGGGGCTTTTCTCGACCTGCACGGCGACCCGGTCGCCGGGTTTTACGCCCAGCGCCAGGAGCCGGCCGGCAAGGCGGCTAGAGAAGTCGAGCATGTCCCCATAGGTCCACACGCTTCCGCCCGCCGTGATGATAAAGGCCGCATCGCGCGCAGCGGCCGCGCTGCGCACGGCGTCGAACATGTGGTTGTTCATCACGTCAGTTCCCTGGTCCCCTTGCCGGCCGCGGTCTTCGCCCCGGCCGGCCGCTCCCGAGCAGGCGCGCGCAGCACTGCCAGCGCCCGCTGCGGCCTGTCCGCGCGCAGCAAGCGGCGGAGGCCCTGGGCCGCCACGACTTCGCCCCTGCCCGCGAAAGCCTCGTGATTGGTTTCGATATCGTCGAGCTTGTACAGGTAGTTCACCATCAGCCCGTGTGCCTGGCGCATGCCGGAAGCCGATTTGTCGGCGAGAAAGTTGATGCGCTCGAGGCGTGCGCCATTGCCGAGATGGAAGCGCGCCACCGGGTCGACCGGCTTGCCCTGGGCGTTGCGGGCACGCAGGAAGTACCAGGCGGCGGCGGCGACAAGAACGGGCTGCACCGCCGTGGTCTTGGCGGGAACCGAAAGCCAGTCCTGATCGTCCAGCGCCGCGAGCACCGCCCGATCGGTGCCATCGATCGCATCCGAGGCTTCCGCGCGTCGCTCGCGCGCCAGCCATTGCGCAAAGCCCGGCGCTGGCGACAACGTGACGAACGTGTCGAGCTTCGGCAGCTCCCGGCGCAGGTCCTCGACCACCTGCTTGATCAGGAAGTTGCCGAAGGAGACGCCGCGCAGCCCCTGCTGACAGTTGGAAATGGAGTAAAACACGGCCGTGGTGGCCTCGGCGGCGGCGATCGCCGCCCGGTCCTCGCGCAGAACGTCGGCGATCGCGGCTGGGGCGGACCGGGTGAGCGCCACTTCGACGAAGATCAGCGGCTCATCGACCAGTTGCGGATGAAAGAAAGCGAAGCAGCGACGATCTTCGGGGGCCAGACGCCTTCGCAACTCGTCCCAGCCGTCGATCTGATGCACCGCCTCGTAGCGGATGATCTTCTCCAGGATATCGGCTGGCGTCGACCAACTGATCGGACGCAGCACCAGAAAGCCGCGGTTGAACCATGACCCGAACAGATGCGCGAAATCGGCATCGACGGCGTCGAGATCCGGCTGGGCGGACTTCATCGCCAGGAGATTTTCGCGCATGCGCACCAGCGTCGCGATGCCGTTTGGAGCAAGATTGAGCCGGCGGATCAACTCCTGCCGCCTGGGCTCGCCGGCGGAATGCAATTCCAGCAGCGCCTGCGGCGTCCTCAGCTCGCGGTAGTCGTCTATGGCCTTTTCGAGCCGCGCGGCGTCGGGCCCGAACCTCTCCAGCAGCATCACCATGAAGTCCCGGCGCTGCTCCTCGTCGAACAGCGACCAGCGGTCGAGGATGGTCTTGGCCAGAGCCATGCCGGAGGCCTCGCCGTGGCTCGAAAGCAGCGTCTCGCAAATCGCCTCGACGCTGCCGGCGCCGGCCTCTTCCCTGCCGCTCAGCGACAGGAAGCGGCGGCCGCGTTCGGCAATGGTCTGCAGCATGTCGCCGAGACGTGAAACGCCGTTCATATCGCTGCCCCCATCATCTGGTTCGGAAGCCATGTGGCGAGGCCGGGAAAGATGCACAAGATCAGGATCGCCAGAAACATCACCAGCACATAGGGCAATGCGCCCCACAGGATCTGGCGCGTCGGAATGTCAGGCGCGATGGCGTTGATGACGAAGAGATTGAGGCCGATCGGCGGCGTGATCAGGCCGACCTCCATGTTGATGGTGAGGACGATCGCGAACCAGTACGGATCGAAGCCGGCCTGCGTGACGATCGGGAACAGCATCGGCGCCGTCATCACGATCACCGCCACAGGCGGCAGGAACATTCCGGCGACAAGCAGGAAAACATTGATCACGCCCATCAGCACCCAACGATTGACCTCCAGATCGGCGATCGCGGCGGCAATCGACTGGGTGATGAACAGCGACGAAAGCGCGAAGGCGAACAGTTCGGCCGCCGCCATGATCATCATGATCATCACGCTCTCGCGCATCGCCGAGCCGAAGATGCCGGCGACCGGGCGGAAGCGGAACAGCCGATAGCTGACGATCACCACGATCAGGGTGAGCAACGCGCCGGCGCCGGCGGCTTCCGACGGCGTCGCGAGGCCGCCGTAGAGCACATAGAGCGTTCCCGCGATAATGAGCAGGAACGGCAATACGCGCGGCATGCCCGCCAGTTTCTCGCGCAGCGTGAACCGCACCGCGCGCGCGTCGAAGTCATAGCCCTGGCGCTTGCAGTCGATCACCGCCCAGATCATGAACATGATCGTGAGCATCAGCCCGGGAATGACGCCGGCCATGAACAGTCGTCCGATCGAGGTCTCGGTGGCGATGCCGTAGACGATCAGGGTTACGGATGGCGGAATGAGGATGCCGAGCGTGCCGCCGGCTGCGATCGAGCCGCTGGCGACGGAGGTCGGATAGCCGCGGCGGAGCATCTCGGGAATGCCCATCTTGCCGATGGCAGCGCAGGTCGCCGGCGACGAACCCGTCATGCCGGAGAAGATGGCGCAGGCACCGATGTTGGACAGGACCAATCCGCCGGGGATGCGGTTCAGCCAGCGATCGAGCGCGGTATAGAGATCCGCGCCGGCCGGCGATGACGCGACCGCCGCCCCCATCAGCACGAACATCGGGATCGAGACATAGGCGAGATTGGCGATGCCCGAGAACATCGTCTCGGACAGGACATAGATGATACCTGTGCCGCTCTGCAGGAACAGGGCAGCAACGGCGGCCAGGCCAAGTGCGAAGGCGATCGGCATGCCCGTCCCCAGCAGCACGAACAAGGCGACGATGATCGTCAGGCCGGCAAAAGTCGGGCTCATGGCTGGGGCTCCGCAGACGGTGAAACGGCGGCGGCGGCTTCGAGCGCCTCCGCGGGCACATGAGCTGGCGCCGGCGCGGCACCGCCCGACAGCAGAACGAGGATCTGCGCCACATATTGCAGGCACAACATGCCGAAGCCCAGCGGAAGAGCCGACAGCGGTATCCAAAGCGGCGGCGCCCAGACGCTGGAATGGCGCCAGCCGCCGACCCAGGACTCGTGAAGCTGGAGCCAGCTCGCATACAGCATGATGGCGCAAAACAGCAGCCCAAGCAGGCTGGCCACGATGCGCATCGCGTGGCGGGTGCGCTCAGTGACCACCATCTCGACCACGTCGACCCCGACATGCCCGCCCGTGAGCAACACGTAAGGTGCGCCGAGGAACATCGCGCCGGTCGCGGCAAACACCACGAAGTCCGTCTGCCAGATCGTCGCGGCCCGGAACACATAGCGGATGAGGATCATCTGGCAGACGACGAGCATCGCGGCGATCAGCAGCAGCGTCGCCACAACCGCGAATGCCCGTGACAGACCACCGACCGACCTGATGTAGAGACGTAACATGCCGATCCTCCCAGCAATGCACGAGGCCTGCCATCCGCCGGAGAGGCGGTAGCCGGCGGGGATCGCGCTGTTACTGAACGGCAAGGGCCTTCTCGATCAGCTTGTCTCCGCCAGGCACCTTCTCGGCGAATTCCTTGTATGAAGACTGCTTGGCCAGTTCGAGCCAGGCGTCGTAGTCGGCCTTCGACATTTCGACGACTTCGACGCCCGCCTTCTTGTAGGTGTCGATCATGATCTGATCGCCCTTGCGAACTTCCTCGTTGAAGAAGGCTTCCGCCTTGTCGCCCGCCGCGCGGATCGCATTCTGCTGATCGGCGTTGAGACCGTCGAATACCTTCTTCGAGATCAGCACCGGTTCGTACATGAACCACAGCGCGTTCTCGCCGGGCGCCGTGAGGCATTTCGCGTGCTCATAGAGCCGAAAGGACACGAAGCTGGCCGAAGAGGTGTTGGCCGCGTCAAGCACGCCCGTCTGCATGCCGGTGTAGATTTCGGACGAGGGCATGGACGAGATCGACGCGCCAGCGGCGGCGAGCATCTGCTCGAAGGCCGGGCCGGCGGCGCGGATGACTTGGCCCTTGACCGTGTCCGGCGCGGTGATGCAGCCCTTCTTGGACGCGAAAGCGCCGGACAGCCAGGCATCGGAAATCACAAGCGCGCCGGCATCCTCGATGATCTTCTTGATGTCGGTCATGAACTCGGAATCGTTGAGCCGCTTGGCGCGGTCGAAACTACCGACCAGGCCCGGCATCAGCGTCGCCGAGAACTCCGGATGGCGGCCGGACGCGTAGTCGAGCGGGAATGAGGTCATTTCCAGCAGGCCGCGCGTGACGGCGTTCCACTGGTCGTTGGCCTTGTAGAGCGAGGCGCCCGGATACACCTGGACCTCGAGGCCGACATTGGCGGCGGACACCTCGCGGGCAATGATCTGCACCATCTCGTCGCGGATATCGCCCTTGCCGCCTGGAAACTGATGCGAGGCCTTCAGGATCGTCTGGGCGCCGGCGACGCTGCCAATGAGGCAAGCGGCCGCGACGAGGCCCGAAATTTTCAGCACCTTCTTGATTTTCTGCACTGCAACCTCCCTTAAATTCCGGACCTCCCGTCCGATTGAGATGATTGTTTGTCTCTCTTGCGTGCAATGTCAACAGTCTTGTATACATAAACTGCGAACTGGACCCGTTTACCCGCATGACCAGCAACACGTTCCACAAACTGCGCGATCAGATCGAAAACGGAATCATCACCGGCGAATTCGCGCCCGGTGAACGCCTCGACGAGGTGCAACTCGCCACGCGCTTTGGAGTCTCGCGGACGCCGATCCGGGAAGCGCTGATGCAGTTGAGCGCCATCGGCCTGGTCGAGGCCAGGCCACGGCGCGGCGCCGTCGTCGTCGACCCTGGGCCGAACCGCATCTACGAAATGTTCGAGGTGATGGCGGAACTGGAAGGCATGGCGGGAGCGATGGCCGCCCGGCGCCATACCGAGGAGGATCGCGCGGCGCTGCTGGCGAGCCATGAGCGGTGCGAACTCTCGGCGGCGAGCGAGGACACCGATTCCTACTACTACGACAACGAAGTCTTCCACCACGCCATCTACGCGGCCAGCCACAGCACCTTCCTCGCCGAACAGTGCGCCGCGCTGCATCGGCGGCTGCGCCCCTACCGGCGCCTGCAGTTGCGCGTCCGCAACCGCGTCAAGGTGTCGATCGGCGAACATGCGGGCATCGTCCAGGCGATCCTCGACGGCGACGAAGTCACGGCGCGTCAGCGCCTACGCGACCATATCGCGGTTCAAGGCGACCGGTTCAGCGACCTCATTTCCAATCTCAGTCGACGGGATGGCACCAGGACAGCCCCGTCGCGCCAGTGACGCCGTAGCGGCTTATCGAGTGCGCTTGCGGAGAATAGGGGCCGTTTAATCCGCATTTGTGCGGAGATTATGCTTGGCAATCTCCGCATGGCCGGCTAGAATCGGCGCATGGTCTACATCTGGCAATCGCCTGACTGGCCGGCCTTCCGCTGGCGCGACGATGAACTGACGGCCCAGCTCGCGGCCGTGCGCCACGAGCAAGGCCGCCTGCTTGGCCGCGTCGAGGCGCTGGGCTTCAAGGTGCGCGAAACCACCCTGCTCCAGACGCTCACTCAGGACGTCGTGAAAACCTCCGCTATCGAGGGCGAGCGGCTGGACGAACTACAAGTGCGGTCCTCCCTCGCCCGCCGTCTCGGCATCGATATCGACGGCTTCGTGATGCCCGACAGGTCCGTCGAGGGCATCGTGCATATCACGCTGGACGCCACCATGAACTGTCGCGAGCCGCTGACGGCCGAGCGGCTGTTCTCGTGGCACGCGGCTCTCTTTCCGACTGGTCGCAGCGAATGGGGGCAAAAACTTCGCGTCGACGCATGGCGCGACGATTCAGGCGGACGGATGCAGGTGGTTTCCGGCTCGTTCGGGCGTGAGAAAGTCCATTACGTCGCACCGCCCGCCAATCGGCTGGAAGCCGAAATGTCGGCCTTCCTCGACTGGTTCAACGCGTCGGCCGCGCTCGATCCAATCATCAAGGCGGCCGTCGCGCACCTGTGGTTCGTTGCCATCCATCCCTTCGATGACGGAAACGGCCGCATTACGCGGGCTATCGCCGACATGACGCTCGCCCGCGCCGACGCTGGCCCGCAACGGCTCTACTCGATGTCAGCCGCGATCGAACGCACACGCGGCGACTATTACGACGCGCTCAAGGCCACCACGACCGGCGAAGACCTCGACCTGACGGACTGGATCAAGTGGTTTGTCGATCGCCTCGCCCGGGCCATTGCCAGCGCCATGGCGACCTTGGAAAACGTGATATTCAAGGCCGACTTCTGGCAGGCGCATAGCGCGCTCGATCTCAACGCGCGGCAGAGCAAGGTTCTCAATCGGCTGCTGGATGGCGGCTTTGAGGGCAAGCTGACCTCGACCAAATGGGCGAAGCTCGCGAAAACCTCTCAGGACACCGCCGCCCGTGACATTGCCGATCTGATCGCCAAGGGGCTCTTGCGCAAGGGCGAAGCGGGCGGCCGCAGCACATCCTACGAACTGGTGACGCAATTGCCCCTCATAAAATGAGGCGTAACCAGGTCGTGAGTGACAAGCGCTTCCCTTCGGGATCACACCCTACTCCGCCGCGACCCCCTTCACCTCGAGATAGCTCTCCATCGAATCGTCCATCGCCTGGAGCCAGGGCGTATGGTGCAGCGGCGCCATTGTGCCGGTCATCAGCGAACGGTAGGCGTGGTCGCGGAAGCCCATGATGTCTTCCACCTTGTGGTGCTCCCACTCCATGAAGGTCTGATTGACCGCCTCGACGTCGAAGCCTGGATAGTCGGTCTGCTCCATGAGCTCCTTGGTGTAGTCGCCCTGGAACCAGATCATCTGCTCGGCGTCTTCCAGCGTTTCCTCACGCGCCCGCCATTTCGCGCCATGCTCCGCCATCACTTCTGCCGAAGGCAGCTTTATGCGGCCCATGATGACGTCGCGCGCGAACCAGGCCTGCGCGTCGAACATGTTGAAGGTGTAGAACTGGTCCTGCATGCCGATATAGAACAGCTGCGGGTTCTTCTCCCAGACGACGCCCTCATAGAGCCCGTCCGGCCACATGCGGTTGGCGGTCTTGAGCTTCAGATCGTCGGTGAGGAACGGAAACGAATGCAGGTAGCCGGTGCACAGGATGATGGCGTCGACATCCCTGGTGCTGCCGTCCTTGAAATGCGCGGTCTTGCCGACGACCTTCTGCAGCAGCGGCACTTCCTTCCAGTTGTCGGGCCATTTGAAGCCCATCGGCTTCGAGCGGTAGCTGGAGGTGATCGATTTGGCGCCGTATTTGTAGCATTGCGAGCCGATATCCTCGGCCGAATAGGAGCGGCCGATGATCAGGATGTCCTTGTCCTTGAATTCCATGGCGTCGCGGAAATCGTGGCTGTGCAGGATGCGGCCGTTGAAGGTCGAAAAACCCTCGAAATAGGGGACGTTGGGCACGGAAAAATGCCCCGAGGCGACGACGACGTTGTCGAACTCTTCCGAATAGGTGACGTCGTTGGCGCGGTCGTGCGCGGTTACGGTGAACTTCTTCGTCTCGTCCGAAAACGTCACCATGCGCACCGGGCTGTTGAAGCGCACCCATTTGCGCACGCCGGATTTTTCGACACGGCCCTTGATATAATCCCACAGCACCGCGCGCGGCGGATAGGAGCCGATCGGCCGCCCGAAATGCTCCTCGAACGTGTAGTCGGCGAATTCGAGGCACTCCTTCGGCCCGTTCGACCAGAGGTAGCGGTACATCGAGCCATGCACCGGATCGCCATGCTCGTCGAGGCCGGTGCGCCAGGTGTAGTTCCACAGCCCGCCCCAGTCGGACTGCTTTTCGAAGCAGACGATCTCCGGAATGTCCGCACCCTTGTCGGCAGCCGACTTGAAGGCTCGAAGCTGGGCCAGGCCGGACGGTCCGGCTCCGATGACGGCAACACGACTTTTCATTCCGGGCCTCCCGATCTCATTTCTCTAACGAAACAAATTTCACTGACAGGACAGTAATTCGCCGTTCAAGGCTGTCAACAGCCTTGTCGCGAAACCGCGTTTCATCAAGGCCGATTTTCCAGCGAGATCCACCGTAGCAGCCCGCGGAGAATACGAGAAATCAATCGTGGACGGCTTGCTGTGGCAGTTGCGCTCCTGTATCGGCACCGAATATGTTCACCGTGAGTGAAATAAATCCACAGAGTCCGGAGTAGCGACATGGCGAAAACAGCTTCCGACCTCAAGAATGGCGCCGGTGCCGCTCTGGCCAAGGCCAAACCGTCGCCGAAGGCGGCCGAAGGACGGACGATCCGGACGCCGCTGACGCAGAACCCGCACGCCATCCGCGATACCCGTGAAAAAGTGCTGGAGGTCGCCATCGGCCGCGAGGTGCGGGCGTTCCGCAAGAAGCTCGGCATCACCGTGGCAGACCTGGCCGTCGCCACCGATATTTCGCTCGGCATGCTGTCGAAGATCGAGAACGGCATCACCTCGCCGTCGCTGACGACGCTGCAGGCCTTGTCGCGAGCGCTCGGCGTTCCGGTCACCGCCTTCTTCCGCCGTTTCGAGGAGGAGCGCAGCGCCGTTTTCGTCAAGGCCGGCGAAGGGCTCGATGTCGAGCGCCGCGGCACGCGTGCCGGCCACCAGTACAATCTGCTCGGCCATATCGGCTCCAACACCAGCGGCGTCGTCGTCGAACCCTATCTGATCACGCTGACCGAGGATTCCGATGTGTTTCCGACCTTCCAGCACGAAGGCATGGAGTTCCTCTACATGCTCGAAGGCGAAGTGGTTTACCGGCACGGCAGCAACCTCTACCCGATGAAGCCAGGCGACAGCCTGTTCTTCGACGCCGATGCGCCGCACGGGCCGGAAGTGCTGACGGTCCTGCCGATGCGCTATCTCTCGATCATCTGCTACCCGCAGAACAGCGCGGGTTGAGGCCCTTCGTGTGCCAAAACCGCGGACGCTTTTGGGCGGCATGCGTCAGTGCCTGCGACGCCTAATTGATGAGGCAAGGTACCCAAGCGCAAGCGTCATGGCGGCGACCGCGATCCCGGTGCAGATCACGCCTGCCGGTGTTATCCTGGCACTGCCTTGCAAGGTAATGTGCTTCCCTACACGCAGATCGAAAACTGATTTGATTTCCTCAGGATGCGAGGGGTCTTCGGGCGAAGGTCCTTCTTGAACAACTGGCATTTTGAGACTCCGGTTCAAATCTGCCGCCGCCCCACATCGACCAGCGCGGTACCAGCCACAATAACATGGCAGTGCCCGGTTTCATCCTTTCGGCGCTCTCATGAAATTCAATCCGGCCCAAAACCCGGCGACGTCGGGCTGCCGTCGTCCAACTTCGACAGCCACTCGACCAGCGTCGGGCGATAGCGCGTCAGGCCCTTGTAGTTGGCGAGCTCATCGGGAAGGTCGCGGATGACGCGATGCAGACGCCGCGCCCATTTCGGCTGCGTCACCAGTTCGTCCATCTTGATCAGATAGCAGCGGATCGGGAAGACGATGCCGTTCGAGCGCGGCAGCCGCCAGAAGCTTTGCAATTCGACGCGCAGATGGACCTTTTCGCCGACATTCTCGGGCGTCACCGTCGTCCGGTCCGGACCCCATTTGTGATAGTTTTCCGGGCTGGTGTCGAGGCGCGGATTGATGGTCATCGTCCAGTTCAGGCGCCGCGCCGGCTTGCCTTGCTGGATGTTGGTGAGGAACTTCAGCGCCCTGACAAAAATCCCCTTCTCATGCGCCAGCGGCACCGGCGCATGCCACTCGAAGAAGTTCATGCCGATGTCGAAATCGAGCGACCAGTCGGCCTGGGTGGTGACCATGCCGGCATCCATCCACAGATTGCCGTCGCGCTGATCGAGGATGCAGAAATCGCCCTGGCTCTGGCGCGTGATGTATTCCATCGGCCCGTAAGGCAGCGTCGACACGTCGCCGAAGGTGAAGGTGTCGTCGATGCCGAGCGGCCGGTTGATCCAGCGCCAGCGGTCACCGTCGCGCGTCAGCGTGAAATGCTCGGGATAGCCCAGCGCCTGCTGTTCCATCAGAAGCTCGAGCAGGTCCCAACCGGCGAGCGTCATATGCGGCAGCGACTGGCAGCGCAGCGGGTCCTCGGCAAGCACCAGCGCACGGTCCTGCATCTCGGCGACATAGTGCTCGTCGACGTCGATCAGGTTTTCGAGCACGCTGCCCTTCGGCCCGGCGACATGCGGCTCGATGTTGACCGCGTACATGTAGCTGTCTTCGTGGAACGGGAACGGAAACCGCCTGACGTGCTCCGGGCTGTTCCTGAAGGTGAAGTCGTTACGGAACGTTTCGTTACGAAAGGTGATGCCCAAGCTCGCCTCCTATCTCTCCAGCACCAGCGACCTGCCCTCGAAGCGCGAGACGCAGGGCATGATCTTCCCGCAGGATCGATGCTCTTCCTCGCTCAGCCAGTGATCGTTGTGGATGAATTTGCCGTCATGCGAAATCACGTTGGTTTCACACTGGCCGCAGACGCCGCCGCGGCAGAGATAGGGCGGATCGACGCCGGCCGCTTCGATCGCCTCGAGCAGGCTCTGCTGCTCGCCGACGCGGATCGTCCGGCCGCTGAGCGCCAGCGTCACGTCGAACGGGGCGCCGGGCTGGGGAGCGGCGAAGTGCTCGAAATGCACGGTTTCTGCCGGCCAGCCAAGGCTTGCTGCGCGATCGCGCACCCAGCCGATCATGCCCGACGGACCGCAGACATAGAGATGCGTGCCGAGCGGCTGCGACGACAGCAGCCGGTCGAGTTCGATGCGCTCGTCGCGGTCGTCGTGGTAGAGCCTGACCCGGCGGTCGTAGCGCTCTGCGAGCACATCGGCATAGGTGCCGAGCGAGGCGGTGCGGCAGGTGTAATGCAGCTCGAAATTGCCGCCTTCCGCCGCCAGCTGCGCGGTCTGCGCCATGAACGGCGTGATGCCGATGCCGCCGGCCAGCATCAGGTGCTTCCTGGCGCGCAGGTCGAGCGAGAACAAATTGACCGGGTAGCTGATCACCATCTCCATGCCGGGCCTGACATGCCTGTGCATGAACAGCGAGCCGCCGCGGCCTGCATCGTCGCGGCGCACCGAGATCGTGTATTCGCGCGTGTCGAGCGGCGAGCCCATCAGCGAATAGGGATTTAGCCTGGTGCGCTCGCCGTCGCGCATTTCGACGACGACATGGGCGCCGCCGGAAAACGTCGGCAGCAACGCGCCGTCACGCCGACGGAAATGGAAGCGCGTGACCAATTCGTTGACCGGGACGACATCGCTCACCACGACGTCGAGCTTGGTGGTGCCGGTGCTCATCGAAAAATCTCCTCCGTGGGAGGAATTTCGCTGCGGTCTTCCGCATTGATGCAGACGCCCTGGAATGCCGCGAGGCGCCTGGAATAGTGATCGCGTACCAGAAGAAGCAGGCCACAATGCGAACAGGTGGCCGGCTGCGTCGTCACGTTTTCGGTGATGCCCTTGCAGTGGACGCATTGGACGCGGCGCGCCAGCGAGCCGCGATGCTCGGTCTGGATCGAGGCATGGTCGATGCCGGCTTCGAGCGCCGCCTGCATGGCCTGGCCGATCAGCCCCTCGGTGCCGGCGAGATAGAGCCGCAGGCCCATATGCGCGTTGGCCAGGGTCTGCTTCAGCCGCGGCAAGGCGCTGGCAAAGGAAGGACCTTGGTAGAACTGCGCCGGCTTCAGCGCCTCGAGTGCGGCGACATGCTTGCCGTCAGCACCGGGGATGAAGATGATGTGGGCATCGCCGAAAAAGCCGGCGGGCGCCCTGGCGGCCAGGTCTGATATCGCCAGCGCTCCTTCCGCATCCGCCACGAAAAGATGGTGCTTGCCGGGCTGCGGGAAGAGGGTTCCGTAGACCGGCCGGCTGATGATGCTCTTCGCTGCCATTCTCTCAGTATGCCTCAGCCTTTCGCCGTGCGCTTGGTCTTCTTCGGATCGTCGAACGGAAGCGGCTCGGCGGTCGCGCTGATGGTGCCGCTCTGGTTGCGGATTTCGAGCCTGGTGCCCTGGACGGCACAGTCGACGTCGAGCCGGGCGATGCCCATCGATTTCTTGACCAGCGGCGAATACATGGCGCAGGTCACCACGCCGACCTTTTTGCCGTCGCGATAGACCGGCGCGCCCTCGTCGGCCGGCTCCTTGCCTTCGAGCAGCACGCCGAAGATCTTGAAGCGCTCCTTGCCCTTGAGGCGGTAGTGTTCCTCGGCGCCGCGAAAGCCTGTCTTGCCGGGGCTGACGGTGAAGTCGAGGCCGAGTTCCCACAGCGTGTCGCCGGGGCCTTCATTCTCGAACGGATATTTCTGCGAATTGTCGTAGGGGTAGAACAAGAGGTAGCTCTCGACGCGCAGCATATCGAGCGTGGTGAACCGGCACGGGATGATGCCGGCGCCCTTGCCCTCGTCGAGGATGGTGTCCCAGATCGTGCCGGCATCCTGGCCACGGCAGAAGATCTCGTAGCCGCGTTCGCCGGTGTAGCCGGTGCGCGAGATCATCACCGGAAAGCCGAACAGCCGGGTCTGCATGTGATGGAAATAGGCAAGGTCGCGAATGCCCGGCACATGCTTCGCCAGATAGTCGACGGCTATCGGACCCTGCAGCGAAAGGTCGTGCAGATTGTCGTCGAAGCGCAGCGAGACATCGCGGCCCATGGCGGCGCGCTGCAATTCCTCATGGCCGGTGCCCGAACCGTGCACCACCATCCAGGCGTTCGGGCCGGTGCGGTAGAGAATGCAGTCGTCGGTGAACTTGCCGGCCTCGTTCAGCATGCAGGCATAGGCCGACTTGCCGGGATATATTTTCTCGACATCGCGCGTCGTTGCGAGGTCGATCAGGTGCGAGGCATGCGGCCCGGTGATGTGGACCTTCTTCAGGCCCGACACGTCCATCAGCCCGGCCTTGGTGCGGATGGCGATGTATTCCTCGTCGGCGTCCTTGTCGTAGGTCCAGGCGGTTCCCATACCGCTCCAGTCCTCGAGCTTCGAACCGAGCGCACGATGGCGATCCGCCAAGGTCGAAAATCTCCAGGATGACGTCATGGACTTGCTTCTCCTCAACACGATTGCCGACGTTTCGCCGCTTCAGGGCGTCAGAGCCACGCGGCGGTCCACGCCATATTGACTCAAAACTCCAAAAGCGCGCAATACTAAGATGCAAAAAGTTTTACTGAGAGGCAAGGAACGCAACTGAACGGAGGGGACATGCAATGGAAGGGAATCTCAACGCTCTAACGACCATTTTCACCGAATTCTACTACTGGGTGACCATCGTCATGATGTTCCTCATCCATGTCGGGTTCTGCACCTACGAGGTCGGCGTGTCGCGCCGGCGCAATCACCTGAAGACGCTGATGAAGAACGCGATGGCGATCCCGCTCGTCACGGTTACGTTCTACTTTTTCGGTTGGTGGATCTATTTCGGCTTCCCCAACGGGCCGGGCATCGCGGGCGGACTTGTCACGGCACCTTTCGCTGAAGCATGGAATCCGCTGATGGGCACTCATCTGTCCGGCGTCAGTCCAGGCGAGACGGGAGTAACGCCTGCCGACGCCGCGCTGTGGCATCGCCTCAACGGCGTGTTCTGGGGCGCCTTCCTGCTGTTTTCCATTACGACGGCGTCGATCATCTCGGGTTCGATCATAGAGCGCGCGCGCTCGGGTGCGTTCTGGATCGTCGCGGTGCTGGTCGGCTCGGTCCTGTGGATCCTCGACGCGGCCTGGGGCTGGCATCCGCAAGGCTGGATGGTGAAGCTTTGGGGCTATCATGACGCCTACGCATCGGGCGTCGTGCATGCGATCGCCGGCGGAGCGGCGCTCGCCTTCCTCATCGTGCTGGGACCACGCATCGGCAAGTTCAAGCCCGACGGCACGCCGCGGGACATCCCGCCGCACAATGTGTGGCTGGTCACGATCGGCCTGTTCCTGATCTACACCGGCTTCTGGGGCTTCTATGCCGCATGCAACATCCCGCTGATCAGCCCGGCTACGATTGCCGGCCAGATCACCGGCGAAATCTGGACGGCGACCAACATCTATCTCGCGCCGACGACGCTCTCGGCGATCACCTTCAACTTCCTGATGTCACTGTCGGGCGGCATGATGGCCGGCTACCTCGTCTCGAAAGGTGACCCGTTCTGGACGTTCTCGATGGGGCTTTGCGGCGTCATCTCGGCCTCGGCCGGCAACGACCTCTATCACCCGATCCAGGCGCTGCTGATCGGCGCGATCGTCCCGACCATCTGCTACAGACTGCACTATTTCGTCGAACGCCGCTTCAAGATCGATGATGCGGTGGGCGCCGTTGCCGTGCACGGCTATGGCGGCTTCCTCGGGGTCGTGGTGGCGGGCTTCATGCTGTGGGGACAGCCGTCCTCGCCCTATGAGGGCTTCGCGCACATCAACCCGCTCGGCAATTTCGCGGGCGCGGTGCTGATGTTCGTGCTCGGTTTCGTTCCCACCTTCGTCGTCTGCAAGATCCTCAACGGCATGAACCTCCTGCGCGTACCGGCGAAGGTGGAACTCGAGGGCGTCGACTTTGCCCTCAATCATGCTTTCGAGGCGTCGGTCCGCGACGTGGGAGCAGCCGAAAAGGCCATGATGAAATAGTCAACGGACAAGGAGAATTCGCAATGTCTACCAATGGAATGGAAAGCTGGGCCGTCGATCTCAAGGACGTCGGCGCGATCTACCCGTTTCAGGGCTCCGAGGTCCTGATGGTCATCCTCGGCCTTGTCTTCTGGATCGGCTGGCACATCCTCCAGACGCGCCACGAGAACGCTGAAATCGAGGCCGATATGGCTGCGGATCGCAGCGGAGAGGAAACGAGAGCGGCAATCGACCGCTACTAAAGCGCGTCGCGTCTGAAGGAATTCATGCGATGCGCTTTAGGCTCTTGTTTTCATGCATGTCGTTATCCCAAAACCGCTGCGCACTTTTGGGCGACATGCATTAGACCGGAACACGTCGCCTGGCGCCTCGATTACGCCAGGCGACTTGTTTAGTATGAAAAAAACTTTCATGTGAGTTGAATTTGATCCATGAAGCTGGTAGCACCCAAATCATACCTCACCTCGGGAGCCTGACATGTGCGGAATCGTCGGACTGTTTTTGAAGGACAAGTCGCTTGAGCCCCAGCTCGGCTCGATGCTGTCGCAAATGCTGATCTCGCTCAGCGATCGCGGTCCAGACAGCGCCGGCATCGCCATCTATGGCGCCCCATCCGGCCACGAGGCCAAGATCACCATCCAGTCGGCAAAGCCGGAGCGCGATTTCGTCGGCCTCGACGCCGAACTCGCCAAGGCGATCGGAGCGCCGGTGAGCATCGCGGTGAAATCGACGCACGCTGTGGTCAGGACCACCCACGACAAGATCGATGAAGCGCGCGAGACCATCCGGGCGCTGCGCCCCGACATCCGCATCATGGGCGCCGGCGACGTCGTCGAAATCTACAAGGAAGTCGGCCTGCCCGAAGCGGTCGTCGATCGCTTCGATGTGCGCTCAATGACCGGCACGCACGGCATCGGCCATACCCGCATGGCGACGGAATCGGCGGTGACGACGATGGGCGCACATCCCTTCTCGACCGGCGCCGACCAGTGCCTGGTGCACAATGGCTCGCTGTCCAATCACAACAATGTCCGCCGCGAGCTGATCCGCGAAGGCATGACATTCGAGACCGAGAACGACACCGAGGTCGCGGCCGCCTATCTCTCCTCGCAGATGGCGCACGGCAAGAATCTCGGCGAAGCGCTGGAAGGCACGCTGAGCGACCTCGACGGCTTCTTCACCTTCGTCGTCGGCACCAAGAACGGTTTCGGCGTGGTGCGCGATCCGATCGCCTGCAAGCCCGCCGTCATGGCCGAAACCGACCAGTATGTCGCCTTCGGCTCGGAATATCGCGCGCTCACCAAACTGCCCGGCATAGACAGTGCGAGGGTTTGGGAACCCGAGCCCGCAACCGTCTATTTCTGGGAGCATTGAGCTGATGCCGGCAATCAACGTTTCCAAGGCCCTCGACCAGGGCCATGTCCAGGACCAAGCGTCACGGGCCTTCGACCTGGCCGAGGCGCCGCTGCGCGAGCTCAACCAGGCGCTTCACAATCTGACCCCCGGTTCGAACCAGACCGCCTGGGAAGTGCTCAATCCGAAAGGCAGCCATTCGGTCGCCGTCGGCGTCGACCAGCCGATCACCATCGATGTCCGCGGCAGCGTCGGCTATTATTGCGGCGGCATGAACGACGGCAGCACTATTACCGTGCATGGCTCGGCGGGACCGGGTGTCGGCGAGAACATGATGTCGGGCTCGATAATTGTCAAAGGCGATGCCAGCCAATATGCCGGCGCCACCGGCAGGGGCGGGCTGCTGGTCATCGAAGGCAATGCGTCGTCGCGCTGCGGCATTTCGATGAAGGGCATCGACATCGTCGTCCATGGCAATATCGGCCACATGTCGGCCTTCATGGCGCAGTCCGGCAATCTGGTGGTGCTGGGCGATGCCGGTGACGCGCTCGGCGATTCGATCTACGAGGCGCGGCTGTTCGTGCGCGGCAAGGTCGGCAGCCTTGGCGCCGACTGCATCGCCAAGGAGATGCGGCCCGAGCATCTGGAATTGCTGCAGGGCCTGCTCGACCGCGCCGGGGTGACCGGCGTCAAAGCGGCGGAGTTCAAGCGTTACGGCTCGGCGCGCACGCTCTACAATTTCAACATCGACAACGCCGACGCGTATTGAGGCTCAATGACCTATCGCAACCCGCCGACGACGCCGCGCAAACCCGCGACCTTCGACGACTACACGCTTTCCGAGATCCGCCGCGCCGCGGCGACCGGCATCTATGACATCCGCGGCGGCGGCGCCAAGCGCAAGCTGCCGCATTTCGACGACCTTTTGGTCCTCGGCGCCTCGATCTCGCGCTATCCGCTCGAAGGCTACCGCGAGCGCTGCGACACCGGCGTCGTGCTGGGTTCGCGCCACGCCAAGAAGCCGATCGAGCTGAAAATCCCGATCACCATCGCCGGCATGAGTTTTGGCTCGCTGTCCGGTCCGGCCAAGGAAGCGCTCGGCCGTGGCGCGACGCTGTCGGGCACCTCGACGACCACCGGCGACGGCGGCATGACCGAGGAAGAGCGCGGCCATTCCAAGACGCTGGTCTACCAGTATCTGCCGTCGCGCTACGGCATGAACCCGCGCGATTTGCGGCGGGCGGACGCGATCGAGGTGGTGGTTGGCCAGGGCGCCAAGCCCGGCGGCGGCGGCATGCTGCTTGGCCAGAAGATCTCCGACCGGGTCGCCGAGATGCGCACGCTGCCGAAGGGTATCGACCAACGCTCGGCCTCGCGCCACCCCGACTGGACCGGCCCCGACGATCTCGAGATCAAGATCCTGGAGCTGCGCGAAATCACCGACTGGGAAAAGCCGATCTACGTCAAGGTCGGCGGCGCGCGGCCCTACTACGACACGGCCCTTGCGGTGAAGTCGGGCGCCGATGTCGTCGTGATCGACGGCATGCAGGGCGGCACGGCGGCGACCCAGGAAGTGTTCATCGAGAATGTCGGCCAGCCGACGCTTGCCTGCATCAGGCCGGCGGTGCAGGCGCTGCAGGATCTCGGCATGCACCGCAAGGTGCAGCTGATCATCTCCGGCGGCATCCGCAACGGCGCCGATGTCGCCAAGGCGCTGGCGCTCGGCGTCGACGCCGTGTCGATCGGCACGGCGGCGCTGGTTGCGCTCGGCGACAACGATCCGCGCTGGGAGGCGGACTATAACGAGCTTGGCACGACCGCCGGCGCCTATGACGACTGGCACGAGGGGCGCGACCCGGCCGGCATCACCACGCAGGATCCCGAATTGATGAAGCGGCTCGACCCTATCGCCGCCGGACGGCGATTGGCGAATTACCTGAAAGTGATGACGCTCGAAGCGCAGACGATCGCGCGCGCCTGCGGCAAGAACAGCCTGCACAATCTCGAACCCGAGGATCTCGTCGCGCTCACGATCGAAGCCGCCGCCATGGCCGGCGTGCCGCTGGCCGGCACCAACTGGATACCGGGGAAGAACGGCTTCTAAGACACCAGACCACCCAAAATGCCATAAGCGAGGAACTATAATGGGGAACGATCTCGCCGCCTTCGCCAAAGACAACGGCGTCAAATATTTCATGATTTCCTACACTGACCTGTTCGGTGGGCAGCGTGCCAAGCTGGTGCCGGCGCAAGCCATCGCCGACATGCAGAAGGACGGTGCGGGCTTCGCCGGCTTTGCCACCTGGCTCGACCTGACGCCGGCGCATCCCGACATGCTGGCGGTGCCGGATCCGGATTCGGTCATCCAGTTGCCGTGGAAACCCGACGTCGCCTGGGTTGCCGCCAACTGCGTCATGGACGACAAGGAGGTCGGCCAGGCGCCGCGAAACACGCTGAAGCGGCTGATCACCGAGGCGACCGGCGACGGCATGCATATCAAGACCGGCGTCGAGGCCGAGTTCTTCCTGATCTCGCCGGACGGCAAGGCGATTTCCGACGAATACGACACCGCGTCGAAGCCCTGCTACGACCAGCAGGCGGTGATGCGCCGCTACGACGTCATCGCCGAGATCTGCGACCACATGCTGGCGCTCGGCTGGGGCCCCTATCAGAACGACCATGAGGACGCCAACGGCCAGTTCGAGATGAACTGGGCGTTCGACGATGCGCTGGCGACCGCCGACAAGCATTCCTTCTTCAAGTTCATGGTCAAGTCGGTGGCGGAAAAACATGGCCTGCGCGCGACCTTCATGCCGAAGCCGTTCCCCGGCCTGACCGGCAATGGCTGCCACGCCCACATTTCGGTGTGGGACAAAGACGGCAAGACCAATGTCTTCGCCGACAACGCCATGGAGCTCGGCCTGTCGGCAAAGGGCAGGAATTTTCTCGGCGGCATCATGAAGCATGCTTCCGCGCTTGCGGCGATCACCAACCCGACGGTCAATTCCTACAAGCGCATCAATGCGCCGCGCACCATTTCGGGCGCGACCTGGGCGCCGAACTCGGTGACCTGGACCGGCAACAACCGCACCCATATGGTGCGCGTGCCCGGCCCCGGCCGTTTCGAGCTGCGCCTGCCCGACGGTGCGGCAAACCCCTATCTGCTGCAAGCCGTCATCATCGCAGCCGGCCTCGACGGCATCCGCTCGCAGGCCGAACCCGGCAAGCGCTACGATATCGACATGTACCAGTTCGGACACACGGTCGAGGGCGCGCCGAAGCTGCCGCTCAACCTGCTCGATGCATTGCGCGAGTTCGACAACGACAAATCGCTCAAGGCGGCGCTGGGAGAGGAATTCTCGTCGGCTTATCTAAAGCTCAAGCACCAGGAATGGAATTCCTATGCTTCCCACTTCACCCAGTGGGAGCGCGACCACACGCTGGACATCTAGAGCATCGGACCGAAAAGTGTGAAGCGGTTTTCGGATGAATCCGATGCGTCAAGAAAGGTTCTGCGTGGCGCAAGCGATCTCGGAATGAGTTGATGAAATACTCGATCTTCTCCCTCGCCCGCGCCGCGCTTTCCGGCCACAAGACCTGGCAGCGCACGTGGCGCGACGCCAGCCCGAAGGATCGCTACGACGTGGTGATCGTCGGCGGCGGCGGTCACGGCCTGGCCACCGCATGGTTCCTGGCCAGCGAGTACGGCATCCGGAACGTCGCCGTGCTCGAAAAGGGCTGGATCGGCTCCGGCAATGCCGGCCGCAACACCACCATCATCCGCTCCAATTACGGGCTGCCCGGCAACACCGGCTTCTACGAGCTGTCGATGAAGCTGTGGGAGCGGATGGAGCAGGATCTCAACTACAACACGATGGTCAGCCAGCGCGGCGTCATCAACCTCTACCATTCCGATGCCCAGCGCGACGCCTATGCGCGGCGCGGCAACACGATGCGCATCAACGGCATCGACGCCGAACTTCTCGACCTGGCGGCGGTCCGGAAGATGATGCCGTTCCTGAACTTCGACAATGCACGCTTTCCCGTGCAAGGCGGGCTCTTGCAGCGGCGCGGCGGCACCGCGCGGCACGACGCCGTGGTCTGGGGCTATGCTCATGCGGCAAGCGCGCTCGGCGTCGACATCATCCAGAATTGCGAAGTGTCAGGCTTTGTGCGTGACGCCAACGGCAAGGTGACCGGCGTCGAGACTTCGCGCGGCACAATCGGCGCCGGCAAGGTCGGCATGGCCGTCGCCGGCAGTTCGTCGCGCGTCGCTGCGATGGCGGGACTGCGCCTGCCGATCGAAAGCCATGTGCTGCAGGCCTTCGTCTCCGAGGCGATCAAGCCGCTCATTCCCGGTGTCATGACCTTCGGCGCCGGCCATTTCTATGTCAGCCAGTCCGACAAGGGCGGACTGGTCTTCGGCGGCGACATAGACGGCTACAACTCCTATGCGCAGCGCGGCAACCTGCCTGTCATGGAAGATGTCTGCGAAGGCGGCATGGCGCTGATGCCGATGATCGGCCGCGTGCGCCTTTTGCGCCAGTGGGGCGGCATCATGGACATGTCGATGGACGGTTCGCCGATCATCGACAAGACGCCGGTGGACGGCCTCTATCTCAATGCCGGCTGGTGCTATGGCGGCTTCAAGGCGACGCCGGGCTCCGGCTTTGTCTTTGCCCATCTTCTGGCCCGCGACGAACCGCACAAGGAGGCGGCACGATTCCGCCTCGACCGGTTCCGGCGCGGCGCGATGATCGATGAAAAGGGCGTCGGCGCCCAACCGAACCTGCATTGAAAGCGGTCTAGAAGAGCATGCGTATTGTCTGTCCCTTCTGCGGCGAACGCGAACTCGGCGAGTTCACCTATCTGGGCGACGCCAAGCCGGTGCGCCCGGCGGCCGGCGCATCGCAAGACGAGGTCTTCGACTACGTCTACCTGCGCGACAATGTTGCCGGCGGGACGAGCGAGTACTGGTACCATGGCGGCGGCTGCCGGGCCTGGCTGAAGATCACCCGCAACACGCTGACGCATGAGATTTCCTCGGTCGATCCAGCGGCGGGCGTTGGCGCCGCCAAGGCTGGCGCGTGATGGTCGGCAGCCCGCAGACACACCGGCTGGCAAACGGCGGCCTCATCGACCGTTCTGCGCCGCTGAACTTTAGCTTTGACGGCAAGATCTTTGCCGGCTTCCAGGGCGATACGCTCGCCTCCGCACTGATCGCCAACGGCGTCAAGCTGGTCGGCCGCTCGTTCAAATACCATCGGCCGCGCGGCATCCTGACCGCTGGTTCGGAAGAGCCCAACGCGCTGGTCGAACTGCGCACAGGCGCGCGGCGAGAGCCGAACACCAAGGCAACGACGGCAGAACTTTATGACGGGCTCGAAGCGGCCAGCCAGAACCGCTGGCCGTCGCTGCGCCACGATCTGATGGCGGTGAACCAGCTGTTTGCGCCGATCTTCGTCGCAGGCTTCTACTACAAGACCTTCATGTGGCCGGCGAAATTCTGGGAGGCGATCTACGAGCCGGCGATCCGCCGCGCCGCCGGCCTCGGACGCGCCGCGGGCGTCGCCGATCCCGACCATTACGACAAGGCCTGGGCGCATTGCGACGTGCTGATCGCCGGCTCCGGCCCGGCCGGGCTTGCGGCCGCCCTTGCCGCCGCGCGCGGCGGCGCCCGCGTCATCCTGTGCGAGGAGGATTTTGTCCCCGGCGGCCGGCTGCTCTCGGACGGCGGCACGATCGACGGCGTGCCGGCAGCGGAGTGGATTACGCGCACGCTGGGCGAGCTCGCAGCACTCCCCGATGTCCGCATCATGACCCGCACGACGCTGTTCGGCGTCTATGACGGCGGCACCTATGGCGCGATCGAACGGGTCAACGACCACCTGCCCTCGCCGCCGCAGCACCAGGTGCGCCAGCGGCTGTGGCGGATCGTGGCCAGACGCTCGATCGTTGCCGCCGGCGCCATCGAACGGCCCATCGTCTTTGCCGGCAACGACACGCCCGGGGTGATGATGGCTTCGGCGATGCGGAGCTATGTCGAACGCTACGCGGCGACGCCGGCACGGCGCATCGCGCTGTTCACCAACAATGCGGACGGCTGGCGCACGGTGGAGACCGCGCTGCGTGCCGGATTGCAGATCGCGGCTGTCGTCGATGCGCGTCCGGATGTATCCGCCGCGCATCGCGCGCTGGCGACCAAAGCCGGCTTTCCCGTGCTGAACGGGTCGGTCGCCGGGGTCGAGGGCGGCAAGGACGGCGTCCGGAAAATCGCGGTGTCGCTGACAGGCGGCGCGCGCGCCGAAGTCGAAGCCGACGGGCTTGCCGTTTCCGGTGGCTGGAACCCGGCGGTCGGGCTGACCTCCTATCATCGCGGCCGGCCGAAGTGGCAGGACGATATTTCGGCCTTCGTGCCGGACAGCGCCCCTCCGGGCATGGCGGCCGCGGGTGCCGCCAATGGCGCCTTCGGGCTTGGCGCCTGCCTGAGCCAAGGGTTTGCCGCGGGTGCCGCGGCGGCGCAGAGCGCCGGGCGCGGTGGCAATGCCGGCACGCCGCCGGTCGCCGACGACGAAGCGTTTTCGCTGACCCCGCTCTGGCACGTCGCCGGCAAGGGAAAAGCCTTCGTCGACTATCAGCACGACGTCACCGCTTCGGACATCGAGCTGGCGCAGCGCGAAGGCTTCGAATCGGTCGAGCACCTGAAGCGCTACACGACGCTCGGCATGGCCACAGACCAGGGCAAGACCTCGAACGTCGCCGGTCTCGCCATCATGGCGGCGGTATCAGGCAAATCCATCCCCGAGACCGGTACGACGATCTACCGTCCGCCCTATGTGCCGGTCGCCATCGGCGCCTTCGCCGGCCATCATCGTGACGAGAACTTCCATGCGACAAGGCTGACGCCGTCGCATCACTGGGCAGCCGAGCAGGGCGCCATCTTCGTCGACACCGGCCTGTGGAAGCGCGCGCAATGGTATCCGCGCGCCGGCGAGAAGGACTGGCTGGTTTCGGTCACCCGCGAGGTCAAGGCGGTGCGCTCCGGCGTCGGCTTCTGCGACGTCTCGACGCTCGGCAAGATCGACGTGCACGGCCCGGATGCCGGCACCTTCCTCGACCGCGTCTACATCAACACCTTCTCCAGTCTTGCCGTGGGAAAAGCGCGCTACGGGCTGATGCTGCGCGAGGACGGCATCGTCTATGACGACGGCACCACCTCGCGCCTGGCCGAGGACCATTATTTCCTGACCACCACGACCGCCAAGGCCGGCCCGGTGATGCAGCACCTCGAATTCTGCCGGCAGGTGCTGTTTCCGGAATTCGACGTGCAGCTGACCTCCGTCTCCGACCAGTGGGCGCAATTCTCGGTCGCCGGGCCGAAGGCGCGGGACCTGCTCAGGGAAATCGTCGATCCGGCCGAGGACCTGTCGAACGAGGGGTTTCCGTTCATGGGGGCGCGGGAAGTGGCACTTCGCGGCGGCATCAAGGCACGGCTGTTCCGCATCTCGTTCTCGGGCGAGATGGCGTTCGAGATATCGGTCCCGGCCCGCTACGGCGACGCGCTGGTGCGCAACCTGATGCTGGCCGGCAAACCATTCGGCGTGACGCCCTACGGCACCGAGGCGCTCGGCGTCATGCGCATCGAAAAGGGCCATGTCGCCGGGCCGGAACTGAGCGGCACCACAACAGCCGCCGATCTCGGCCTGGCCAAGATGATGTCGACCAAGAAGGATTTTGTGGGCCGAGTCATGGCCGGACGCGAGGCGCTGGCGGCAGCGGATCGGCAGGTCGTTGTCGGTATCAAGCCGACCGACAAGGCGCGCCGCCTGCGCTCCGGCGCGCATATTATTCCCGGGGGTGAGACACCCGGCCCCGACAACGACCAGGGCTATGTCACCTCGGTCTGCTTCTCGCCGACGCTCGACCAGTGGATCGGGCTCGCGCTTGTCGAGCGCGGCCGCGAGCGCATCGGCGAGATCGTCCACGCGCATGATCCGCTGCGCGGCGAGGACTATGACGTCGAACTGTGCAATCCCGTCTTCTACGATCCGGATGGAGGGCGCCAGCGTGGCTGATTTTTCCTGGGTTTCCCGCAGTCCGCTGGAGCATGTCCTTGTCGGGGGCGCCTATGGCGTGCGTGACGTCGCGCCGGGTATTTCGCTCACGGAAATCCGCAATTTCGACCTGATTCAGATTATGGCGCGGCGCGGCAGATGGGCCGAACTGGCGACCGCCGCCAAGGCCCGGTTCGGCGTGGCGGCCCCGGAGACGCCGAAGGCGGTCCAGGCTGAGGACGCCACGCTGATCTGGTCGGGACCGGACCAATTCCTCGTCCTGTCGAAGGGCGGCAAGCATGCGATGGAGCCGCTCGGCCGGACGTTCGCGGCTTCGGCCTCGCTGTCGGACCAGTCGCATGCGCGCGCCCTGATCGCCATTTCCGGCACGAAAGCGCGCACCATGCTCGCCAAACTGTCTTCGCTCGACCTGCATCCGGCGGCATTCCCCGCCGGCACCGCCGCCGCGACTTCGATCGACCACACCAGCGTCACGCTCTGGCGCGGCAACGACCTGCCGGACGGGCAGGCCGTGTTCAACCTTCTGGCGTTCGCGACCTTCGCCGAAAGCCTGTGGCACACGATGCTGGACGCTGGCGCCGAGTATGGGGTCGAGATCGGCCATTCGGAGGAATTGGCGTAGCATTGCGCGCGCCTTCCCTTCTCCCCCTGGGGGAGAAGGGAAGGCGCGTCCCCACCTTCGCCTTGCCAAACCCGACCCGGCTGCCTATTCTTGCTGCTAAAATAATTTCACGTACAGGCAAACTTGTTTCTTCGGACCCAAGGTCGAGATGAGCCAGTCGCCCTACCCCGCCATAGCTGCCGGACCGCCCCGGCCGAGCCTGATCCTGCGGCCCGGCCAGATCGCACTGCCGGCCGGCATGGAGCGTTATACCGTGCAGGGCAATGGCGCGGTGCTCATCGACGTCGAAGCCGGCGACACCATCACGGTGCGCAATGTCGAAGGCGGCCAGGCCTGCGAACTTTTGGCATGGGACAAGAGCGGCGCGACCGATCCCGGTATTCTCGGCGAGAAATCGAACAGCAACGCCGCCGGCATCAAGGCGCTGCTGGCCGAGGGTGACGACAGCCTCGCCGCGCTGCGCCACGGGCTCGCGCGCCGCCAGGTGCAGCTCGATCAGCCAAAGGCGGTGCGCGTGTTCGGCGGCTCCACCCCGGCCGGCACCGAACAGGGTTTCAGCGCCGTCCGCGACGGCTCGATGATCATCGCCGCCCCCGGCGGGCCGATGCTCGTCGACGGCCACGACACGGCGACGCCGCTCAGCGTCATCGTCCGCCGCGCCACCATCCGCCCGGCGGCGAAATCGCAATTGGGCGATCCGCTGGCCGATCCGGTGCTCGACCTGCGCGTCCGGTCGGCGACGGCGGAATCCTATTTCGTCAAGGCGGGCGACTATCTGCAGATCATCGATGTCGACGGGCGCCAGTGCACCGATTTCCAGTGTTTTTCGGCGCGTAAGCTGGACAAGGGACGCGACCATCCGCTCGACGTGACGACGACCCGCACGCTGATGGGCTCGAGCTATCCGATGCCCGGCCTGCATTCGAAATACTACGACCAGGACATGGAGCCGCTGGTCGAGGTGGTGCAGGATACGTGCGGCCGGCACGATGCCTTCGCGCTCGCCTGCGCCGCCAAATATTACGACGACATCGGCTACCCCGGCCACCCCAACTGCTCGGAGAATTTCAACCGCGCGCTGTCGGACAAGGGCGTGAACCCCCGCGCCGGATGGATGGCGATCAACTTCTTCTTCAACACGGCGATCGACGCGCATGGCGTCATGGTTTCCGACGAGCCATGGTCGCGGCCGGGCGACTATGTGCTGCTGCGGGCGCTCGCCGACATCGTCTGCGTCTCGTCCGCCTGCCCCGACGACACCACGCCGGCCAATGGCTGGAACCTGACCGACATCCATGTGCGGACCTATTCCGGCCAGCACAAATTCTCGCGAGCGATCGCCAGACGCATGACGCCCGATTCGGAACCGAAAATGACCCGCGAGACCGCCTTTCATTCGAGCTTTGCCAAGCACACACGCGATTTCGTCGAGTACAGGGGTTATTGGCTGGCCAACTCCTTCGCCAAGGAAGGCGCCATCGCCGAATACTGGGCCTGCCGGCGGGATGCCGTGATCATGGACCTGTCGCCGCTGCGCAAGTTCGAGGTCACCGGCCCGGATTCGGAGGCGCTGCTGCAATACACGCTGACCCGCGACGTCAAGAAGCTCGGCGTCGGCCAGGTCGTTTATTCCGCCATGTGCTACGAACATGGCGGCATGATCGACGACGGCACGCTGCTCAGGCTCGGCAAGGACAATTTCCGCTGGGTCGGCGGCGACGACCTGTCCGGCGAATGGCTGCGCGAAACGGCGACAAAACTCGGCCTCAACGTGCTGGTGCGCTCATCGACCGACCAGATGCACAATGTCGCCGTGCAAGGGCCGAAGAGCCGCGACATCCTCAAGGAGATCATCTGGACCTCGCCGCTGCAGCCGTCGATCGAGGAGCTCGAATGGTTCCGCTTCGCCGTGGCCCGCATCGGCGGCGGGAACGGCATTCCCGTCGTCGTCTCGCGCACCGGCTATACCGGCGAACTCGGCTACGAGATCTGGTGCCATCCGCGCGACGCCGAAAAGGTGTTCGACGCCATCTGGGAGGCCGGCCAGCCGCACGGCCTGAAGCCGATGGGGCTGCAGGCGCTCGACATGGTGCGCATCGAGGCCGGGCTGATCTTTGCTGCTTACGAGTTTTCCGACCAGACCGATCCGTTCGAGGCGGGCATCGGCTTCACCGTGCCGCTGAAGACCAAGACCGACGATTTCATCGGCCGCGAGGCGCTGATCCGGCGCAAGGAAAACCCGCAGAAGAAACTGGTCGGCCTCGACATCGACGCCAATGTCGCCGTCGGGCACGGCGATTGCGTCCATGTCGGCCGCGCCCAGATCGGCGTCGTTACCTCGGGCATGCGCTCGCCGGTGCTGAACAAGACCATCGCATTGGCCAGGCTCGACGTCACCCATGCCGCCATCGGCACCGAGGTCGAGATCGGCAAGCTCGACGGCCATGCCAAGCGGCTGCCGGCGCGCGTCGTGCCCTTCGCCCATTACGACCCGCAAAAGACCAGACCGCGCTCCTGATAGCCACTTTCAAGAGGCATCGACCGACCTCGGCGACGGGTGTCGGCCGACTGCCGGCGGCTGTTTGACGCGTATGTTACAGACGTGATGTGCGCAGCTTCACAAAAAGCTTGACGTGGAAGCGGGCTGGGTCAATCTTCACTGCTAAGAAAAAAAAACAACTGAGCGGAAACACCCGGGATCGTTCAACGGATGCGTCGGCGACGACGCCACGTGGAATCGCGGCTGTCGCCGATGGGAACATCAAGAATGGGGAATGCATGCATATGAGCACGATAACCACTGTCCTGGAGCAGCCTGCCGAAGGGCAGTTGCAGCGGAACATCAACTGGCGCGGCGCCTTCTGGGTGGCGAGCGGCGTTCCCGCCCTTGTCCTGTTTTCGATCGGCGGCATTGCCGGCACGACCGGAACGCTGGCCTTCCTGATCTGGACCGCGTCCATGGTCATGGGCTTCCTGCAATCCTTCACCTATGCGGAGATCGCCGGCCTGTTCCCGAACAAATCCGGCGGCGCCTCGGTCTACGGCGCCACCGCATGGCTGCGTTACTCCAAGTTCATCGCGCCGCTCTCGGTCTGGTGCAACTGGTTCGCCTGGTCGCCGGTGCTGTCGCTCGGCTGTTCGATCGCCGCCGCCTATATCCTCAACGCACTGGCGCCGGTGCCGCTGTTTAGCGACGCCTCGCCGGAAGTCGCCGCGTATATCGCGGCCCATGCCGGAACCAGTGCCGCCGACGCGATTGCCGCGGTGACGGCGGCCGCCACGCCGGCGATCCGCAACTGGACGCTCTACGGTCACACGCTGGGCCCGGTCTCCTTCACCTTCAACGCCACCTTCTTCATCGGCGCGGTGCTGATGCTGATCATCTTCTCCATCCAGCATCGCGGCATCCTGGGCACGGCCAATGTGCAAAAATATATCGGCCTGTTCGTCATCATCCCGATGCTGATCGTCGGCGTCGTGCCGATCGTCACCGGCCAGATCAACTGGGCGAATTTCTCGCCGCTGGTGCCGCTGGCGGCCGCCTATGCGCCCGAGCCCGGCGCCTGGAACATCGCCGGCTGGACGCTGGTGCTTGGCGGCATGTTCATCGCCGCCTGGTCGACCTACGGCTTCGAGACCGCCGTCTGCTACACCTCCGAGTTCAAGAATCCCGGCACCGACACGTTCAAGGCGATCTTCTATTCCGGCCTGCTGTGCATGCTGCTGTTCATCCTCGTGCCGTTCACCTTCCAGGGCGTGCTCGGCTTGAACGGCATGCTGGCCACCCCGATCGTCGACGGCTCCGGTGTTGCCGATGCCTTGGCCGGCATGGTCGGCGGCGGACAGCTGATCCATAGCCTGCTGGTGATGCTGATGATCCTGGCACTGGTGCTGTGCATCATGACGGCGATGGCGGGTTCTTCGCGCACGCTCTATCAGGGCTCCGTCGATGGCTGGCTGCCGCGCTATCTCAGTCACGTCAACGAGCACGGCGCGCCGACGCGGGCCATGTGGACCGACCTGATCTTCAACCTGATCGTGCTGGCCATCGCCTCGGCCGACGCGACGAGCTTCTTCTTCATCCTCGCCGTGTCGAACTGCGGCTACATCATCTTCAACTTCCTCAACCTCAATGCCGGCTGGATCCACCGCATCGATAACGGCCATATCGCGCGGCCGTGGAAAGCACCGAGCTGGCTGCTCGGCCTCGGCGCCATCTTTGCCTATGTCAACGCGATCTTCATGGGCGCCGGCGCCAAGGTCTGGAACCCGATGGCGCTATGGGCCGGGCTGATCACCGCTGCCCTGATCATCCCGGTGTTCTGCTTCCGGCATTACATCCAGGACGGCGGCAGGTTTCCCGACCATATGCTGGCCGATCTCGGCATGAAGTCGACCGATCTTACGGCCCGCAAGGCGGGAATCCTGCCCTACCTGACACTGATCGCCGGCGTCGTGGTGATGCTGCTGGCCAACTGGCTGTTCGTCATCTGATATCAGCCTCAAGGGATCGAGCGCGCGATGCGCGCTTGCTTCCTGCATATTTTGTTCTTGCTTTGTGCCGGCAATTATGCTAGAAATTCAAATATGGTGCTGATTTGCGCCGACGACCCGCCGCCGAGGCGGGTTTTTTATTTCATGCCAGATCCGGCGTGAGACTCAATCGATCTTGATGAACACGCCCTTGGTGTTGAGGTATTCGTCGAGGTGCTCGGCACCGCCCTCGCGTCCGTAGCCGCTCATCTTGTAGCCGCCGAACGGCACGGCCGGATCGATGGCGTGATAGGTGTTCACCCAGACCGAGCCGGCACGGATTCTTCGCGAGAGCCGGTGCGCCGTGGCGATGTCGCGGGTGAAGACCCCCGCCGCGAGACCATAGGGCGTGTTATTGGCCCGCTCGACCGCCTCGTCGAGCGTATCGAAGGGCAGCGCCGAAATAATCGGCCCGAAGATCTCCTCGCGCGCGATCTTCATGTCGTCCGAAACGCCGGCAAAGACGGTCGGCGCGACGAAATGGCCGGCCGCCAACGCACCCTCCGTCAGGCGTTCGCCGCCGGTGACGAGGGTCGCACCCTGCGCCGTGCCGGCCTCGAGATACGAGGCGACCCGTTGCATTTGCTTCTCCGAGACGAGCGGGCCGATCTCGGTCGCCGGGTCGATGCCGTCGCCGACCCTGAGACCCTTGGCATAGGCTGCCAGCCGCGCGACGAAGTCGTCGTGAATGGAGCGTTCGACGAACAGGCGCGAGCCGGCGATGCAGATCTGGCCGGAATTGGCGAACACCGACATCGCCGCCACCGGCACCGCTCTGTCGAGATCGGCGTCGGCGCAGACGATGACCGGCGACTTGCCGCCAAGCTCCAGCGAGACGCGCTTGAGATTGCCGGCCGAGGCGCGGACGATCGACTGACCGGTCGCCGTCGAGCCGGTGAAGACGATCTTGTCAACGCCCATATGCTCGGCAAGTGCCGCACCTGCCTCGGCGCCGGTGCCGGTCACGACGTTGACGACGCCTTTGGGAACGCCGGCCTCGTTCATGATGTCGGCGATCAGCAACGGCGTCAGCGGCGCCTCTTCCGAAGGTTTCAGCACCACCGTGCAGCCGGTCGCCAGCGCCGGCCCGATCTTCCAGACCGACGCGGCCGTCGGTGCGTTCCACGGGATGATGGCGCCGACGACGCCGACCGGCTCCCTGCGGGTGAAGGAGACGATTTCGCCCGGCAGCGAGTTCTCGATCGTCTCGCCATGCAGGGACGTCGCCATGCCGGCGTAATAGCGCAGCATGCCGATGACGCGGTTGCGGTTGGCCAGGGTGCGCACGATCGGCATGCCCATGTCTGATGTGTCCGAGCGGCTGATCTCTTCCCAGTGTTTTTCGAAGAGGTCGGCGATCCTGAGGAGCAGCACCTGCCGCTCATAGGGCTTGAACCGGCTCCACGGCCCGTCGAAGGCCTTGCGCGCCGCGGCGACCGCCAGCTCGATATCCTGGCGGTCGCCGCGCGGCACCGTGGCGATGACGGTGCCAGTTGCCGGATTGCGGGTCTCCAAGGTCCGGCCCGAGCCGGCGTCGACCCAGGCGCCATCGACGAATATCTGGCGATGGCGCCCGTCGATCGGCTGACGCAGCGCCACCGATGTCTGAGCTATGGTCATGACGTCCTCCTCCAGCGCCTCTGCCGGTGGGTGGATTTAATCCCTGGACGTCACATCTGCCAACAGCTCTATTCGGCGGCAATTCTATTCGGCAGCCAGGGGCAGTCGCGGTCTGTCGTCGTTTTCTGCCAGCTTCGGCTCGGCCGCCTGCTCCGCGTCTCCGGCCTTTTTGCGCTCCCTGCCGAAGAACAAGGCATAGCCTGCCGGGAGGACGAGGATGGTAAGCACCGTGGCGACGAGAATGCCGCCCATCATGGCATAGGCGAGCGGACCCCAGAAGACGCCGCGCGAAATCGGGATCAGCGCCAGGACCGCGGTCAGCGCCGTCAGCATGATCGGCCGGAAGCGGCGGACCGCGGAGCCGATGATGGCCTCCGAGCGCTCCATGCCGGCCGCGATATCCTGGTCGATCTGGTCGACCAGGATGATCGAGTTGCGCATGATGATGCCAAGCAGCGCGATGACGCCGAGGATGGCGACGAAGCCGAATGGTGCGCCGCTGATCAAAAGCGCCGCCGCCGCACCGATGATGCCGAGCGGACCGGTCGCCAGCACCAGCATCGCCTTGCCGAAATGCTGCAGCTGGATCATCAGCAGCACGACGATGACGGCCAGCATGATTGGAGCTTTCGCCGCAATGGAGGCCTGGCTTTCGGCCGAATCCTCGGCGCCGCCCTGGATCTCGATGTTGTAGCCGGGCGCCAGACCGTCGCGCAGGCCCTGCATCTCGCTGTACATCTTCATGACGACGTCGTTCGACTGCACGCCATCCGGCAGCGTGGCGCGCACGCTGATGGTCGGCAGGCGGTCGCGCCGCCATTCGACGCCTTGCTCCAGCACAGGTACGACCTTGGCGACCTGCGACAGCGGCACGAAGCCACCGAAATCCGTCGAGATATAGACGGAGTCGACCGCCGACAGCAGGTGACGGCTCGCCTCCGGTTCCCGGGCGATGATCGAAACGGTCTCCTCGCCGTCGCGGAAATCGTCCAGCGGCTCTCCCGACATGGTCGCCTGCAGCATCTGGCGGATGCGCTGCGACGTGACGCCGAGCGCACGGGCGCGATCCTGGTCGATCACCAGCTTCATCTCCGGCACCGGCTCCAGCCAGTCGTCGTGGACGGCGCCGAGCAGCGGATTTGCCTGGAACTTCGCCTTCACCTCGTCGGCGATGCGGCGCACCTCCTGGCGATCCGGGCCCATGACGCGTAACTGCACCGGCCAGCCCGTGGGCGGACCGAGGAACAGGCGGTCGACCTTGGCGCGGATCGACGGGAAATCCTCGGCCAGAATGGTGCGCAGCTTGACGATCAGCCGCTCGCGGGCCGGTTCGTCGTTGGCCATCACCAGAAGCTGGGCGAAGTTCGGATTGCTCAGCTGCTGGTCGAGCGGCAGGAAGAAGCGCGGCGCGCCCTCGCCGATATAGGTGGCGATGAAGCGCTTGTCGTGATCGTCCATCATCCTGGATTCGAGCGCCTTGGCCTGCGTCTCGACTTCCTTGATGCTGGTGCCTTCCGGCAGCCAGAGGTCGACAAGGATTTCCGGGCGCGACGACTGCGGGAAGAAGTTCTGCGGGATGAATTGGAACGCCCACAGGCTGGTTGCGAAGGTCACCAGCGTCATCACCAGCACGATGATGCGATGGCGTACGGACCAGCCGACGGTGGCGCGAAGCCGGCGGTAGAAGCGCGTGTCGAAGACATCGTGATGGCTGCCGGCATGTTTTCGCTGCTTGAGGATCATGTGACCGAGCCATGGGGTGAAATAGACCGCCACGAACCAGGACACGACCAGCGCGATGCCAACGACGTAGAACAGCGTGCGCACGTATTCACCGGCCGTCGAGGCCGCGAAGCCGACCGGGATGAAGCCGGCGGTGGTGATCAGCGTGCCGGTCAGCATCGGGAAGGCCGTCGAGGTATAAGCGAAGCTCGCCGCCTCGATCTTGACCAATCCCTCCTCGAGCTTGCGCTCCATCATTTCGACGACGATCATCGCGTCGTCGACGAGCAGGCCGAGCGCTATAATCAGCGCGCCGAGCGAAATGCGCTGCAGATCGATGCCGATCTCGTACATGATGGCGAAGGTGGCGGCCAGAACGAGCGGAATGGTGATCGCGATCACCAGGCCCGAACGCCAGCCGATCGTCAGGAACGAGACGACAAGCACGATCAGCAGCGCCTCGCCAAGCGCCTTCATGAACTCGCCCACCGCTTCCCTGACGACTTCCGGCTGGTCGGAAATCTGATCGACCGAAACACCGTAGGGCAGCGCCTCCTCGAAGCGGTGATAGGTCGCCTCGACGTCCTTTCCGACATCGGTAACGTTGAAGCCCTTGGCCATGACGACACCGACCTGGACGCTGTCGTGGCCATTGAAACGGTATTTGCGCTGATAGGGGTCCTCGAGGCCGGAGGTCACGGCGGCGATGTCGCCCAGGCGCGTCACCTGGTTGCCGGCGCGCAGCCGAAGCTCGCGGATGTCGGCCGCTTCCGTCACGTCGCCTTCGACCGAGATGCGCACCGAACGCTGGCCGGTATCGACCGAGCCCGCCGGATCGACATTGTTCTGGCCCCTGATCGCGTTCTGCAGGTCGGTGAGGGTCAGGCCGCGCTGGGCAAGCGCCTTGGATGAAACGTCGATATAGATCTTTTCCGGCTGGTCGCCGATGATCACGGCCTTCTCGACGCCGGGCGTCGTCAGCAGCATGTCGCGCGCCTGGATGGCGAATTTCTTCAGCTCGGGATAGCTGTAGCCGTCGCCGCTGATCGAATGCAAGGTGATGAAAGTGTCGCCGAACTCATCGTTGAAATAGGGTCCAAGCAACCCCTGAGGCAGCTCATTCGAGATATCGCCGACCTTCTTGCGCACCTGGTAGAAGGCGTCGGCGACCTGCTCGGGGTTGGTGTCGCCTTTCACCTGCAAGGTGATGATGGCGCTGCCGGCGCGCGTGTAGGAACGGACGAAATCGAGATGCGGCGTTTCCTGCAGCTTGCGCTCGATCTTGTTGACGACCTGGTCCTCCATCTCCTGGATCGAAGCCCCCGGCCAGACCGCCTGGACGACCATGACGCGGAAGGTGAAATCCGGGTCTTCCTTCTGGCCCATCTGCATCAGGCCGAGCGCACCGCCAAGGATGATCAGGCCGAACAGGAACCGCGCAATGCTCGGATGCCCGATCGCCCAGCGCGAAAGATTGAAGGGCCGCTTTTCATTGGTTTCGGTGGTCATAGCGTCAGTCCATTTGTCTGATCGTCAGCGCACGCACGTGGCATGCCCACGGAACTTCCGATGTTAAAGCCATCGCGTCTGATGAGATCCATGCGACGCGCTTTAGTCTTTGTATTTGTCGTTGTCCCAAAACCGCTGCCACTTCGGTTCAAGACCGAGTGCATGCTTTGGGCGACTGCATTAGGCTTCCGGGCGGCAAGGCTTTCCGAGCGGAAAGACACTCATCGCGGTGGGACGCGGGGATCGATGGCGGGGGTTGCATCGACCTGACGTCTCGACAATCGGGCACCTGCCGCCCGGAAACCATGACCCACTCAACCCGCGGCTTGCGCCGATGCGATGAAAAGCAGGGTTCATTCGCTGGCCGTCAGCGCAGGCGCTTGGCGGCGTCGCCATCATCGTCCGCCGATGCGGACTGTTGCACCGCATCGCCGGTCAGCTTGACCTTCAGGTTCTCGGTCATGAATTGCGTGCCGGCGGCAACGACGACGTCGCCGGATCTCAGTCCCTCGGCAACATGCACGCCGTCGGCGGTGAACTCAGCGACCTTGATTGGACGCGCATGGACGGTCTCGCCGTTGCGGTCCACGGTCCAGACGATCTGCTGGCCATCCTTTTGCGCCAGCGCGCTCAACGGGATCGATACGCTTTGCGGACTGTTGTTGGCCGCCGAAGCTTCAATGGTCGCGGTCATGCCGAGAAGCACGCGCGGATCGTTGGGCAGGCTGACGCGAACGGCAAAGGTGCGCGACTGCTGATCGGCGCTGCCGGCGACTTCGCGAACCTTGCCGTCGAGCGTCAGCGCATCGTCGGACCAGAAGCCCGCCTTGACGTCCTTGCCCGGCTTGAACTGGGCTATATCCATTTCCGGAACGGCGATCAGCACTTCCTTTTCGCCATCGACGGCTACGGTCACAACCGGCGTGCCGGAGCCGACCACCTGACCGACGTCGGCGGCGACTGATGTGACGATGCCGTTCCTGTCCGCCTTGAGGTCGGTGTAGAGGACCTGGTTTTTCGCCTGGTCAAGCGATGAGCGGGCGGAATTCCGGGTGGCGACGGCCTGATCGTAACTGAGCGTCGCCTGTTCGAGCTGCGATTTCGACGCGAAGTGCTTGGCAAACAACTGTTCGGCGCGACGGCGGGCAAGGTCTGTTGTCTCGACCTGCCGCTCGGCGGCCTCGAGTGCCGCCTCGGCGCTGTTGACCGAAAGGTCGTAGTCGGCGGGATCGATGCGGGCAAGAACATCGCCCGGTTTTACGCGTTGGCCGATATCGACAAGGCGCTCGGTGATCTTGCCGTTGATGCGGAATCCAAGATTCATCTCGGTGCGGGCGCGCACTGATCCGGAATAGGAAAGCTGACGGGTGTCGTTCGCCTTGGCGATCTCGACCACCTTGACCGGCCGGATGATGTCCTTGACTTCCACTTTTTCTTGCGAACAGCCGGCGAGCCCGAGCGCCGCGACGACGACCAGAGCCGGACCAACGACCGTGCTCATGATGGATTTGGACAAAGACACTTGTGTACTCCCGAACTGGAGATGAATTGTCGAAATCGACGCCCGACGGGCGGCGACGGTCACTTCTTCAAGGCCCTGATCGCAAATTCGATAAGCTCGTCCGGCATCGCCCGATTCTCCTTGGCAAGACACTGGGCGACCATCTGCGGGTGACAGAGGGTAATGATGGCGGCGCCGAAACACCGCGAAGCGACTTCCGGGTCCTGGTCGGTAAACTCGCCGGCTGCGATCCCCTCGCTGATCACCTCCGCCACCAGGCTGCGGATTCTTTCGATATGCTTCTCGATGACGTGCCAATCGCGTTCGATGGCAACGACGACCATTTCGTGCACCTTCTCCTGGTCGAGCATGGTGTCGCGGGTCCACTGATGATGCGTCTGCACGTAGCGGCGAAGCTTTTCGCTGGCGGTTCCGGGACCATGGCAGGCGTCGTAGGTCAGTTGGTAGCAGGTGGCGAGCATGCGGCCGCAAACGGCTTGGTGGATCTCGACCTTCGACGCAAAGAAGCGGTAGATGTTGGCCGTCGACATGCCGAGTTCGCGCGCTATGTCAGCGACATTGGTCTTGCCGTAGCCGTAGTGGCGGAACAGGCGCTCGGCGCAATCGAGGATGCGCGCTATATTCTCCTGCCGGGCCGAGTCGGCCACCCTGTCGAGGGTATCATACATGTTGTTTCACTGGCTCATTACGAGTGACGAATTTTGAATTTCGTCACTCGTAATTCGAAATCAGCCTCCTGTCAACATGTGATATGTCCTCTTGGGGCGACTGGTGACATCTGTTGACACAACTTGGCCTGACCGGCGCACACAGCCGCTCCGCTGCGGACAGTACCAGGGAGAGGAGACCATGGGATGACCGTACTGCGCATTGTCACGAATATCGCAACCGACAGCATCCCGGATGTTCGGAAGTTCTATTCCGACCTGTTCGGGCTCGATGCCGTCATGGACCACGGGTGGCTCGTCACGCTGGCGTCCGGCGAAACAACCATCCCGCAGATCAGCATCGCCAGCGAGGGCGGCTCAGGCACGCCCGTGCCCGATCTGTCGATCGAAGTCGACGATGTCGACGAGGTGTATCTTCGCGCAAACGAGATCGGTTGCAGAGTGGTCTACGATTTGACCGACGAACCGTGGGGCGTAAGACGTTTCTTCATCGCCGACCCGACCGGCAAGCTGCTCAACGTGCTCTCGCATCTTCGATAAAGCCCGTCGCCTGAAAGGATTCATGTGACGCGCTTCAAATCTCTGTCTTTATGGATGTCGTTGTCCCAAAACCGCTGCGCACCTTTGGGCGAGCATTAGAAATCGTCTGCAATGCGGGACATTGGCGACCTTTCCAAACTTTCAGGCGAACGACTGAAACAGGCCTAATTGCGGTCATCGGAGGAAAACATGAGCAGAACAATCCCATTCCATTTCGTAGATGTCTTCGCGGTAGAGCCGCTGACGGGTAATTCACTTGCGGTGGTCGACGGCGGTGCCGAGTTGGCGCTCGAGCTCATGCAGAATATTGCACGTGAGTTCAACCAGTCCGAGACCACCTTTGTCCTGCCGCCGACCCGGGCCGACGCCGACTGGAAGTTGCGCTCTTTCACGCCCAAAGGCGTGGAGGTTTTCGGCTCAGGCGGCCACAACTCGTTAGGGGCTTGGTGGTGGCTCGCTGCAGCGGGGCGGCTCGATCTGGGCGATGGCCCAACATGGTTTCACCAACAGATCGGCGACTTGGTATATCCGTTGGCCATCTGGCAAAGCCAGGGGCGACCCGAAAAGATCACTATGCAGCAAGAAGCCCCAGTCGCCGGCCGGCAGCTCTTAAACGTTGACGCTCTTGCCAAGGCACTCGGTCTTGATACCGAAGAAATGGCGGCGGACGTCGTGCCTTGCCAGGTGGTCTCGACCGGAGCTGCCCATCTCCTGGTGCCGATCCGCGATCGCGAAGCAGTCGACCGGATTTCGCCTGATGCCAAACAGCTTCTCGACCTGCTCGAGGAGGCCGGCGGGGAAGGCTGCTACGTCTTCTCGCTCGATCCACGACAGCCCGGCACCACAGCGTATGCACGCTTTTTCAACCCGACTGTTGGCATTTCCGAGGATCCGGCAACCGGCACGGCGGCTGGTCCGCTCGCCGCGCATCTCGTTGCGCACGGTCTTGCACAGCCCGGCGTAATCCAGGTCGAGCAAGGCACGGCTCTCGGACGTACGAGCATCATTGAGGTCGAGGTGGATGCCAGTTCAGTGAGCATTTCCGGGCGCGGCATTGTGGTGGCGAGCGGGGCGTTTTCGATCTAGTCGAAGGTGGCAAATCCGGTGGCGCCTAGGCAGCGAACCTGCGCCCGCCCACAAGGTCGTCGCAACAGGTGGAGCCCCGCCATTTGGGCCGGCTATGCGGATGACGTGGTCTGCCACTCGCCTTCGATCGGGATTCGCTTAGGGAGCCTCTGTGTTCAATCTGTTCAGGCTTTCGCCCAGTACGACAAGGGCGATGCCTAGCAGCGCGATGTCCTTGATCAGGAACTGACCGAGGGGACCGAGCGCGGGAAAGCCCAGCGCAGGCTCCCAGATCGGCAGGACAACCATTATCGAACAAGTGACCGGGAAAATCAGGGCGGCCAAGGCCCCGCCGGCCACACCGGCGCGCGCCGACCAGGGGCAGGCAATCAGGAGAAGCGCGGTCGCGATCTCGACGACGCCAAGCACATAAGAGGCACCGGCTTCACCAAATGCCGGATACATCCAGGCGAGCCAAGGCGTGCCGCCGATCAGCGGCCTCAACGCCTCGATCTCAACAGAGGTGAACTTCATTCCGCCGATCATGAGAAGCGGCAGTATGGCCCCGGTCAGGGCGACGATCCGTCCGGCTTTCCTGACCGTGGCGACTTTTCGCGCCCATGGCCGAGGCAGGGCCTCGTCTTGACCTTCAGGCTCTGATGTTCCGAGAACCGGCATGAGTTCCTCCTCCAACCGCCAATTGCACCAACCGATCTTGTCCTTGGTGGCATGATCTTATCCCTTGTCCCTAGCGGCTGGCCAATCGCCGCCGCTGTCACGGTCGCTCGATCACTCCGATGCGCTGCTCAGTCCGGCTTGTAAGGGTACGAATGATGCTCGTGAGCGATAATCCAAAGGTCACCTTCCTTCCGTAGCCCGACGGTAAGCCGGAGGCGGGTTGCCGGGTCCTTTTCAAGCTCTTCGCTGGTGCCGCACCTCAGCAATGCGGTTGCAAAAGCAACCCGGTCGCCCGCCGTGACATCCAGCTGCTCGATCGCGAAAACGCCGCCCTGCTTGAAGTGCTCGAAGAACGGACCCCAGCTATCCCGGTAGGCCTCAATTCCAGTGAGTTCGTTCGGAGGTGGAACATCGAACATCAGAAGGTCCGTCGCATGATCCGCAACGATTTTCTCCAGGTCTTGCTGCTGCACGGCGTTCGCCCAACGCTCGATTAGCGCCTGGATGTGTGCCTCGGCGTCGCGCTGCGTGTTCTCCATTGGGATTCTCCTCACGCTAGATATTCTTCCGTCGAGTTGGTTCTGTATCGAGGACGATCGGGAGGTGCTCGATCCGACACTGAGTGATCTTTTTTGCTCCGTTCAGCCGATCCGGCTGCTGCGGGGGCATGTTCTTGAGTGTCGGCTTGGGGTGAAGCGTTCAACTTCCCGTAGGTCGCGAGATCGAATGGGCGCACGACGAATCCGGCCCCTGGCCCGAGCGGCTGATTGCGGACACCGGCTACGGCTTCGCAGAGATGCTGAACTGGCCGGTGCATGAGCGCGGAATCGAGCCGTATATTCCGGTGTTCGACAAGTCCAAACGCAAGGGACGGCACCTTTTCGCGCGAGGATTCCGCCTGGGCTAGGCTTCCTTCGCCGTCTCCCTCAGCCTGAACTTCTGGATCTTGCCGGTCGAGGTCTTCGGGATCTCGGCGAAGATCACCGCTTTCGGCACCTTGAAGCGGGCGAGCAGTGCGCGGCAGTGGTCGATGATCTCGGCCTCGGTCGCCGTCTTGCCCGGCTTCAGTTCGACATAGGCGACCGGCACTTCGCCCCATTTGTCGTCGGGCCTGGCGACGACGCCGCAGGAGGCGACGGCCGGAAGCTTGTAGAGCGCTTCCTCGACCTCGATCGAGGAGATGTTCTCGCCACCGGAAATGATGATGTCCTTGGAGCGGTCCTTGAGCTGGATGTAGCCATCGGCATGCATGACGCCGAGGTCGCCCGAATGGAACCAGCCGCCGGCGAAGGCCTCGTCGCTCGCCTTGCGGTTCTTCAGATAGCCTTTCATAACGATGTTGCCGCGGAACATGACCTCGCCGAGTGTCTCGCCGTCGGCCGGTGTCTTCTCCATCGTCTCGGGGTCCATCACCGTCAGATCCTCGAGCGCGGCATAGCGCACGCCCTGCCTGGCTTTCCTCGCCGCCTTGAGACCCTTTTCGAGCCCGTCCCACTCGCCATGCCATTCGTTGACCACCGCCGGGCCATAGGTTTCCGTCAGGCCATAGAGATGGGTGACGCCAAAGCCCGCATCGGCCATGCCCGACAGCACGGCTTCCGGCGGCGGCGCCGCGGCCGTGTTGAAGGTGACGGTCTGCGGAAATTGCCGCTTGTCCTCATCCCTGGCGTTGATCAGCACCGACATCACCACCGGTGCGCCGCACAGATGGGTGACGCCGTGATCGGCAATGGCGTCGTAGATCGGCTTTGGCCGCACCCAGCGCAGGCAGACATGGGTGCCTGCCTGTACCGCCAGCGTCCACGGAAAGCACCAGCCGTTGCAGTGGAACATCGGCAGCGTCCACAGATAGACCGCGTGCTTGCCCATGCCGGCATGGATGGTGTTGGCGTAGGCCATCAGTGCGGCACCGCGGTGGTGATAGACGACGCCCTTGGGGTTGCCGGTGGTGCCGGACGTATAGTTGAGCGAGATAGCGTCCCATTCGTCGTCGGGCATCGACCAGGCGAAATCGTCGTCGCCGCCCCCGACAAAGTCCTCGTAGTCTGATGTGCCGATCCGCTCGCCTTTCGGATAGGGAGCGTCGGGGGCGTATTCTGGATCGTCATAGTCGATGACCAGCGGCTTCACCTTGGCCAGCGCCAAGGCCTCGCTGACGACATTTGCGAATTCGCGATCGACGACAAGCACCTTGGTCTCGGCATGGTCGAGCTGGAAGGCGATGACCGCGGCATCGAGGCGGGTATTGAGCGAATGCAGCACCGCCTTGGTCATCGGCACGCCGAAATGCGCTTCCAGCATCGGCGGCGTGTTGGACAGCATGACGGTGACGGTGTCGCCCTTGCCGATGCCGCGTTTTTGCAGCGCCGAGGCAAGCTTCAGCGACCGCCGCCAGAAATCGCGATACGTCGTGCGCTGGCGGCCATGGATGATGGCGACATGGTCGGGAAAGGTCTTTGCCGCCCGCTCCAGATAGCTGAGCGGCGTCAGCGGCTGGTGGTTGGCTGGATTCCTGTTGAGATCCTGTTCGTAGGGATTGCCCATCCCGTCCTCCCCTGGCGCATGGCCCCGAAAATCGGAATCGATTTTCGCTGGGGATCATGCGCAAGATCTAAGTGTTACAGCGTCCTTTGCGCGTCCAAAAGGACGCGGCGCTGTAATGTCTGATCGACAACTTCTACCCATTGGCTTTCGGCCCGTCACTACCAACGATGCCACGATAGAGCACATTTGGCACAGTGATGATCTAGATTCAGCGAGCAAAAGGGCATCGTTTGCCCTTGCCTGGTTTGACTTTTGTCGAGAGCCGTGAATAATGTCAGCGAGGAGATGGCATGGCGATCCGACCGGCAGAACAGCTTATTCACAAGGCCGCCTGGCTCTACTATGCCCACGGCCTGCGCCAGGACCAGGTTGCCAGCCAGCTCAAGATTTCCCGAGCCTCGGTCGCCATGTATCTGCGCAAGGCGCGCGAGACCGGCATCGTCAACATCTCGACCTCGACGCAGCTTTTCACCGACGACGTCATGGCACGCAAGCTCGAAGACGCGTTGAAGCTCGACACCGTCTGGATCGCGCCGGAAAACGGCCATGTCGCCGATCCCTCGATCGACATTGCTGTGCTGGCGGCCAGCGTTTTTCTCGAGCTGGTCAAGAAGGGCGACCGCATCGGTGTCGCCTGGGGGCGGACCGTCTACACGATCGCCGACATCATGTCCTATGCCGATCTGCAGGATGTCACCGTGGTGCAGCTCTGCGGCAATCTCGGAGCCCCCTATTCATACCGGCCCGACCAATGCACCATGGAGATCGCGCGCCGGCTCAACGCCAAGGGGCTCAATTTCTATGCGCCGCTGGTGCTGACGACGGAGGAGCTGGCGCGCGGCCTGCGCGCCGAGCCGGTGATCCGCAAGCAGTTGTCGGGCATCAGTGAATGCGACCTGGCGCTGTATTCGGTCGGCACCGTCGATGCCGACAGCCATGTCGTCAAATGCGGCGCGCTGACGACGAGCGAAATGGATGTGCTGCGCCGTGCCGGCGCTGCCGGCGTCATCGCCGGGCAGATCATTGACGCGCAAGGCAAGGCGCTCGACTGCAGCTACAACCGGCGGATCATTTCGGCGGAGCTGTCATCGCTGCGCAAGATCGAAAAGCGCCTTGTGGTGGTGCAGGAGGACAGCAAGTTCGAACCGCTGGTGGCGGCGATCGCGGGTGGGCTGTGCACACATCTCGTGGTCGGCGCACGGATGGCGCGGCGGCTGCTCGACCTTGCCGGACCGGCGGCGGAAAAGGTCGCTTAGAGAAGACAATTACCGCTGCGCCTTGTCATCAAGGCGTCGCGGCTTTCCTGTTTCACAATAAAAGCAAATCGGACGAAATGAACATGAAGAACCTGTGGAATGACGGCGACGCGGAGAAGCTGGTTGCCGACTATGCAAAGAAGAGTGTTGCCCGCGACCTGGCGCTGCGCGTCTATACGACCAGGCTTCTGGGTGGCGAACCGCGGCTTGTCCTGCATGGCGGCGGCAACACATCCTGCAAGACGAAAGCTGTCGACCTCGTCGGCGACGAATGGGACGTGCTCTGCGTCAAGGGCAGTGGCTGGGACATGGGCGTCATCGAGCCGCAGGGCCTGCCGGCGGTCAAGCTCGGCGCCCTGCTCAAGGCGCGATCGCTCGAGAAACTCTCCGATGAGGACATGGTCGCCCTGCAGCGGGTGAACCTCATCGACCCGTCTTCACCCAATCCTTCGGTCGAGACGCTGCTGCACGCCTTCCTGCCGCATAAATTCGTCGACCACACGCACTCGACCGCCGTTCTGGCCATCGTCGACCAGGACGACAGCGAGGCGCTGAGCGAGAAGGTCTTCGGCAGCAAGATGGGGTTCGTGCCCTACATCATGCCGGGCTTCGACCTGGCGAAGGCGGCGGCCGATGTCTTCGATGCCGACCCGACGGTCGAGGGCCTGATCCTCGACAAGCACGGCGTCTTCACCTTTGGCGACGATGCCAAACAGGCCTACGACCGAATGATCCATTATGTGAACGTCGCCGAGGATTTCATCGCCAGCCACGGCAAGCCGCGCACCGAGAAAGCAGCCTTGCCGGCCAGGCTGGCGAAGCCTGCGCAGATTGCGCCGATGCTGCGCGGAGCGGTGGCCGTTGCGCGTGGCGAAGGGCGCTTCGACCGCATGATCAGCGATTTCCGCACGTCGGACACGATCGTCGATTTCATCAATTCGGCCAGGATTGCCGACTATGCCGGGCGCGGCGTGTCGACGCCCGACCTGTCGATCCGCATCAAGACCGGACCGATGGCGCTTCCGGCACCCGACGTAGAGAAGATCGGTGACTACAAGTCCGTCATCCGCAGCCACGTCGAGCAATTCGCCAGGGACTATCGCGCCTATTTCGAAAGCAATGACGCACTCGATGATGTGAAGCGCACGATGCTCGACCAGATGCCGCGGCTGACGCTGGTGCCGGGCCTCGGCATGTTCGGCCATGGTCGCACACTGAAGGATGCGAAGATCGCCTCCGATGTCGGCGAAATGTGGATCGAGGCGGTGCGCGGCGCCGAAGCGGTCGGCGATTTCCGCCCGCTCTCCAAAGCCGACCTGTTCCCGCTCGAATACTGGTCGCTGGAACAGGCCAAGCTCGCCTCCAACAAGCCGAAGCCGCTGACCGGTCAGGTGGTGCTGGTCACCGGCGGCGCCGGCGCGATCGGTACCGCCACGGCAAAGCTGTTCGCCGACAATGGCGCCCATGCCGTCGTCGTCGATCTCGACGCGTCAAGGGCTGCCGAGGCGGCAAAAAAGGCCGGCAACGGTTCGATCGGCATCGGTGCCGACATCACCGATCCGGGTGAGATGCGCGCTGCGTTCGACAGAGCGGTCGCCGTCTATGGCGGCCTCGACATCCTCGTCTCGAATGCCGGTGCGGCCTGGGAAGGCCGGATCGGCGAGCTCGACGACGCCACCTTGCGCAAGAGCTTCGAGCTCAATTTCTTCGCCCACCAGTCGGCGGCGCAGAACGCTGTGCGCATCATGCTCGAACAGGGCACTGGTGGCGTGCTTCTGTTCAACACCTCCAAGCAGGCGATCAATCCGGGGCCGAAGTTCGGCGCCTATGGCATCCCGAAAGCGGCGACGCTGTTCCTGTCCAGGCAATATGCCCTCGACTACGGCGCCCATGGCATCCGTTCGAACGCCGTCAATGCCGACCGCATCCGTTCAGGGCTGCTGACAGACGCCATGATCGCCAGCCGTTCGGGCGCGCGCGGCGTATCGGAGAAGGAATACATGTCCGGCAACCTGCTCGGGCAGGAAGTGACGGCAGAGGACGTGGCACAGGCCTTCCTGCATCAGGCGCTGGCCGAGCGGACCACCGCCGATGTGACGACGGTGGACGGCGGCAACATCGCCGCGGCGCTGCGGTAGACTTAAGAACAGTCCAGACACAAAAGAGCGGCCCGAAAGCCGCTCTTTTCTTGTGCCTGCGATGAAGCGCTATTTGGCGTTCGGGTTCGGCATCCAGGCCGGCATCGCGACATCGGCATGGGCGAACTGCGGCAGCTTGGCCGAAAGGTCCTCCATGTTCTTGATGTCCTTGTCGAGCAAATCCTTCTGGGTGATCAGCGTCGGCGGCACGATGACGTTTTGGCCGGGGTCCTCGCCGGCCAAAAGCTGCGCCAGCGCGCGCACCGAAACCTGGCCGACGACGGCCGGATTGGTCGCCGCGGTTGCCGCCCAGGCGCTGTCGGGCTCACGCATCGCTGATATGTCGGAGGTCGAGATGTCGGCCGAATAGATCTTGATGTCCTGGGACAGACCGGCCTCGTCGACGGCGATCTTCACGCCCTTGGCGAATTCGTCATAGGGCGCGAACATCACCTTGATGTCGGGGTTGGCCGACAGCACCGAGCGAGCCTGGTTGGCGACGGAATTGGCGATCGGATTGTCGAGCGTGCCGAACATGGCTGCTTCGTTGATGCCGGCATATTTCTTCTTGAAGTCGACCCAGGTCTCGTTGCGGCGGTCGAGCGGCGCGATGCCGGCGACATAGACGTAGCCGGCCTTCCAGCTCTCGCCATTGTCCTTGATCGCCTGTTCGAGCGCGAGGCGTGCAAGGTCGCGGTCGGACTGCTCGATCTGCGGTATTTTGGGGTTTTCGACATTGACGTCGAAGGCGACGACCTTGATGCCGGCGTCGACCGCGCGCTGGGCGGCTTCCTTCATCGATTCCGTCAGTCCGTGCTGGATGATGATGCCTTGGACGCCGAGCGCGATGGCCTGGTCGACCATGTCCGCTTGGAGGGCTGCGTCCTGACGGCTGTCGAGGACGCGCAGATCGACGCCGAGCGCCTTGGCCTGTACCTCGACGCCGGACAGATAAGCCTGGAAGAAGTCGCCGGTCGAGAGATAGCGGACCAGCGCGATCTTGACGGCGCCGGGCTTGTCGAACGGCGCCGGCTTGTCCTGCGCCATCGCCGGCACCTGCATCAGCAGCGCGGCGCCGGCAAGCCCGAGCGCCGCCTTCCCCAATAGTCTTCTTGTGATCGTCATGTTGTTTCCTCCACTTGTTGAACTCAAATTTCAGCCGGTCGAAATCCTATCTGTCGAAATCCTATCGCTGGCCCCTGCCGGAAAGGGCGAAGGTGAAGACCAGGGCAACCACGAGAACCACGCCCTTGATGAAATCCTGCGTGTAGTAGGGCGCGTTCATCATCGTCAGGCCCTGCAGCAGCACGCCGACAAACACCGCACCGACAGCTGTGCCGAAGGCGTTCGGCTTGGCGGCCCCGAGGACCGCGTAGCCGATGAGCGCCGCAGCCACTGCGTCGAGCAGGAGATTATTACCTGAGGCGATGTCGCCGCGTCCAAGCCGGGCCGCGAGCAAAATGCCCCCAATCGAGGCAAAAACCCCTGAAATAACGTAGGCCCAGATTTTATATGCCTTGACAGGTGCGCCGGCGAGCTCGGCAGCCCGCTCGTTGCTGCCGACCGCATACATCATGCGTCCGAAACGCGTGTATTCGAGAAAGAACCAGATCAGCACCGCAAGCACGAGCAGGACGACGACCGACACAGGAATGAGGTTGGGGATGAAGAAATCGAAGCGGTGACGGCCGAGTGCCAGGAAGCCGGCGCCGAACGTGCCGTTGGCGACCGAGCCGTTGGGCATCGTCATGCCGGTGGCGATCGAGCGGCCTTCGGTCGGAATGCGCTGCAAGCCGACGAGCAGGAACATCATGCCGAGTGTCGCCAGGAGGTCCGGCACGCGCATGTAGACGATCAGCCAGCCATTGATGAGGCCGACAACGGCGCCGATCAGGAGACAGGCGACGACCGCGACGACGGCGTTCTGCTCCAGCACCACCATGACATAGGCGGCCGCCATCATCGCACTGGTGGCGACCGAGCCGATCGAGAGGTCGAAGCCGCCAACGACCAAGGTGGCGGTGACGCCGAGCGCCAGCACGCCGGTGATGGCGACCGACTGGAAGATGAACACCGCACTCTGCGGCGAGACGAAGCCATCGGCGGCGATGGCGAAATAGCCGATCAACCCGAACAGCAGGACGATGAAGCCATAGCGGATGGCATGGTCACGCGCGGCTGCCATCCTTACCCAACCCGAACTCATGCCCTCTCCATTCCACGTCCCATTATTGCCCGCCCTCACGCCGCGCTGTGCAGCGGCCCGCCCGCCACTTCGGCCAGCAGGCGCTCGAGATCGATGTCGGCGTTGCGATGTTCACCGACGATTGTCTGCTCCGACATGACCAGGATGCGGTCGGCGGTCTCCACCGCTTCGTCCAGTTCGGTGACGAACAGCAGCGTCGCACGGCCGTTCGCGCTCGCCCGCAGCTTGGCTGCGATATCGCGCCTGGCGGAAATGTCGACACCCTGAAAAGGCTCGTCCAGAATGAACAGTTTCGCCGCCTGCGACATCCAGCGGGCAACCATCACCTTCTGCTGATTGCCGCCGGAAAGGGCCGACATTTCGTCCTTCTCCGAGCGGCATATGATGCCCAACTCCTGGATTTGCCGGCGGGCGGTGGCGCGCTCGATGCGGCGCTTGAGAATACCGAGACGCGACATCCGCTTGTGGAACGGCAGGCTGATGTTTTCCTGGATGTTGAAGTCGCCGACGATCCCGCTATCAGCCCGATCCTTGGCGACGAGAAACACGCCGGCGGCGATCGCCTCGCCTGTTGATTCCGGTGCATAGGGTTTTCCGTTCAGCACCATGGTCCCGGACAGCGGCTTGCGCACGCCAAACAGCGTCTCGGCGAGCGCGGTCTTGCCGACGCCGACGAGGCCGGTGATGGCAACGACCTCGCCATCGCCGAGCGTCATCGAGATCGGCCGGGCGCCTTGTGCGATGCGCAGCCCGTTGATTGTCATGACAGGCTTGGCCGAATTCCTCGCGACGATCCGGTCGAGGTGGATCTTGCGGCCGAGCATGGCGTTGACCGCGCCCTCATAGTCGAGCGGCTTGCGGTCGAAAGCGCCTGAGATGACACCGTCGCGCATCGAGACGATACGGTCGGCAAGCCGCCTGATATCCGACATGCGATGCGAGATGTAGAGAATTGCGACGCCCTGCTCGCGAAGCCTGTCGAGCAGCGCGAAAAGCCGGTCGGCCTCGGCGCTGGACAAAGAGGAGGTCGGCTCGTCGAGGATCAGCACTTTCGGCTGGCGCGCCATGGCGCGGGCTATCGCCACCATCTGGCGGTCGGCCAACGAGAGATCGCTGATTCTAGCTTTCAGGTCGATGACCAGCCCCATGCGATCGGCAACCGCCTTCGCCTCGCGGCGCACCCGGCCTGGATTGAACAGCGTCGGCGCGCCGCTGCCGCTCAGCCTGTCGAGCGTCAGATTGGTGGCGACGTCGAGATCGGCGACGACACCGTCATTGATGTTCTGATGGACGGTGACGACACCGGCGCGGATCGCCTCCGCCGGCGTGTTTGGCGCGAAGTCCTGGGGTGCGAAGTCTTGGCCGGCAAGCTGCATCGTGCCGCCACCGCGCTCGTAGACGCCGCTGATGATCTTGACGAGGGTGGATTTTCCGGCGCCGTTGGCGCCCATCAGCACGGTCACTTCGCCGGCATGCAAATCGAGCGAGACGCCGCCCAGCACCTCGATAGGGCCGAAGGATTTCCTCAGGCCGTCCACGCGGAACACGGCATCATTGCCCATTCGTTCCTCCCTGACCGTGACGCTATGAGCTACGTCAGCAATTGTCAATACGATTGACAATTGCCAGAGGGCTTCCTAGCTTGGCCCAACCGCCACGGCTCCATTATGATTGGCAGCGTATAAGACGGGAGGGTGAGGATGACTGGGAAATTGCCGTTCGAAGCGCTGTCGGTCGAGACCTTGTCGGCACGTCTCGGCGCCAACGAGCCGCTGTGTTCGCGCATAGGCAAGGACACAAGCTGCTGGAAGGTCCGCGAGGTCGGCGACGGCAATCTGAACCTGGTCTTCATCGTCGAGGGCGCAACGGGTGCTGCCATCGTCAAGCAGGCCCTGCCCTATGTCCGCCTGGTCGGCGACAGCTGGCCGCTGCCGCTGAAGCGCTCCTTCTTCGAGTATCACGCGCTGACACGGCAGGAGGCACGAGCGCCCGGTTCGGTGCCTGATATCTATCACTTCGACGAAGGCCAGGCGCTGATCATCATGGAGTACCTGTCGCCGCATATCATCCTGCGGCGCGCGCTGATCGAAGGCCGCCAGCTACCCAACATCGCCAAGGACATCGGCCTGTTCATGGCTCGCACCCTGTTCCGCGGCTCCGATCTGCATATGGCGACCAAGGACCGCAAGGCCGATCTGGCGCTGTTCGCCGACAATGTCGAGCTTTGCAACATCACCGAGAACCTGGTTTTCTCGGATCCGTATTTCGATGCCAAGATGAACCGGCATACGAGCCCGCAGCTCGATCGCTACGTCGCGGAGTTGCGCGCCGACCGTGACCTCAAGGTCGAGGCGCAGCGGCTGAAGCACATCTTCGCGGCCAATGCGGAGACGCTGCTGCATGGCGACCTGCATTCCGGCTCGATCATGGTCACCGACGACGAAACGCGGATGATCGATCCCGAATTCGCTTTCTACGGCCCGATCGCCTTTGACGTCGGCATGCTGCTCGCCAATTTCTGGATGGCCTTCTTCTCGCAGCGCGGACATGAGCAGAACGGAAAGCGCGACGCCATGCGCGCCTATCTGCTCGACGTCACGGTCGAGACATGGTCGGTGTTCCGCACCGAGTTCTCGCATCTGTGGCGAACCGAGCGCACCGGCATTCTCTACCAGAAGAGCCTGTTCGAGGATCAGGGCGACAGGCTTGGCGCCGAACAGGCGCTCGACCACATGCTGCATCAGGTCTGGACCGACATGCTGGGCTTTGCCGGCGTCGAGGTGCACCGGCGCATTCTGGGCCTCGCGCACAACGCCGATTTCGAGACCATTGCCGACGAGGATCTGCGCGCCACATGTGAAGCCAAGGCGCTGAAATTCGGCCGTCACATCGCCGTCAACCGGCGCCAGATTCACAGCATCGACGAGGTCAACACGCTGGCCGCGCTGATCGAACGGGAGAGCAGCATTTGAACGTCGGCGACCGCCACTATCGCACCATCTGGCTGAGCGACGACGGGCGTTCGGTGGAGATCATCGACCAGCGCTGGCTGCCGCATGATTTCCGCGTGGAAAAGGTCGGCACCGTTGCCGGCATCGCGACGGCGATCCGCGACATGTGGGTGCGCGGCGCGCCGCTGATCGGCGTCACCGCCGCCTATGGCGTCGCCATGCAGATGGCAGACGACCCGTCGGATGCGGCACTCGACGGCGTCTGGGAGGTCTTGCACGAAACGCGCCCGACCGCGATCAATCTGCGCTGGGCGCTCGATGAAATGCGAAACGTCTTGCGGCCGCTTCCGCTGGGGCAACGCACTGACGCCGCCTATCGGCGCGCCGGCGAAATCGCCGACGAGGATGTCGGCCTCAACCGCGCCATCGGCGTCAACGGGCTTGAAATCATCAAGGAGATCGCGGCCCGCAAGCAGCCGGGCGAGCCGGTCAACATCCTCACCCACTGCAATGCCGGCTGGCTGGCCACCGTCGACTACGGCACCGCCACCGCGCCGATCTACCTGGCTGCCGAAGCGGGCATTCCCGTCCACGTCTATGTCGACGAAACCCGCCCGCGCAACCAGGGCGCCCAGTTGACCGCATGGGAGATGGCCGGCCACGGCGTGCCGCATACGCTGATCGTCGACAATGCCGGCGGCCATCTGATGCAGCGCGGCCAGATCGACATGGTCATCGTCGGCACCGACCGTACTACCGCCGACGGCGATGTCTGCAACAAGATCGGCACCTATCTGAAGGCGCTGGCCGCGGCCGACAATGACGTGCCGTTCTATGTCGCGCTGCCCTCGCCGACCATCGACTGGACGGTGGGTGACGGTCTGGCAGAAATCCCGATCGAACAGCGCTCCAGCGACGAGGTCTCGCTGGTCTGGGGCAAGAGTGCGAATGGCGAGATCGCGCAGGTCCGCATCTCGCCGGAGACGACGCCCGCCGCAAACCCAGCCTTCGACGTGACGCCGGCGCGGCTGGTCACCGGATTGATCACCGAACGCGGCGTCGCCAAGGCGTCGCGCGACAGCCTGAAGGCGATGTTTCCCGGACGCGGCTGACCCGGCTTCCACGGATACTGCTGAAGCGGTTGGCAGCGGACCGGTTCCCGGAAAGGCCCGCCCTCGCGGGCGATACGGAAGAGCTGCGTCTGCAGGACTCGGGCATTCTGACGTGGATCCATCCTTATGATCTGACAAGGCCGCTACCAGCCGGTGCAGCCAGCCGTGCGAGACTGCGCCAATGGATTGGCCTTCTTGAACTGGTCATCCAATTCGGATTGCCAAGCCATGGTAGTGTGATTATACCAGTTACTAAGGTGACGATCGGCAGGGCCATCGTTCGAGAAGGAGTGACGACGAGATGACAACGATTGCGCTGTTTGGTGCCGGCGGGAAAATGGGTTACCGGCTGTCGACCAATTTTCGCGGCTCCCCCTACGCGATACGCCATGTCGAGGTCAGCGACGCCGGCCGCGAGCGGCTGAAGACGGGGCTGGGCATCGACGCGGTCAGCGCCGATCAAGCCCTGGATGGCGCCGAAGTGGTGATCCTGGCGGTTCCCGACACGCATATCGGCAAGGTGGCGGCCAGCATCGAGGGCAAGCTTGCTTCCGGCACCATGGTGGTCGTGCTCGATGCCGCAGCGCCTTTCGCCGGCCATTTGCCGAAGCGGCCGGACCTGACCTATTTCGTCACCCATCCCTGCCATCCGCCGATCTTCAACGACGAGACCGACATAGCGGCCAAAAAGGACTATTTCGGCGGCGTCAAGGCCAAGCAGCATATGGTCAGCGCGCTGATGCAAGGGCCGGAGGAAGATTTCGCCAAGGGCGAAGCGATCGCCAAGATCATCTGGGCTCCGGTCATGCGGTCGCATCGCGTCACGGTCGAGCAGATGGCGCTGCTCGAGCCCGGCCTTTCGGAGACTGTCTGCGCCTCGCTGCTCGTCGTCATGAAGGAAGCGGTCGACGAAGTCGTCGCGCGCGGGGTTGATCAGCAGGCCGCTCTCGATTTCCTGCTTGGCCACATGAACGTGCTCGGCGCCGTCATCTTCGGTGAAACCAAGGGTGTGTTCTCCGACGCCTGCAACAAGGCCATCGAGTTCGGCAAGCCGGTGCTGATGCGCGACGACTGGAAGCGGGTCTTCGAGCCTGAGGAGATCGCTGCCAGCATCCAGCGCATTACCTGAGGCGGGAGTAACGGAAAATCATGGAAGCATTTTGAGCCGCCCGCCCCGGGCGGCTTTCTATTTGATTGATTTGCACCCTCAACAATGCGGTTGTGGCCCGGCATCGAGGGGGGCAATCTCATGCAACGATGGCCCATCCTGACTGTATTCTCGCGCTACCCTTTGCGTGACAGGCGCGTCCTATGTCACTGCGGTGACCCTGCCCGCCGCATCGAGGCGACAATCGACTCGCGCCTGCCGAACCTCGATGCCGCCTTGTCTTGCGTAGTGTATGCGCACCTCGATCCGCGCCATGAGTGCGCCCCGACGTTGCTGGCGTAACGGACCTGCGCTTACCGCGTGAACACGTACGGCACCAAGGAGCGTCGCAGCCGACGCGATCGCCGTGCGGCAGGTGCGAACCACAACGGGTGGGGTGCCGGGTTTCGCTTTCAGTGGCGCCAGAAATCCCAACGGATAGCCTTTGGTGATCGGCGCCAACTCGACGCGACCAGTTTTCGAAGGCCTGAGCGCGCGTGGCAGGACGGCGGATAGTCTCGCGGCCTTGGCCTTAGCCATGGCTGGCGTGATGCCGGCAGTGCCGCTCGCGACTTGCCCAGAGCCCACGGTCGGGCCGCCTGGCGTACCTCCTGGAGCGGTGCCCAATCCGGACGAATGGTCGCCCACACCGACACTTGTAGACAGGCCCCCGCTTGCGCCGCCGAGGTCGCCGCTAACGCCAAGTCCGGCGCCGAGTGATCCGCCGCCCGCGCTGACCGATCCGCCAAGGCTTGCTCCTCCTACTCCGTCGACGCTCGCACCACCCGTCACAGAGGCGCCTTTCGAGCCGACGCTCACACCAGCACTGACCCCGATACCGCCAACTTTACCGCCAAGCCCCGCTTCAAGAGCCGAAGCAGGACCAATAGCGATCGCGATTGTCAATGCGGCTGCGACGTATTTATTCATTACCATACTCCTCCTGCGGCATGTATTTCGGCCCATGGAAATGCCCTCCGCGGTCAGCCCTCGCTAGCGAGAGCCGAGCTTCGGCGGTCGCGTCGGGAGCAATGCGTCGGGAAGCGCGATGGTCGCCACTAGAACAGATCGCGATGGCCTTTTGACCTTCACTTTGTGGTTTTCCCGCAAGGGTTGACGGGCTGGTTGTGCCCCCAAGCGCGCAGACACATCTGCACGTGGAACTGCTGTGGCACGTGCTTTCGGAGCGCGCTTCATACGCTCGGTGCGACGCTCGCCCTTGGCCTTGACGATGTCGATTGCCTTGCGCGCGGCGCTGAGGTCGCGGGCCAGACCGATGGCCTTGTTGCGCTCTTGCTCCAACGCCGCGCTCAGCTCTGTCGAGACGCGGCTCGCTTCCTGCTTTGCCGCGTCGCGTTCTCGGCGAGCACTGGCGAGATCACGTGCAGCTGAATCTGCCCGTTCGCGTTCTCGTTCGAGTTCATCGCCAGCTCGCTTTAAAGCCGCCTCGGCCACCTGTCGGTCCTTGATGGCGTTGGTCTGCGCGACCGCAGTCAGATTTGCGCGTGTCTTAAGAGCGTCGATAGTTTGGCGCGCCGCGGTAAGTTCGCGCTCGAAGCGCTCGGCCTTGTGCCGCTCCTCATCAAGCGCTCGCTGCGCCTCAGCCAGAGAGGCCCCCATAGAGTGCCGCGCTTCGAGGATGGCGGCCTTCTCGCGATTCGCCTTTGCCGCGTCGCGTTCTCGGCGAACACTGTCTGCCCGTTGGCGCTCTAGTTCGAGGGCATCGCCAACTCGCTTTAAAGCCGCCTCGGCCACCTGTCGGTCCTTGATGGCGTTGGTCTGCGCGACCGCAGCCAGATTTGCGCGTGTCTTAAGAGCGTCGATAGTTTGGCGCGCCGCGGTAAGTTCGCGCTCGAAGCGCTCAGCCATGTGCCGTTCCTCATCAAGCGCTCGCTGCGCCTCAGCCAGAGAGGCCCCCATAGAGTGCCGCGCTTCGAGGATGACGGCCTTCTCGCGATCCGCCTTTGCCGCGTCGCGTTCTCGGCGAACACTGTCTGCCCGTTGGCGCTCCAGTTCGAGGGCATCGCCAACTCGCTTTAAAGCCGCCTCGGCCACCTGTCGGTCCTTGATGGCGTTGGTCTGCGCGACCGCAGCCAGATTTGCGCGTGTCTTAAGAGCGTCGATAGTTTGGCGCGCCGCGGTAAGTTCGCGCTCGAAGCGCTCAGCCTTGTGCCGTTCCTCATCAAGCGCCCGCTGCGCCTCAGCCAGAGAGGCCTCCATAGAGTGACGCGCTTCAAGCATGGCGGCCTTCTCGCGATCCGCGAGAATGGCTTTGGCCTTTAAACCTTCGGCTTCGCGTTGCGCCGCTTCCAGATCGAGCGCGAGCTCTTCGGCTCTTCGCCGCTGCTGTTTCAGGGCTTGTCCTTGTCCAGCCATGGTGTCGGCTACCGCACGTGCCTGCGCGCTGGCGTCGCGCGCGCCGCGCTGCATCGTGTCCAGTTCCGCTCGCGCCGCCGCCAATTCGCGGCGCAAAACCGCCTCATGGTCGCCGCGAGCCGGCTGCACGCTCTTGTTGAGCGCGTCGACTTCCCTGAGCGCCGCAAAGAGCTTCTGTTCCAATAAGCCGCGGTCGGTCCGCACCGCAAAGAGCTTCTGTTCCAGTGCGCCACGGTCGGTCCGCACCGCATCGAGTTCCTGCATCAAGGTGGCAGCCCGTTGACGCTCCGTCGCAAGGTTCTGATTGTATCGGACTGTACCGTTGCGAGCAGTCTGGCGAGCCGCAAGTGCTTCCCGGCGAGCTGCCGCAATTTCCAAACGAGCGGCCGACAGCTCGTTCAGCAACGCATTCATCTTCAACCGTTCCCCATCCAGAGCTTGCTGTTGCTCCGCTGCAGGCTCCCAAGTTATGTCGGATCCGCGCACGCTCGGTTGCGCCTCGACTTGGCCTTTCTCGACACCGGTGCGTTCCGAAGCCACAGCCGAGGGGCTCCCATCGGCCGCGTCCGCCGGCGCCTCGGGCGCTTTTTGTTTGCCCGGGTGTTCCACCGAACCTGTTATGTCCGAGGACGGATCTTGAATGCGTTTGACGGTTGTATCCGCCCGTTCTTGACGGCCGCTCCTGGCTTGCAAGCGATCGGAAATCAGCTCTGCCAGCTCCTTCTCGCGCAGACCTGCCGCGACAATGTTCCCGATCATTGGAAGGTCAAGCGTGCCGTTTGAGTCGATGGTGAAAGTATTGTTGAGCTGCAACGCCTCCAAAACGCCGTCGCGCAGAGCAGTCCACCGCCAAACGCGCAGTTCGATCGTGTCTCGCGGGGCAAGTTTTTCGACAGTCTTCGAGCGCGCGTTTGCTGGAGATTCCAGCAGCAGGATGAGGCAGAACGAAATGAGGCATAGCATGGCGCTGCACCTCCTACCGCACAGGCCACGAAATGAAGACAAATGCCGTCGGTTAGCAAAGTTTGGCGCGGGGCCGCAGGATGTCGGCTTGGCACTCTGCACATGATTCATGACTGAACCTCACCGGCAACGCGATCCTCGCCGCGAACGGATTCATAAAGAAACCCGAGCGCACGCCTGGTCGCGCAAAAATGCCACAACCAAAGCGGAATACTAGCAAAGCCTGCGCGTAGCGCTGAGCACCGAATAAAGCTTAGGAGTACCTCCTCTTTACTTATTTATTACGCTCTCACCCGCGTATTATACCTCTTACGGTGGTGGTTATCCGGCTTGGCCAGCTGCCTGCGCATTGGACGGGCATATAGGCGGCCCTATATCGCATCTGCCAGCGAAGAGGCAGTTTTCGTGCTCCTCGGATGGATGCGAGCAGATGTGAAAATTGTCATCGCCGGACAGAAACCAGTATCGGCCTTGGTGGGTGACTCTCTGATGGTCGCCTGGCCTCGAAATGATAACCGAGCCATCCGGTCTCGGTGTCACCGTCGTGCTGGGAAATCCTACCACATTCCCCACACCAGCGCGTCAACATTCATGATCAGCCACGTGAGGGTAAAGGCAGGTATCCAGCGACGCCGAGATCACTGTTCATCAGATACATATCATCTGAATTTGTGGTTGACTCATTATACCAGTTAGCTTAGCTGTTGGAATGGCTTTGGCCAGCCGGGGCCGGGCTGAAAATTGTGTAGGTGGCAGGTGGAGGGGCAGCCTGAGGATGGGTCGAACAGGATGATCCGCGCAGGTGAGCCGGCAAATGACCGATCCGCGATACCGGACGCGATCCGCCTGACGAACTGGGATGCATTTCAGCCTGGGCCGCGGAGGCACGGGCTTTTTTCAAAGGGAGGACTTCATGAAACTCACTCGCAGAATGACACTTGCGGCTTTTGCCGGCATGCTGGCGCTTGGCACCGCCGTACCCGCCTATGCGGCGGATCTCATCGCCATCATCACGCCCTCGCACGACAATCCGTTCTTCAAGGCGGAAGCCGTCGGCGCGGAAGCCAAGGCCAAGGAACTCGGCTATGAAACGCTGGTGCTGGTTCATGACGACGACGCCAACAAGCAGTCCGAGCTGATCGACACGGCGATCGGCCGCGGCGCCAAGGCGATCATCCTCGACAATGCCGGCGCCGACGCCACCGTCGCCGCCGTGCAGAAGGCCAAGGACGCAGGCGTTCCGTCCTTCCTGATCGATCGCGAGATCAACGCCACCGGCGTCGCCGTCGCGCAGATCGTTTCCAACAACTACCAGGGCGCCCAGCTCGGCGCGCAGGAGTTCGTCAAGCTGATGGGCGAGAAGGGCAATTTCGTCGAGCTGGTCGGCAAGGAATCCGACACCAATGCGGGCATCCGCTCGAAGGGCTACCACGATGTCATCGACGACTATCCGGACCTGAAGATGGTGGCGCAGCAGTCGGCCAACTGGAGCCAGACCGAGGCCTATGCCAAGATGGAATCGATTCTTCAGGCCAATCCCGACATCAAGGGCGTGATCTCCGGCAACGACACGATGGCGATGGGCGCCTATGCCGCGCTCGCCGCCGCCGGCCGCAAGGACGTCATCGTCGTCGGTTTCGACGGATCGAACGACGTGCGCGACTCGATCGCCTCGGGCGGCATCAAGGCGACCGTCCTGCAGCCGGCCTATGCGCAGGCGCAGACGGCCGTCGAGCAGGCCAACGACTTCATCAAGAACAACAAGTCTCCGGCCGAGGAAAAGCAGCTGATGGACTGCGTCCTGATCAATGGCGACAATGCCGCCAAGCTGGAAACCTTCGCGCTCACCAACTGAGCCGGCGTGACATCAATCGCAAGGGACGATCTCCGGTTCGTCCCTTGCATCATTTTCTTTGAGTGACTGCTGACCGCCATGCCGAACAAGCCGACATGCTGAACAAGTTGACGTGGCCGATCCCTGCCGTGCCGATCCTTGTCGCGATGGTCGGCATCGGCCTGACCGCCTGCAAGATTCTGCCGACGCCGTCAGCGGAAAATGGCGGCAATGCGCCGGCCTTCAATGCGGACAAGATGGTCGGGGATATCTGGGCTGCGAAGGTCGTGCCCTATCTCCAGCAGAAGGCCGGACCATTTCCCGAGGTTCACGCTCTGGCGAAAGCCGATCCTGCCGCCGCCGGCGCCAAATACGGCAATCCGAAGAAACAGGCGAATTCGCCGTGGACCTTCGCGGTTCGCCTGGAAGGCAAAGTGGTCGCCGCAAACACGCAATCGCGCGCGGCGACGATGGATGTCGATGCCGACGGCGACGGCAAGGCGGATGCGCGGGTGCAGATAGGACCCGCGATGCGTGGCACCGCGCTGCGCGACAGCCTCGATTTCATCCAGTTCAACGATTTCACCAATCAGATCGACTTCGCCCAGTTCGGCAAGGCGTTCAACACCTATGCCGACAAGACAGTGCTTTCCAAGCTGCCGCGCGAAACGCTGGAAGGCCGGAGCGTAAGGGTTGTCGGCGCCTATGCCGTGGGAAGCGGCCAGGATCTGCCGCTGGTGACGCCGGCGGAGGCGGAGATCGGGCCAAAGCCATGACTGCCGCCGCCGATCACGACGTCATCCTGAAGCTGGAAGACGTCTCCAAAGTCTATTCGGGCACCGTCGCGGTCAAGCGCGCGAATTTCGAGGTGCGCAAGGGCGCGGTCAACGTGCTGGTCGGCGAAAACGGCGCCGGCAAATCGACGCTGATGAAGATCATCGCCGGCGTCGAACAGCCGACGCTTGGCCGCATTCTCCTGGAGGGCGAGGAGGTTTCCTTCTCGTCGTCCGGCGACGCCGTGAACCGCGGCATCGGCATGGTGTTCCAGGAACTGAACCTGTTCGGCAATCTCACGGTCGCCGAAAACATCTTCGCCACGCGCGAGATCACCAACCGGTTCCGCAAAATCGACAGCCAAGAACAGGAGCGCCGCGCGGCGGAATTCCTGGAGCGGCTGGAGGCCGGCATCCGGCCCGACATGCTGGTCGAGGATCTGCGTATCGGCCAGCAGCAATTGGTAGAGATCGCCAAGGCGGTTTCGCTCGATGCGCGCATCCTGATCATGGACGAACCGACCTCGGCGCTGAGTGCGGCGGAAGTCGAGATCCTGTTCAAGGTGATCGCCGACCTCAAGGCGCGCGGCGTGGCGATCGTCTACATCTCGCACCGGCTCGAGGAGCTGATCCGCATCGGCGATTACATCACCGTGCTGCGTGACGGGCGGATCACCGGCCAGGAAGAGATGAGACACGTCGACACGCAGTGGATCGTGCGGCAGATGATCGGCTCGGACGCCAAGGACTTCGCCAAGGCCGACGGCCATGTTCCGGGGCAAGAGATCTTCCGCGCCGAGAACATCTGCCTGCCGCGCGTCACCGGCGGCCTTGCGGTCGATCATGTCTCGCTGTCGCTGCGCGCCGGCGAAATCCTCGGCATATACGGCCTGATGGGCGCCGGGCGCAGCGAGCTGTTCGACTGCATCATGGGGCGCCACGGCCAGGCGACAGGAACGATCTTCATCGCCGGCAGACAGGTGAAAGAGCGCGACACGACGCGACGCATACGGCGCGGGCTGGCGCTGATCCCCGAGGACCGCCAGCGCGAGGGGCTGGTGTCGATCCTCTCGGTCGCCAGCAACCTGACGCTGGCCAGCCTGTCGCGGTTTGTCCGCCTGTTCCACATTCGCGGCGCCAAGGAAAACCAGGCGGTGACGCAGATGGTGCGGGAACTGGCGATCAAGGTCGCCGACCCGGCGCAGGAAGTCTCGTCGCTGTCGGGCGGCAACCAGCAGAAGGTGGTGATCGGCAAGGCGCTGCTCACCGGCCCCAAGGTGCTGCTGATGGACGAGCCGAGCCGCGGCATCGATGTCGGCGCCAAGGCCGACGTCTTCCGCACCATGCGCAAGCTGTCCCGCGACGGACTGGGCATTCTTTTCGCCACCTCCGATCTCGACGAGGTGATGGCGCTGTCCGACCGGATCGCGGTGATGAGCAATGGAAAACTGACCGGCATGTTCGATCGCGCCGAGGCGACGGAGGCGGCGCTCGTCGCCGCATCGGCGCTTGGCCACGGACCGGTCCCGCACACGGAGAACACCGCCCATGACTGACATCCCGGCCAAGGCGGCTGGTGCCTCCGCCTCGAGCGGCTCCGTCCTGCTGACGCTGATGAAGGCGAGGACGTTCATCGCGCTGATCGCCGTCCTGATCTTCTTTTCGGTCGCGGCGCCCAATTTCCTGTCGGCCGCCAATTTGATCCTGATGTCGAAGCACGTGGCGCTGAACGCCTTCCTGGCCATGGGCATGACCTTCGTCATCATCACCGGCGGCATCGACCTCTCGGTCGGCTCGATCGTCGGCCTGTGCGGCATGGTGGCCGGCTATCTCGTGCTCAACGGCATCGACCTGCAGATCGGCTACACGATCTATTTCAACGTCCACGAGATCGCACTGATCACGCTGGCGGTCGGCATATTGATCGGCGCAGTCAACGGATTGCTGATCACCAGGCTGAATGTCGCGCCGTTCATCGCCACGCTCGGCGTGCTCTATGTCGCGCGCGGCCTGGCGCTCCTCTCGTCCGACGGCCGCACGTTTCCAAACCTCGTCGGCAAGCCCGATCTGGGCACGACGGGGTTCGGCTTTCTCGGCGCCGGCCGGCTGCTGGGCCTGCCGGTCTCGATATGGATTCTGGTCGTCGTAGCACTTGGGGCGGCCTATCTGGCCAAATACACCCCGCTCGGCCGCCACATCTTCGCCGTCGGCGGCAACGAACGGGCGGCGCGGATTTCAGGCGTCAGGGTCAACATGGTGAAGATGTTCGTCTACATGTTCTCCGGCTTCTGCGCGGCGATCGTCGGCCTGATCATCTCGTCCGAACTGATGGCCTCGCATCCGGCGACCGGCGAAAGCTTCGAGCTCAACGCCATCGCAGCGGCGGTGCTCGGCGGCACCTCGATGTCGGGTGGCCGCGGCACGATCGGCGGCACCATCGTCGGTGCCTTCGTCATCGGCATTCTCTCCGACGGGCTGGTCATGATGGGGGTGAGCTCGTTCTGGCAAATGGTGATCAAGGGCCTCGTCATCATCGTCGCCGTCGTCGTCGACCAGGCGCAACGCCGGCTGCAGAGCCGCGTGACGCTGATGCAGATGGCAAAGGCAGGCTGATGGCGGAACTGTGTGGAGCGCTGATCGGCTGCGGCTTCTTTGCCGTCAACCAGATGCACGCCTGGCGCGACATCGCCGGCGCCTCGATCGTCGCCATCTGCGACCGCGATCCGGAACGGCTCAAGGTCGTCGGCGACCAGTTCGGCATCGCGCGGCGCTATGCCGATGCGGCCGCGCTGTTTGCCGGCGAGAAGCTGGATTTCGTCGATATCGCCACCACCGCGCCGAGCCATCGCTCGCTTGTCGAGATGGCGGCGCGGCATCGCGTTCCGGCAATCTGCCAGAAGCCATTCGCGCCGACCCTTGCCGACGCCAAGGCCATGGTGAAGGCCTGCACCGACGCCGGCGTGCCGTTGATGGTGCATGAGAATTTTCGCTGGCAGTCGCCGATCCAGGCGGTGCGTGCCGTGCTCGACAGCGGCGACATCGGCAGACCCTTCTTCGGACGTATCTCGTTCCGCTCGGCCTATGACGTGTTTTCCGGCCAACCCTATCTGGCGACGGGGAAGCGCTTCATCATCGAAGACCTCGGCATCCATAGTCTCGACATTGCCCGCTTTCTGCTGGGCGACGTTTCGGCTATCACTACACGAACCGCTCGCATCAACCCTGACATCGTCGGCGAGGACGTCGCAACCATGCTGATAGACCACAAGAACGGCACAATTTCCGTGGTCGATTGCAGCTATGCGACCAAGCTTGCCACCGAGCCGTTTCCGGAAACGCTGGTCGAGATCGACGGCAGCGACGGCACGATCCGGCTCGAGCAGGGATATCGTCTTACCGTCACCAGCAAGAGCGGCACGAGGATCAGCGACGTCTCGCCACCGCTGCTGCCCTGGGCATCGCGGCCATGGCACAACATCCAGGAAAGCGTCGTGGCCATTCAAAAGCACTGGGTCGACTGCCTTGCCACGGGCCGGGAGCCGGCAACCTCGGGTGCGGACAATCTCAAGACCTTGGCGCTGGTCGAAGCCGCCTATGCGGGTGCTGCGAGCCGGGAGCCAGTGCAGCTCGAAGCCTTGCTGAGATGACCGCCGACACCTTCCTCCTCTACGGCACACCCGCGGTCGAGGTCGAGCCGGTCAGGCTGCGCGCCGGCGCGCTCGCCGCGGACTTCGTCAACGGCAATCTGCGCAACATCCGCCATGGCGGCATCGAAGTGCTGCGCGCCATCGCCTACATCGTCAGGGATCGCGACTGGGGCACCTACGAGCCGGCGATCACGGACCTGACTGTGGACCAGGATGCCGACACTTTCTCCGTCAGCTATTCGGCAAGTTGCGTCGGACCAGCGGGAAGCCGGCTCGACTTTCGCGCGACGATCAAGGGGTCCGCCGACGGCCAGTTGGCTTTCGACGTGAGCGCCCTGCCCGAAAGCGATTTCGAGACCAATCGCTGCGGTTTCTGTATCCTGCACCCGATTGCCGGCCTCGCCGGCAGCCCGGTCACGGTCGAGCACACCGACGGCCGCGTGATGGAAACGAAGCTTCCGCATCTGATCGACCCCTGGCAACCTTTCAAGGATTTGCGGGCGATCACCCATGAGGTCCGGCCTGGCGTCACCGCCGAATGCCGGATGGAAGGCGACGCGTTCGAAATGGAGGACCAGCGCAACTGGACGGACGCGTCCTACAAGACCTATGTCCGGCCGCTCGCGCTGCCATGGCCCTATGTGCTGCCTGCCGGCGAGACGCTGCGCCAGACGATCAGCTTGCGCATCTCCGGCGACATGAAGGCGCCGGCTGCCGCGGCAGCCGCCGAACCTGTCCGCGTCGAGCTCGGTGAAGCCGGACCGGCGCTGCCGGATATCGGCGTGATCGTCTACCCGGATGAGGTCGATGCCACGCTTGCAAACCTGCCGATGCTGTCCACGCTCGGCCCGCAGCAGCTGATGTTCCACTACGATCCGACGCGCGGCCACGGCCTCGACGCCTTGCAGTCCTATGCCCGGCTCTCCGCTTACCCGGCCGAGACGACCCTCGAATGCGTCGTTTCCGGCACGGGTGATCTCGATGCCGAGCTCTCCGGTGTCGCGGGCATGGTGCGTCAGGCCGGGTTGAAGCTCTCGGCCATCGCCGTTTCGCCCTCGGTCGACCGGCAGTCGACGCCGCCGGGCAGCGCATGGCCGCAATGCCCACCGCTCGAAGACGTTTATGCCGCCGCGCGGCGCGCCTTTCCAAACATCCGCCTCGGCGGCGGCATGTTCAGCTATTTCACCGAACTCAACCGCAAGCGCGTTCCCGCCGGCCTGCTGGATTTCGTCACCCACTGCACCTGCCCGATCGTGCATGCCGCCGACGATCTCAGCGTCATGCAATCGCTGGAAGCGCTGCCCTTCATCACCGCATCGGTACGGGTGATCTTCGGGGCAAAACCCTACCGGGTCGGGCCGTCGACCATCGCCATGCGGCAAAATCCCTATGGCGGTGCGACCAAGGCCAATCCGCACGGCCAGCGCATCGCCATGGCCGATCGGGATCCCCGCCATGCCGGCCTGTTTGCGGCAGCATGGACGATCGGCTATGCCGCGCGCGTCGCGCCGGCAGGGCTGGAGATGCTCACGCTTTCCAGCTTCACAGGACCGTTCGGCGTGCTGGCGACGTCGGGCGAACCGGTCGAAGAAGGTACGCCCCGGCCGATTTTCCATGCCGTGAAGGGGCTTTGCGAACTGGCCGGCCACCGGCATGTGGCGGCGAGCACAACCGACGAAGCGCGATTGGCCGCAGTGGCCGCCCGTTCTCCCTCGGGCAAGACCATCTTGTGGCTGGCGAACCTGACAGCGAGCGATGTGCCGGTTGATATTTCCGGGCTCGACCGACGCCAGCTTGTGATGACGCCTTACGCGATCACCCGGATCGGGTAATCAGTCGCCGGAATTCATCACATAGAGCGCGCGCGAGCGCTCGAGGTGCTTGATCATCGCCTTTTCGGCGCCCTCCGCATCCTTCTGCTCGATGCGCCCGATGATCTCTTCGTGCTCGGTGAGCGTGAACTTTTCCTTGCCGGTCCAGATCAGCATTTCGGTGTGATATTCCTTCAGCCAGCCAAGCATCGCCTCGCTGACCGCAACATAGATCGGGTTGCCGGATATGGCCGCGATCTGGGTATGGAACTTCATGTCGGCGGATATGAAGGCTTCGGAATTTCCGCGAAAGCTCCGCTGTTCGGCAACGGTCGCCCGCAGGCGCTGCACGTCCTCGGCGGTGGCCTTTTCGGCGGCTTCCCTGACCATGCCGCGCTCGAAGAAGATGCGCGCGTTCTTGAGGTGCTCCAGCGTGTCCTTCGACGACGACAGGATGATCTTGGCCGCGCCATCGACCTGTTTGATGATCGACTTGGCGGTCAGTTGCAGCACTTTCGCCCGCTCGCCATGCGAGATCGCGACGAGGCCCATATTGCTCAGTGCCTGCATCGCCTCGCGGATCGCCGGCCTGCCGACCTCGAAGCGCTCCATTAGCTCGCGCTCCGACGGCATGTCGTCGCCCGGCAGCAATTCACCGCTGGTGATCAAGCGCTTCAGTCTCAAAAATACTTCGTCGGAAAGCTTGCGCCGGACGATCGGCTCCGAACGGTTCATCGTCGCGAATCACTCCCTTGACCGATGCCTGTTTAGCATTGTCGCCACGATTCCCAGAATGCCTGCCCGAGCAGGATATCGCTTGCAATACTTATGTACTCATTATACCAGATTTCGAAGATCAGGGAACTTTTTTCGAACGATGATCACCCTCACCTATCGCGTCGAAACCTCCGGCAGCATCGAGGCGCTGGCGGCCAAGATCGCAAGCGACCAGTCGACCGGAACCTTTGTCGCACTGGCCGGCGAGACCGAAGAGCTCAAGGCCAGGGTGGCCGCGCGCGTCCTGGCGATACGGCATTTGCCGGACGCCATTCGGCCATCCCTTCCCGAGGCCGGCGACGGGCCCTTCAAGCGCGCGGATGTCGACATCGCGTTTCCGCTGGATGCCATAGGCACCGACCTTTCGGCGCTGATGACCATCGCCATCGGCGGCACCTTTTCGATCAGGGGCCTGTCCGGCATTCGCATCGTCGATATGAAGCTGCCGAAGGAATACAGGGGCGCGCATCCTGGTCCGCAATTCGGCGTCGCCGGCAGCCGCCGGCTGACCGGCGTCGAGGACCGTCCGATCATCGGCACGATCGTCAAGCCGGCGTTGGGGCTGAGGCCGCACGAGACGGCGGCAATGGTGGGTGAGCTGTTCGACGCCGGCGTCGATTTCATCAAGGACGACGAGAAGCTGATGAGCCCGGCCTATTCACCGCTGGCGGAACGAGTGAAAGCGATCATGCCGCTCGTCCTCGACCATGAGCAGAGGACCGGTAAAAAGGTCATGTATGCCTTCGGCATTTCGCATGCCGACCCCGACGAGATGATGCGCAACCACGACCTGGTGGCCAAGGCCGGCGGCAATTGCGCAGTGGTCAACATCAATTCCGTCGGCTTCGGCGGTATGGCCTTCCTCAGAAAGCGCTCCAGCCTGGTGTTGCACGCCCACCGCAATGGCTGGGACATCCTCACCCGTCACCCCGGCCTCGGCATGGACTTCAAGGTCTGGCAGCAGTTCTGGCGGCTGCTCGGCGTCGATCAATTCCAGATCAACGGCATCGCCTCGAAATATTGGGAGCCGGATTGGTCCTTCGTCGAGTCCTTCAAGGCGGTGACCACGCCGATCTTTTCGCCTGATGATTGCGCATTGCCGGTCGCCGGCTCCGGCCAATGGGGTGGACAGGCCCCCGAAACCTACCGGCGAACCGGCCAGACGGTCGATCTCCTCTATCTCTGCGGCGGCGGTATCGTCAGCCATCCGGACGGACCGGGCGCCGGCGTGCGCGCCGTGCAGCAGGCCTGGCAGGCGGCGGTCGAGGGCATTCCGCTCGAGGAATTCGCCAAGACCCATGTCGAGCTGGCGCGCTCGATCGAGAAGTTCGGCGACGGCAAGGCAGTCTGACGTGGTACAAAACCTGCTGCTCAGCTATTATGGCGACGACCTCACCGGCTCGACCGACGTCATGGAGGCGCTGGAGCTGGGTGGCGTGCCGACCGTGCTGTTCATGCGCCAGCCGGACGAGGTGCAGCTTGCGCGGTTCGCGCGTTGCCGTGCCGTTGGTCTCGCCGGCACCAGCCGCAGCGAGACGCCGCAATGGATGGACACGCATCTCAAGGATGCCTTCGCCTGGCTGAAGACCCTGAACGCCGAGATCTGCCATTACAAGGTCTGCTCGACCTTCGATTCCAGCCCGACGATCGGCAGCATCGGCCGGGCCATCGAGATCGGTCGCTCGGTTTTCGGCCAAGACAGCGTGCCGCTGGTGGTCGGCGCGCCGCAGCTCAAGCGCTACACCGCCTTCGGCCATCTGTTCGCGGCCTACCGCGAAAAATATTACCGTATCGATCGCCATCCCGTGATGAGCCGCCATCCGACCACGCCGATGGATGAATCCGACCTGCTGATCCATCTGTCGCGCCAGACGGATCTCACCTTAGGGCTGATCGACCTGGCGACGCTGCAGTCGGCATCGCGGCCGGAAGCGTTCGATCGCCTGATCGAAAATGACAACGACGTCGTGCTTGTCGATGTCGACAGCCTGGAAACCCAGGCGCTTGCCGGCAAGGAGATATGGCGCGTTCACAAGCCAGGCGGCACGTTCGTCGTCGGCTCGTCGGGGATCGAATATGCGCTGCTGGCCGAATGGGCCTCGAACCATACCGTCAGTGCCGAGCCCAGCTTTTCGCTGCCGGGCGCGGCCGACCGGATCGCGGTGGTGTCAGGGAGCTGTTCGCCGACAACGGAACGACAGATCAGGCATGCCCTGACTGACGGATTCGACGGAGTCGAGGTGGATCCTATCGAAATGATCTCGGCGGAGTCCGACAAGGCGATCGCGCGGGCCGCGGCGGCCGGTCGCGCCAGCCTTGAAGCCGGTCGCAGCGTCATTCTCTACACCGCGCTTGGTCCGACAGCGGATCGTGGCGCCGAAATCGACCGCCAGGAAGGTGCCCGCCACAAGCTTGGCCGTGGCCTCGGCGAACTTCTTCGCGAGTTGACGGTCGAGCAGAAATTGCAGCGCGTGGTCGTCGCCGGCGGCGATACATCCAGCCACGCGCTCGGCCAGATGGGCGTCGATGCGCTGACGGTGCGGATGCCGCTGCCTGCCTCACCAGGTTCGCCGCTCTGCGTCGCCCACTCGCGCGACAAGGCAATCGAAGGACTGGAGGTTGCGCTCAAGGGCGGGCAGGTCGGAACCGACCGCTATTTCTGCGCCATCCGCGATGGGCTCGGTGGTTGACAAGAGGCGCGCTGGATTTGCCTGATCTCACGACTTCTTGAACACGGCGCGGTTACCAATGCGCGGTACTTGTCCCACATAAACCGCCATATGCGTAGCGGCGGGGCAGCGCAAAACGCTCAATCCGGGGCTGGGCACGGCTCCGCGAGCGAACCAGCGAGATGCCGCGATGTCATTCAGACCGTTGCTTGGCGACGGACGAGTTCGGAGCCAGGAGGAGAAGTCAGAGCCCCTGCAAACCGCGTCGTGGGCCAGCTCCTCGATCGTTTTCGATAATCGGCGGTGGGCCTGCCGGGAAGCGGAGCTCCGCTGGACAGCCCCTCACCATCTGGTCGTGCTGACCGACGAAGGCGGAACCTCTCATACATCCATCCGGCACGAGGCAAGATCCCTCTACGACGGAATGGACCGACCCGGAGCTCTCACCTTCGTCCCCGCAGGCGCAGAGCGGCTAGGCTTCTATCGCGGTGTAAACCTCTCCTATTCGGCCTTGTGGATCGATCCCGATATCAAGCTTCCTGGATGCGAACGCCTGAAAGATTTGCCGATCCTGGTGAACAGGAAAGACGCGGTCATCGCCACGCTCCTGAGTTCGCTTCGCGACGAGATGGCGCTTGGTCACAAGCCGGACACTGCCTATGTCGAGCATCTGGTCGCCCTCGTCAGCCTTCGCGTGGCGACCCTGAGCCGGGAGCAACATCCGTCTGTACGGCACGGCTGTCTCAGCCGTCGGGCGCTTGGTCGGGTTCGGGCTTACATCGATGCGCATATGAGTTCCGACATTTCGCTAAGCGAGCTGGCAGGCGTTGCGGATATGGCCGTCGACAGTTTTGCGCGCCGATTCAAGGCGACGACCGGCCTTGCACCCTATGCCTATGTGATCGAGGAGCGCGTGCGGCGAGCGGAGGTGCTGCTGCGCGAAACCGGTTTGTCGATCGGTGCCATTGCCTTTCGGCTCGGCTTTTCAAGTCAGAGCCATTTCACCACGACATTCCGGCGTCGCAGGGGCATGACGCCTCGAGCCTATCAGGTGCATTTTTCTCCGGAATCCTGACATTGCCGCCGGTTTCTTGAAAGAAAGCCGCCGCGCGCATCCCCACCTCCCGTGTCGATGAGTGACAGCATCCGAGGGCTCGCCATCGGGTCAAGTTGCCGTTTTGCGTTCTTGTCATTGCGACCGGGAGACCAAGCATGGCCGAAACAGACAACAGGAACGGGCCGACGCGTCGAACGGTTCTGGAGGGCGGGGTGGCGACCGGCGTGCTTCTGGCTACCGGTATACCGGTTGGCGCCGAGCCGGCCGACACCGTCACGACGGCCGCATCGCCCACGCCGGCGCCGACGATGCCGATGTCCCTGCGGATCAACGCCAAGGATATTGCCGTCGAGCTCGACCCGCGGACGACACTGCTCGACGCCCTGCGCAACCATCTCGGCCTGACCGGCTCGAAGAAAGGCTGCGACCACGGCCAGTGCGGCGCTTGCACGGTGCTCGTCGACGGGCGCCGGATCAATTCCTGCCTGACGCTTGCCGCAATGCATGAAGGCGACGAGATCATCACGGTCGAGGGCCTTGCGGAGGGTGACCGGCTGCATCCGGTGCAGGCCGCCTTCGTCGCCCGCGACGGTTTCCAGTGCGGCTATTGCACGCCGGGCCAGATCTGCTCCGCGGTCGGCATGCTGGGCGAGGCCAGGGCCGGTTGGCCGAGCCACGCGAGCGCCGACGTGGCGGCGGTTTCCGTCGCTCTCACCGACGCCGAGATCCGCGAGCGGATGAGCGGCAACATCTGCCGTTGTGCCGCTTATCCGAACATTGTCGCTGCAATCCGCGACGCGGCAGAGGAGGCGTGAGCAATGCAATCCTTTACTTATGAACGTGCGGCAAGTGCTGAGCAGGCGGCCGCCGCGGTCGCAGCCCGGCCGGACGCCAAGTTCATCAGCGGCGGCACCAACCTTCTCGACCTGATGAAGCTCGAGATCGAGCGCCCGGCGCATCTCGTCGACATCAGTCGGCTGCCGCTCAATCGGATCGAGGAGACGGCGGAAGGCGGGCTTCAAGTCGGCGCCCAGGTCCGCAACAGCGACCTCGCCGCCGATCCGCGGGTAAGGTCACGCTACCCGATGCTCACGCAAGCGCTGCTGGCGGGAGCGTCCGGCCAGATACGCAACAAGGCCTCGACCAGCGGCAATCTCCTGCAGCGCACGCGCTGCCCCTACTCTACGACCGCAACATGCCTTGCAACAAGCGCGAGCCGGGTTCTGGCTGCGCGGCGCTTCAGGGCTTCAATCGCATGCACGCCATACTTGGCGCGAGCGAAGCCTGCATTGCGGTCCATCCCTCCGACATGGCGGTCGCCATGTCCGGGCTCGACGCCAGGATCGAGACCATATCGCCCGGCGGCGAGACCCGCACGATCCCGATCGGCGATTTCCATCGGTTGCCCGAGGCGATGCCCCATATGGAAACCGTGCTCGGCCACGGCGAGATGATCACATCGGTTACCCTGCCGCCCCCGCCACCCGGCCGGCAGGTTTACCGGAAGGTGCGCGACCGTGCTTCCTACGCCTTCGCGCTGGTGTCGGTGGCAGCAATCGTCGAGAAAAGCGGCGATCGTATCCGAAGCGCCCGGATCGCCATGGGCGGCGTGGCAGCGAAGCCCTGGCGCGCGACGGAGGCGGAGCGCACGCTCGCGGGAGCGGCGGCGTCCGACGGCGCCTTTACCGACGCGGCCGAAGCCGCGCTCGCCGCAGCCGTCGGGCATGGGGCCAATGATTTCAAGATCCCGCTGGCGAAACGGACGATGCGGCATACGCTCGCTGCTGCCATCGATAGTGCATGAGGTGATGCGATGACAGAGACGACGACCCCGAACAGCGGTTCCCAGATGCAGGCGCCGAGCAGGAGATCGATATGAAACTCACGCGACGCGCCGTTGCTGCCGCGGGTGGCGGCCTTTTTGTTTCTGCGGCCGCAGCTTGGGGCGCCACATCCGATCCGGGAGCTCGTCACGTGCTCGAGGCCGCCGTCGACGCCTTCTTTGCTGGCTGGGCCTCTGGCGACTGGACGGCATTCCTCGATTGTTGCGATGAGACGATGACCTTCCAATTCCCTGTCGGCGAGCAACGAGGCCGACACGGACCGCCAGAGGGCAAACGGGCACTCGCAGCCTGGACCGCCGCGCATCAAGCGCAGGGAAACAGGATCACGAAATCGACCGTCGATCTCAAGCTCTTCGCCGCCGACTGGGTCATCGTCTGCGATCGCGGGAGCGGGACAATCAGCGGCGCGCCCTACACTGGCCTGCATGCGATCTTCATGCGAGCCGGCCCGACAGGGAGGCTGGTCGAGTTTCGCGAGTATTTCGGCGAGATCGCCGCGTGAGCTCCGGCCGCCACGCGACGAACATGAAGGTGCGAGGACGAGGCGTCGTCGCGCCTCGATGTTTCGAACCCCAAATGAAAGCCTTTAGGTGACTTATGAACGAGACCATACCCGGACTGCCCGGCTCCGCCACCCATTCAAGGGTGAAACCTCATCCCGATACTGGCGTCATCGGGCGCCCGATCGACCGTATCGATGGCCCGCTCAAGGTGACAGGCAATGCCACCTACGCCTACGAAAATGCGCTGGAGGGTACAGCCTATGGCTATATTCTCGGCGCCGCCGTCGCCAAGGGGCGCATCGCCGAGATCGATACGACCGAAGCCGAACGGGCGCCGGCAGTGCTGTTCGTCATGACGCATCGGAACGCGCCGGCCCAGCCGGATTTCGGCCCGGCGGTCACGCCGACGGTCCCGGAGGTTTTCACGCGCCCCCGGCCCGCGCTCAGCAGCGAGCGGGTGCGGTATTACGACGAGCCCGTCGCGCTGGTCGTTGCGGAGACGTTCGAGGCGGCACGCGCCGCGGCGGGCCTCATCAGAGTGCGCTACGACGAAGAGCCGGGCCTCTATGATTTACCGGAGCGTGTGGCCGAGGCCTATGCACCGAAGCGGACCAATGCCGGCTTCGAGACCGACAGCGTGGTCGGCGACTTCGAGAGCGCCTTTGCGGCGGCTCCGGTCAAGATCGATGCCACGTACCGGACACCCTTCGAACATCACAATCCGATGGAGCCCCATGCGACGCTCGCCGCCTGGTCAGGCAACGAGCTGACGATCCATACATCGGCGCAGACACTCGCGAACTTCCGGGCGGGTGTCGCCAGCACGCTTCGCATCCCGCCCGAGCGTGTGCGCATCGTGAGCCCCTTCATCGGCGGAGGCTTCGGCTCCAAGCTGATTGCCCACGTCGATACAATCCTGGCCGCGCTTGCGGCGCAGGTCCTGCAGCGTCCCGTGAAGATCGCGCTGACGCGACAACAGATGTTCGCCAATGCCGGTCATCGCGCGGAGATGATCCAACAGGTACGCCTCGGCACGGACACCGACGGGCGACTCACCGGGATCGCGCACGACGTCTGGTCGGCAACGTCCAGCTTCGAGGAGTACTGCGAACAAACCGCAGTCTTTGCCCGCTCGCTCTATGCGGCGCCGAACCGTGTCACCCGTCATCGCCTGGTTCCGCTGGATATCAACCGCGGCGAATGGATGCGCTCGCCCGGTGAAGCCCCAGGCATGCTGGCCTTCGAATGCGCCATGGATGAGCTTGCCGAGCAGCTCGGCCTGAATCCGATCGAACTCAGGATCCGCAACGAACCGACACAGGATCCCGAGCGCGGCGTGCCGTTCTCCACCCGCAATCTCGTCGCCTGCATGGAGGAAGGCGCCCGCCGTTTCGGTTGGGAGCGGAGAGACCCGACACCGGGCCGAACTCGAGAGGGCCGGAAGCTCATCGGCTACGGCATGGCGGCGGCGATCCGTCCGAACTACATCGGCGCGGCGACGGCGCGGGTTGCGATCGACCGGGACGCCCGGGTGACGGCACGGCTCGACATGACCGATATCGGGACCGGCACTTATACGATCCTGACCCAGATCGCGGCGGAGAGCCTCGGCCTGCCGATCTCGTCCATCAAAGTGGAGCTCGGCGACAGCCGCTTCCCGCGTACCGCCGGCTCCGGCGGTTCCTGGGGCGCCGCGAGCGCAGGTTCGGCGCTGTACAACGCGTGCAATGCCCTCAAGGAACGGATCCTGAAGGCGGCGCAGTCGAGCGAAGCCTCGCCATTGCGCGGCGCGAACGCCTCCGAGGCAAGCTTTGCCGACAGCGAGGTCAGGATCGGCCAGCAGTCGTTAAGCCTGGACGATCTCATCCGAAGGATCGCTCCCGACGGGTTCGAGGCCGAAGGCTCCGTAGCCGCGGGCGCTGCCACGGAGTCTTACAAGGCCTACTCGCAGCATTCCTACGGAGCGCATTTCGCCGAGGTCGCGGTCGATTGCGATACCGGTGAGATCCGCATGCGCCGTATGCTGGCTGTGATGGGCGCGGGCCGTATCCTCAACGCCAAGACCGCGCGCTCGCAAATCATCGGCGGCATGACCTGGGGGATCGGCGCAGCGCTGATGGAGCAGACGGTGCTCGACCCGCGCTACGGCCACTTCGTCAATCACGACCTTGCCGAGTATCATGTCCCGGTCAACGGCGACGTCCCCGAGATGGAGGTCGTGTTCCTCGAGGAACACGACGATAAGGCCAATCCGCTTGGCGCGAAGGGTCTCGGCGAGCTCGGCGTCTGCGGTGCGGGTGCTGCTGTCGCCAACGCCATCTACAACGCCACCGGCGTGCGAGTGCGTGAATTTCCCATCACCTTGGACAAGGTCCTGCCTGCCTTGCCCGTGGTCGCCATTTGACGCTGCAAGTTGCCCGCTCCTTCCTTGCCCTCAAGGATGATCCGGTCGGAACGGATCGCTATTTCCGCGCCATCCGCTACGACCTCGCTGGTTGACAGCGTCGCCCTCCCCTTCCATACAAGCGCGTCAATGTTCTCAGGGCGGGGTGAAAGTCCCCACCGGCGGTAAAGGTCTCGACCCAAGCCCGCGAGCGCTCTCCGGCCCGACCGGAGAGGTCAGCAGATCCGGTGTGATTCCGGAGCCGACGGTCACAGTCCGGATGGAAGAGAACGAACGTAAGACGGTCCGCTTTCGCGGTTCGGATTCCGTATCGTGCGTCCTGATTCTGGTTCGAAACGGAAGGATGGACCCATGAATCAGCATTCCCACAAAGATTATGAAACGATCCGCGTTGCCGTCATTCGCGCACGCTGGCACGCCGACATCGTCGACCAGTGCGTTGAAGCGTTCGAGGCGGAACTGGCGGTTCTGGGGGAGAAACGTTTTGCCGTCGATGTCTTCGACGTGCCGGGCGCCTATGAGATTCCCCTCCATGCAAAGACGCTTGCCGAGACCGGTCGCTATGCAGCGATCCTCGGCGCAGCATTTGTCGTGAATGGCGGTATCTACCGGCATGAATTCGTGGCGGGTGCGGTCATTGACGGCATGATGAACGTGCAGCTGTCCACCGGCGTGCCGGTGCTTTCGGCGGTGCTCACCCCGCACAACTATCATGACGGCGCGGACCATCACCGCTTCTTCTTCGAGCATTTCAAGGTCAAGGGCAAAGAGGCAGCCAATGCCTGCCTGCAGATCCTGGCCGCGCGGGAGCGTGTCGCCGCTGAAATGTCCGTTCCCGGGTAGAAATCCCGGTAACACGCTGTACTATCTGCGGAAATACGGAAATCGGGAGGATGCCGGTGCAGACCAAGAAGATCATCAACGACGGCAACAGCGCCGTCGACGAGATGCTGGAAGGCATTCTCGCAGCGCATCCCCGCCACCTCAAAAGCGCTATGGGAAGTCCGCGCTCGATCATCGCCCGTAACGGGCCGCGCCAAGGCAAGGTCGGTTTCGTCATCGGCGGCGGCTCGGGCCACGAGCCGACCTTCCTCGGCTTTGTCGGCAAGGGCCTGGCCGACGCGGCGGCCATCGGCAACGTCTTCGCCTCGCCGCCGCCGGACCCGATCCTCGAATGCGCCAAGGCGGTCAGCGGCGGCACCGGCGTGCTGTTCATGTATGGCAACTATGCCGGCGACGTGATGAATTTCGATATGGCCGCAGAGATGGCGGCGATGGACGACATCGAGGTGCGCACCGTGCTGACCACCGACGACGTCGCTTCGGCGCCGCGTGACCAGCGGCACAAGCGGCGTGGCGTCGCCGGCAACTTCTTCATCTTCAAAGCCGCTGGTGCCGCCTGTGACCGGATGCTGTCATTCGACGAATGCGAGCGCATCGCCAGGAAGGCCAACGATCACACCTTCACCATGGGGGTGGCGCTGTCGCCCTGTTCGCTGCCGCAGACCCGCCGGCCGAATTTCGAGATCGGGCCGGATGAGATGGAGATCGGCATGGGCATTCATGGCGAGCCGGGCATCGCACGCGGAAAACTGAAAACGGCCGACGAGATCACCGACGAGATGCTGGACAAGATCCTCGACGAGATGGCGCCGGCGCGTGGCGACAAGGTCGCCGTGCTCGTCAATTCGCTCGGCTCGACGCCGCTGATGGAGCTTTACATCATGAACCGGCGGGTCAAGCAAAGGCTCGACGACATCGGCGTTGCCGTCCACGCGACATGGGTCGGCAACTACTGCACCTCGCTCGAAATGGCCGGCGCCTCGGTGACGCTGATGCATCTCGACGGCGAATTGCAGACGATGCTCGACCACCCTTGCGACTGCGCCATGTTCCGCGCCGGCTGAAAGCAGCATCCATGACATCCATCGACGCAGCCGATCTGAAAAGAATGTTCGACGCGATCGCGGCGGCGATCGAAGCCGACAAGGGCAGGCTCTGTCAGCTCGACGGCGTCATCGGCGACGCCGATCATGGCATCGCCATGGCGCTCGGCTTCGATGCGGTGCACGATGCGCTGGTGCCGCTGGACCTCGCGGCGATCGAGCCGACGGCTCTCCTCAACACCGCGGCGAAATCGTTCCTCAACGCCGTCGGTGCCTCGTCAGGCCCGCTTTACGCGACGGCCTTCATGCGCGGTGCGGTCGCCGTCAAGGGCAAGGCGAACTTGGCGGGTGCCGATGTCATCGCCCTGTTCCAGGCGATGGCGCAAGGCATTCAGGATCGCGGCAAGGCCGAGATCGGCGAAAAGACGATGGTCGACGCCTGGTTGCCAGCGGCGCAAGCCGCGGCCGCTGCGCATGCCGCCGGCAAGGGCCTGTCCGAAAGCCTCGGCGCAGCGCTGGCCGCGGCCGAGCGCGGTGCGGAAGCGACCAAGGACATGATCGCCGCCAAGGGCCGCTCGTCGCGCCTCGGCGAGCGGTCGCTCGGACATATGGATCCGGGCGCCGCGTCCGCAGTGACGGTCATAGGCGCCATGTGGAAAAGCCTGGCTTAAAGCGCGTCATGCGACGTGCTTTAAGCTTTTGTTTTTATGCATGTCGTCGTCCCAAAACCGTTGCGCACCCTCGGTTCATGCCTGAGGGCATGCTTTTGGGCGACACGCATCAGCCCAGCTTCGCGGCATCGAGCCTGTCGATGGCCTGGACGTTGCCGGCGGACGGCCCCTTCTCATCGAATTCCGATGCAAGCCAGGTGTCGACGATGGCCTTGGCCAGTTCAGGGCCGATGACGCGGGCGCCCATGGTGATGATCTGCGCGTTGTTGGATTTCGCCGCACGCTCCGCCGAATAGGTGTCATGGGTGAGTGCCGCGCGAATGCCGGGCACCTTGTTGGCCGAGATGGAAACGCCAATGCCGGTGCCGCAAAACAGGATGCCGCGATCGTTCTCGCCGTCGACGATGGTCTGGGCGAGTTTCTGCGACAGATCGGCATAGTAGCCGGCCTGGCTGAGATCGCTGACGGTCAGGCCGGGTTTGGTGGCCAGGTGAGCGGCGATGACGTCGAGCAGCGGCTTGCCGGCACTGTCGGCCCCAATGGCTATTTTCATGGTCGTATCCTTTCCTTGTTCGATTGATTCAGAGCCTGTTCCATCCCGATGGAATCGGGATGGGGCTCTATTTTTTGTTGAGCATGATCTCGACCGAAAACCGGATTCCACTTTTCGGGATCATGCTCTAGATCGCCGCCGAGGCGCGTTGGAGGATGTCGATATAGCCTTCCGCCTGCCAGGCCGAACGACCGATGAACAGCCCGTCGACATGAGGCTGGCCGATCAGTTCGGCGGCATTTTGCGGGTTGACGCTGCCGCCATAGAGCACCGGCGGCACGACCGGCAGGAGGTCGCCGGCGATTTTCTTGATCAGCGCCTGCTGCCGGTCGGCGTAGTCCGAGCTTGCCGGAATGCCCTTGTCGCCGATCGCCCAGACCGGTTCGTAAGCAAACAGGATCGTCGCCGACTTTGCTTCACCTTCGAGGACCTTTAGCGCGCCGTGCACCTGCAAGGCCAGCACCGCATCGGCCTGGCCGCTGTTGCGTTGCGCCAATGTCTCGCCGACGCAGATGAGCGGCACCAGCCCGTGCTTCACCGCCGCTGCGGTCTTGAGGCCGACCGCTTGGTCGGTCTCGCCAAAGTGCTCACGCCGTTCGCTATGGCCGAGTTCGACGAGGTCGAGCCCACAATCCGTCAGCATCACGGGCGAAATTTCCCCGGTCCAGGCTCCGGCATCGGACCAATGCATGTTCTGGGCACCGACCTTGACCCGCGTCGTTGCCAACGCTTTCTTGACCTCGCGGACCGCCGTGAAGGGCGGGATGACGAAGGGCTGGATGCGGTCGTCGAAACCGGGGACGAACCCTGCGAGCGCCTTGGCGAAGTCGATCGCCTCGGCAAGCGTCTTGTTCATTTTCCAACTTGTGCCGACCCAATAAACCACGCGTCCTCCTCAATCCCTCTCGACTATTGTTAGCGAAACACCGGCGCCAGCCAGCGCCTCGCGCATCTGCGGTTCCAGTTCGCGACCAGTGAAGACGGCATCGAACGCCTCGAGATCGGTCAGGAAATGCAAGGCCGTGCGGCCGAACTTGCCGTGATCGACCAGCAGATATTTGCGGGCGGCGGCGGCCATCATCAATCGCTTGGTATGAACCACTTCCTGATCCTGGTGGAAAGCGGAGACGCCGTGGATCGCAGACGACGACAGGAAGGCAACATCGGCGCGCAACGATTTCAGCGTGTCCTCGGCAAGCAGGCCGAAGAACCCGTGGAATTTCTTGCTGTACTGGCCACCGAGCGCGATCAGGGTGATGCCGCCAACACCAGCCAGATCCTGTATGACGGCCAGATTGTTCGAGATCACCGTCAGCGGGCGCAGGTCTGCGAGGTGCCGTGCAATGCCGCCCGCCGTCGAGCCGTCGTCGATGATCACCGTCTGGCCCGGTTCGATCATCGCCACGGCGGCAGCCGCCAGGCGCTGCTTTTCCTCGCCGGCCTGCTTCTGACGGTAGCGGAAATCGCTCTCGAAAAGACCGCTCGGCTGGATCGAGGCGCCGCCGCGCACCTTGCGCAGGAAGCCGCTTTGCTCGAGCTCGTCGAGGTCGCGATGGACGGTCATCTTCGATACACCGAAGCGCGAAGCGAGATCGTCGACACTCGCGGTGCCGGCGTCCATCAGAAAATCCATGATGCCCTGGCGGCGGCCGTCGCTTTTCATCCCGGCGCTTTCTTGCGCAACTCGCTGCGCGTTCAACCACGATAATTTATATAACGCCGAGAAAGCGCGTTTGCACCAAAATTTTTGTGATAATGTGATATTTTCGTGAGATATTCTTTCGTTCGTGATTGCGATCCTGTAACAAGAATTGCTTCGGACGCGCTGTCGACAGGTTGCGGTCCGGCGGAAATCCGGCCAGAAGCATCAACGGGCTGGACGACGCTCGACCAGCCAGCAAACACGGTTCGAAACCAGACACGGGAGACTATTGGGTGGCTCGCATCACACTGAGACAATTGCTCGACCATGCCGCCGAACACGGCTATGGCGTGCCGGCCTTCAACATGAACAACATGGAACAGGGCCTTGCCATCATGGAGGCCGCCGAGGAGACCAAATCGCCGGTCATCCTGCAGGCGAGCCGTGGGGCGCGGGCCTATGCCAACGACGTCGTGCTGGCCAAGCTGATCGACGCGCTGGTCGAAATCCATCCCGATATCCCGGTCTGCATGCATCTCGACCACGGCAACAACGAAGCCACCTGCGTAACCGCGATCCAGTACGGCTTCACCTCGGTGATGATGGACGGGTCGCTGAAGGAGGACGGCAAAACGCCGGCCGACTACGATTATAATTCCGGCATCACGCGCCGCGTCGTCGACATGGCGCATTGGGGCGGCGTATCGGTGGAAGGCGAGATCGGCGTTCTCGGATCGCTGGAGATGGGCGGCGGCGAACAGGAAGACGGCCACGGCGTCGAAGGCGCCGTCGGCCACGACCAGTTGCTGACCGATCCGGAACAGGCGGAACAGTTCGTCCGCGATACGCATGTCGACGCGCTGGCCGTCGCCATGGGCACCAGCCACGGCGCCTACAAGTTCTCGCGCAAGCCGGACGGCGCGGTGCTCGCCATGAACGTGATCGAGGAGATCCATCGCCGCCTGCCGAACATGCACCTGGTCATGCACGGCTCGTCCTCGGTGCCGGAGGAGCTGCAGGAGATCATCAACAAATATGGCGGCCAGATGAAGCCGACATGGGGCGTGCCGGTCGAGGAGATCCAGCGCGGCATCAAGCACGGCGTGCGCAAGATCAACATCGATACCGACAACCGCATGGCGCTGACCGGTGCGATCCGCAAGGTGCTGACCGAGAACCCAAGCGAATTCGACCCGCGTAAGTATCTGACGCCGGCCATGGCCGCGATGAGGAAGCTGTGCAAGGAGCGCTTCGAGCAGTTCGGCACCGCAGGCAACGCTCCCAAGATCAAGCCGCTGCCGGTCTCCGAAATGGCCAAGCGCTACAAGTCGGGCAGTCTCGACCCGAAATTCGGCTAAACGACCGGATCCTGGAGCGGTTCAGCCTTGGATAGAACCGCCGAACCGCTCCAACCCTTTGTTCCTGCGCAATTCCGGACGGAAAACCGTTGTACCCCTTTCCTGGAATGGCTCCAGGCGGATAGGCGTGGCCTACCGGTGGCGGCGCTTGCCTCTCCCAAATCCTGAAAAAGGGCCTGGCGCGAGAGCGGCCCGGTCAAGAATTTGAAGGTCGAAGCTTCAGAGGAAACATCGTCCGGCCTGGTGGAGGAGACCGGCCGAGGCCGCGGAACAGCCCATAGCCGGAACCTTATTAGGCCCGCTGCTCAGAGTGCCAGGGCAATCGGTCACGTCCCCGCGGCTCTGACACGATCGGCAAGCCTCGAGCGTCCCGCGCAGCGAAACCCAATCGTGTCAAACATGCTCGCGCCAGGGCCGCATTGCTGTCGATGACGACCAATCCGTTTATATGGTTCACGCTGCTGCCCACCACCGACAATTCGGTGCAGCCGAGAACGGCTATATCGGCGCCGGCCGATCGCGCGATTTCAAGCGCGCGCTCGGTCTCAGTCGCCGCATCCGCGATCGAACCAGCCTTGACGAGGCTGATCGCGCTATCGACGCGCTCCTGAGATTCCGTGCTCGCGGGCAAGCAGAGCTCATATCCCGCCGCCGACATCCTATCCTGATAGAAGCCGGAGACCAGCGTGCCCTGCGTGGCGAGAATCGCGACCTTGCCCCGGTCCAGGCTACGATGGGTTTCCGCTACCACCGCGTCGCCGATATGGATGATCTCCGCGTGCGAGCTCCCCGTCAGCTGGTCATACCAATGATGGGCGGTGTTGCACGGCATTGCGATACAGGCAACGCCGAGCGCATTGAGCGTCGAGACCGCGGCTTTCAAAGGCGCCAGCGGCCCGTCATGGCCGGCAAGGATCGCCTCGGTCCTGTCAGGCAGCTGTGGCAGGCTGAGGATGACGGCGGGCACATGCTCATTGTCCCGGAACGCCTGGGTCATTCGGGTCAGCTTGAAGTAGAAGTCAGCCGATGCCAGCGGCCCGAGGCCCCCGATGACGCCGAGCTGAGGGCTGATACTGTGGTCGATCATAGGCCGGGCTCGGCTTCAATCTGTTCCGAGACCGCTTCAACAGGCTGCGTTGTCTCCCTATGGCTGGGTGCGATCATCGCCGTACTCGCCGCCACGGTGCAGACGCTGGACAGCGTCATGAACGTGTCCACGGCCGCATCGACCGCGACGAACAGGGCGAACGCCGCCTCGAAGGGAATCTTCAGATAGCCGCACACGATCGACATCTGGGACAGGATGACCAGGCTGCTCATGCCGCCGGTCGTGAGCGCGAGAAGCGCAGAGGTGATGCCGACGAGCAGAAGGTCCGGGATTGACAGCGGACGACCGTAGAGCTGAGCGACGAAAAGAACACCCGACGTGTAGAGCAGTGCCGGGCCTGTCCGCAGCAATGCCGCTTGCAGTGGCACGAGCAGTTCGACGACCACCAGGCTGAACCTCAGACGCTCGCTCAAAAGGTTGATGACCCACGGAAGTGAGGCGACAGTAGAACGCGTGGTGATGGCCACCATGAGAAGGGGCTGGCAGGTCTTGATCGTGGCCCAGTAGCTTCGTCGTGACCGGATGGCGATAACGGCAAATGCGCCGGCGAGGAATGTGAGGCAGGAAAGACCCATCACCAGCAGGTAACTGCCCATCAGCGTGAGCGGCTTGGTTCCGGTCGACGCGGTCTGGTCCGCGATCAGGATGAAGGTCGCAAAGGGCAACCCCCAGATGAACCAGTTGGTCAGGACCGTGCAGGCCCGGTAAACCGCGTTCAGCGCCTGAGACAGGCTCATGGATGAAGGCTGGGGAATCTTGCCCATCGCGAGTCCGAAAAGCAGGCAGAACAGCAGGACCTGAATGGTTTGACCCGAGGCCAGTGCGTTGAAGACGTTGTTCGGCACAAGATCGAGCAGTATCGAATGCCCGCTATCGGCACCCTCATTGGGTGGCGGTTGGTACGGGAATGCTAGATCGGTGGATACGCTGCCCTGCGAATTGATGAACTCGCCAAGCTCAATGCGTGATTGAGGGTTCTCGATCTGGCCCGGCTGAAGGACCAGCGAGTAAGCGCCACTCACCAGCACACTTAGGAATGACACGACCAGCACTGCCATACCCACCCTGCCCAAATAACGGACCGAGTTCGGATCCTGAACCATCGCCGTGATCGAGAAGATGACTGACGAGACCAAGTAGGGCAGGACGACCATCTTGAGGAAATTCAGGTAGAGCTGTGCGACAGGGCTGATCGCATGGGCAAATGCTGGATAGTAAAGACCGCAAAAGATTCCCGCCCCGATCATCGCGATCGTCGTCATGGGCGAGCGCAATATGCGCCTTGCCGCCAGGCGCCAATCGAAAGCCAAGTGTCCAGCTGCCTCCGAGATGGCCATTGTCAGGCTTTGCTCCCCAACCTGTAGCGCGCGATGATCTCGTCAGTGTTGAGAACCTGCTGACCGCGCGCGAGATCGAGATAGAGGTCGACAAAAGCCGCGAGATGCGGATTGTCCGGTCGCACACCAACTGCGATCGTGTCTACCTTGTCCGTCAGCGTGATCGAGCGTGCGGCGACAGTCATCGACGGATCGTCGACCATCAGCTTCTTGATCTCGAAATCGTCGCGATAGGCCATGTCGATCGTCCCATTTCGGATCGCATCGACAACCATGTTCCAGCCTGCAAAACGATGGACTTGTGCATGTGGGAAGGTTTTGGCCGCATAGGTAGCGAATGAAGAGCCCTCGATCACGCCGAGATCGCCCGAGAAATCGCGGATGATCTGCTCGGGTGGCTTGCCTTGCGCGATGCGCGCTAGGTTGAGGCGGTTGGCTATGAGCCCTTGGTGCAGCATGGCGTAGGGCCGGGAATAGAGGATTGACCGACCACGGTGAAGAGTGCGGCTGAGCTTGCCGATGGCTATGTCCGCCTGACCGGAAGTCAGCTGTTTCACCATGTCGTCGAATGTTACGGCGGATCGGTCGAACACCGGCTCAACGCCAAGTTCCGCTGCTATGCCGCGGGCCAGTTCCATGTCTATACCGCTGTCCCCCGATCCATCGGCCGGGAAGAACGGATTGGAAGCAAAGGCCGGCATTGCAATGCGCAGCGTATTGTCGCTGACAACGGAAGCGCTCTCCACCTGCTGTTCTGGATTGTTGGCCGCCCGAGCTTGCGCCATCAGCAATCCGACGCTTCCGGCCGTGAGCAGCGTGCGACGTGTAACCGACATGCGAATTCTCAATTCGTGAGGGAAAGCCGGACAGACAAATCGGACCAATTCGCAGTATGCACGGCGAAGTTAAACAAAAGTGTCTTTTACTTGTGCTTTGGTAACGGATAACGAGTGCAGGTAGAGATATTCGCATCCTCTAATACATATTTGAGGAAGGACGAGTTACTTCCCGCTGGCGGGCCAGTCAGTTGGATCGTCAGAGCGTTTCGAGCCATAGCCTGGGTTCGACTTCGCAACTCCAGTCGCTGCGGTGCTGGCCCAGCGAGTTCGAGCCGAAGACGGCTGCCAGCGCAAGCAGCGCTTCGAGCGGAAGATCAAAGCCGCTGTCCGTCTCGGAGATATCCAAGCGCTATAGATCGGGCAGGAGTGCCTTCAGCTCTGCCCGATCTCTATCCCGCTTTCGGCAGGAGAGCGGCTCTGCCGGTCTCGATGAACGGCGCCCAGTAGTCGACCGACTCGCGGATCATGGCGACGACCTGATGATCGACCGGCTCGCGTTCGCGAAACGACAGTTCGAGGCAGATCTCGTTGTCGACGCCGCCGCCGCGGCGAACCGTCTCCAGGAATTTCTCCGGCGTGATGCGGCCGTCCTTGTTGTAGACGGCAATGAATGGCCAATGGCCGCCCTTGTTCATCGACGATTGCTTGATGTGGATGATCGGCGACAGCTTGGGAAAGGTTTCGGCCCAGGCATAGGGATCGATATCGGCCGGATTGCTCGAGGTCACGTCGCCATGATCGATGTCGACCATCATCTTCATCGGGATGGCCATGCCGGCCGCGTCGATCCCGTTCTGCAGGGCCTGGCAACTCTCGATCGTGTGGCCGAATTCGCGTCCGACCGACATCGGCTCCCAGAACAGGTAGGTCAAACCGGCGGCTTTGGCGTGCTCGGCGACGTCGCGCCAGCATTCCAGCGCGATGTCGAAAAGCCGCGCGCGACGTTCCGGATCGTCAAAATCCCTGTGGGTGAAGATCGCGAACTGGGTGCCCATGCCGCTGGCGCCGAGTTCGGCCGAAATGTCGGCAAAAGTTTTGAACCAGTCGACATAGTAGCGACGCACGTCGGCGTCCGGATGGCCAAAATGGTTGAGCCGGCCGTAGGGGCCGGTCATCCCGGATGTCACGCGCACGCCGGTGCGGTCGAGCGCGGTGCGGAACAGTCGAATGAATTTCGAGATCGTCGCCGCCGGCCAGCCGGGATTGACGAATTCATGCGTGAGCTGCACGTCCCTGATGCCGATGTCGTAGGCGATCGCGTCGATCAGATCGTCCGGTTCGGCGAAACGGTTGACCAGCGGATTGGTGTTGAGGGAAAGCGTAAAAGTCATCAACCTGCCTTTGCCAGTCGGCCCGAGCACCAGTCCTCGAAAGTGGCTCTTTCCGCGGCGGACAGATGCAAACCATGCTTGGTGCGCCGTTCGAGGATATCGGCTGATGTCAGCGCCCATTCGTGCTCGAACAGGTAATTGGCCTCGCGTTCAAAAAAATCCTTGCCGAAGCATCGCCCCAGATCGGCGAGCGACCTGGCCGCACCGACCAGAACGCGCGTCCTTGTGCCGTAGAGACGCCCATAGTGCTTGAGCAGAGGCGCCGGCATCCAGGGATATTCGTGGCCGAGGTCGCCAAGAAACTGTTCGAAGTCGGCGTTGGCGATATCGCCACCCGGCAGATGCCCTTTCGATGTCCATGGCTTGCCCATTTTCGGAAAGAAAGGGGCGATCTGGTCGAGCGCGTGCTCGGCGAGCTTACGAAAGGTGGTGATCTTGCCGCCGAAGACGGAGAGCAGCGGCGCCTGCCCGGCCGATGCGTCGAGTTCGAAAATGTAGTCGCGGGTCACCGCGCTCGGATTGTCGGCGTTGTCGTCATAGAGCGGCCTGACGCCGGAAAACGAGTAGACGACATCGCTGCGGGCCAGTTCGCGCTTGAAGTAGCGGTTGACCACCTTGATCAAATAGTCGATCTCGCTGATATCGGCCGTCACGTCTTCGGGCCGCCCGTCATAGGGAATGTCGGTGGTGCCGATCAGGGCCAGATCGTTCTGGTAAGGGTTGATGAAGATCACGCGCTTGTCGCTGTTCTGGATGAGATAGGCCTGCCGCCCTTCCCAGAATTTCGGCACGACGATGTGGCTGCCCTTGACCAGGCGGACGTTCCGCTTGGAATTCTGGCCCGCCACGCGGTTGATGATGTCGTTGACCCAGGGACCGCCGGCGTTGATCAGGGCGCGAGCCCGAACCGTGGTTCTAATGCCGGTTCGGCCGTCGCGCATCTCGACCGACCACAGGTCGCCTTCGCGGCGGGCGGCAGCGCAGGCGGTCCGGGTGAAGACCACGGCTCCCCGTTCCACGGCATCGAGCGCATTGAGGATGACGAGACGGGCGTCGTCGACCCAGCAGTCGGAATATTCGAAACCGCGCTTGAAGGTGTCCTTGATCGGCGCGCCTTCGGGCGCGGTGCTCAGGTTGAGCGTGCGGGTGGCCGGCAGCCGCTTGCGGCCGCCGAGATGATCGTAGAGGAACAGGCCGAGCCGGACCAGCCAGGCCGGCCGGTCTTCCGGGCTATGCGGCAGCACGAAGCGCATCGGCCAGATGATGTGCGGCGCCGATTCGAGCAGCACTTCGCGCTCGATCAGCGCCTCGCGCACCAGCCGGAACTCGTAATATTCGAGATAGCGCAGGCCGCCATGGACGAGCTTTCCCGATCGCGAGCTGGTGCCTTCGGCCAGATCGTCTTTTTCGCACAGAATGACGGAAAGGCCGCGGCCGGCTGCGTCGCGCGCGATGCCGGCGCCGTTGACGCCACCGCCGATGACGAAGAGATCGACGATTTCGGTGGCGCCACTCATCTCGCCGGGTCCTCAGCGCCTGGATTGTATTTCATGGCTGCCGCGACCTTCAGCATGGGTTGACCGGCGGGAGCCCGGCTATGAAGCGGCGCACCTCATCGGCCGCCTGCTCGGCCGCATAGGTCACCGTGCGCACCGACGCGCCGGCGATATGGGGCGTCAGCGTGACATTCGGAAGCTGCAGCAGCGGCCAATCGGCAGGCACCGGCTCGACCGCGAACGTCTCCAGCATCGCGCTGCCGATATGGCCAGAGACGAGCGCATCGTAAAGCGCGTCGTAGTCGACCAGCGGCCCGCGCGCGGTGTTGACGAGGGTCACTCCCGGCTTCATCCGCGCGATGGTGTCCTTGCCGATCATGCCCCGGGTTTCCTCGGTCACCCGGGGATGCAGCGTGATCACGTCGGAGCGGGACAGAAGCTCGTCCAGCGCGACCAGTTCGACGCCGCCATTGCGATCGTCGGCGCTCAGTTGCACGTAGGGATCGGTGACCAGGATGCGGCACCCGAAGGCGCGCAACAGGCGGACAACCTTGGTGCCGATGTTGCCATAGCCGATGACGCCTACGGTCATTTCATTGAGCTCGCGGCCGGTGCGGTCGGCCCGGTAGAGATCGCCGCGCCATTCCCCCTTGCGCAGGGCTTCGTGCCCGACCCGGATCAGCCGCGTCTCGGCAAGGATGGCGCCGATGGCGAACTCGGCCACGGCGCTCGCATTGCGGCCAGGCACGTTGACCACAGTGATGCCTTGGGTTCTGGCGGCGGCCATGTCGATGTTGATCGGGCCGCCGCGCGACACCGCAACCAGCTTGAGCGCTGGCAGGCGCTGCATCATGGTCTTTGAGAGCGGCGCAAGCTGGGTGACGAAGATCTCGGCGTCGCCGATGAAATCGACGACCTCCTCCGGATCGCCAAAATACTCCTTGACCTTGTCGAGGCCAAGCGCCGCATTGCCGAATTCCATCGGCTCATCGGGCCATGAGGTCTCAAGTGTGCGGATGTCGAGATCGTCGCCGCAGGCCATCTCGATTTTCTCGCGAAACACCTCGGGAAGCATGAAGCGGTCGCCAATGATTGCAATCTTCTTACGCATGCTCGACTTCTCAGTTTGCCTTGGATGCGGCCATCGAACGCCAGACGGGCCGTAGCGCCTCATGCGCCAATGTGTATGACGGAACCATCCGCTCATAGATCGCGGCAAGTTTTCGGTCGCTCGGCTCCGCCGCGCCAAGCAGCGGCGTGACCCATTCGCCGACGCACTCGTCCATCGACTTGTATTGGCCGACGCAGACCGCAGCGATCATGGCGGCACCCGCAGCACCAGCCTCCTCGCGTTCGCTGGTGCGAATGTCTGCACCAACGACAGCACCCAGGATCTTGCGCAGAGCCGGGCTTCTGGCCGCACCGCCGGTCAGGCGGATTTCCCGGGGCAGCGGACCCATCGCCGCGTAACAGTCACGCGCGGCGAAGGCCAGCCCCTCGAAAACGGCGCGGACCATATCGGCATAGCCGTGCCGCGACGAAATGCCAACGAAACCTGCCCTGGCATTGGCATCGACGAATGGGCCCCGCTCGCCGGCCTCCGATACATAGGGCTGATAGAGCAGCGAGGCCGGCTTGGATGATGATATCCACTGATCGACCAGCGCGATCATCTCGCCATTGGTCCGCGTAATGCCTTGCGAGGCGAGAATGCCGGAAGCCAGGCTAAGGACCCAGTCGATGTTGAGCGTCGCCGCCATGTTCGACTGCATCTGAGCAAAGACACCGGGCGCCGGCATCGTCATCGTGTAGCCGGTCGCGGCGTCATTGAGCAGCACCTCGTCCGGCGTCTGCGCGAGCCGCATATGCATGCCGGTGGACCCGATGATGGAGCAGCCGGACTTGCGCTCGCGATCGAGCAGGCCGGCGCCGAGCGCGGTGCAGGCCACGTCGACATAGGCCAGCACCACCGGCGTGCCGGAAAGCAGCCCAGTCGCTTCGGCAGCCGCTGACGACAGGCCGACGCTATGCCTGGTACCGTCGACGATCGGCGGCAGCAGATGCCTGAGATCGGCAACGCCGAGCACCTCAAGCACATCGTCGCAATAGCCACGCGTGCGGAAATCGCCGAAGGTGAAGGTGCCCTCGGACGGGTCGGTGGCGCGTTCGCCGGTCAGCCTGAAGTAGAGCCAGTCCTTGCAGTGGAATGCTGTCGCGGCGCCGGCAAGCATGTCAGGCGCGTAGCGTTTCATGAAGGCAAGCTGCGAGCCCTGCTGGCAGGCGGCCAACCCACTGCCGGTCTTTTCGAAGCGGAGCCGGTCATCGGGCCGCGCGCGGATCTCTTCGACGATCGCGGCAGCGCGCGCGTCGAGCCACAGCCAGCCTTTGGCGACCGGCTCGCCCTCCTTGTCGATCAGCCAGGTCCCGTCCCCCTGCCCGGTCACGGCGATCGCAATGGTCCGGCTGGCGAGGTCCGGCACCTTGTCGGCAAGTTGGCGCAGGGTGGTCGCGGTATCGGCCCAGGTGCGCGCCAGATCCTGCTCGGCGCCGCCGACCGGCAAGGTCTCATACTGGTTCGGCAACGCCGTGGCCGCGATCTGCCGGCCCGCCGTGTCGAAGGCGACGGACTTGATGACAGACGTGCCGGCGTCGATGCCGATCAGCACATCTCGCATCAGGCAAGCTCCATGCCGTGAGAAATGGCCATGCCGCTCGCCTGGTCGAAGACGTGCAGGTTCCGGGGATCAATGCTGATATTGATCGGCGCGCCAAGTTCCAGGCGGGTCCGGTCATGTTCGACCAGGACCAGCGAGCCGCCGGCGAAATCCGCGGCGATATGCGTCTGGTCGCCGAGCCACTGGTTGGCCGAAACCGTGGCCGGCACGCCATCCTTCGAGCGGCGAACCGCATAGGGCCTGATGCCGATGACGACCCGCTCCCGGTTGAGCAATTCGTCGCGAACCGGGCCGCTGAACGCATCCTTGTCGTAGTCGAGCGAAAGCCCGTCGGGCAGTCGCAGATTGACTTTGTCGGCAGCCGTGCCGACATAGGCCTCGAAAACATTCATCGGCGGCTCGCCGACGAAGGTGCCGGTGAACAAGTTGGCCGGCCGCTGCTTGATCATGTCTGATGTATCGAACTGCTGCAGCACGCCGCCTTCCATGACCGCGATCCGGTCGGCGAGCGCGTTGGCCTCGGTCTGGTCGTGGGTGACGAGGATCGCGGTCAGGCCTTGCTCCTTTATGAAGTGCTTGATGCGGCCGCGCAGCACCGCGCGAAGCTGCGGTTCGAGCTGGCCCATCGGTTCGTCCAGCAGATGCAGATCGGCTTTGCGGATCAGCGCACGGCCGAGGCTGGCGCGCTGCTGCTGGCCACCGGAGATAGAGCTCGGATAGCGCTCCAGTATGTCCTCGATCTCGAGCAGCTTGGCGATGCTGGCCACCTTCGCGTCGACCTCGCTCCTCGGGAGCCTGGCCGCCTTGAGGGCGAACGCCATGTTCTCGCGCACGGTCAGCGGCGGATAGAGCGAATAGCCCTCGAACGCCATCGCCACATTGCGCTTGACCGGCGGCAGCGTGTGCACCTTGCGGCCGGCAACCGAGATGGTGCCGCGCGAGACCTCTTCGAAGCCGGCGATCATGCGCAATGTCGAGGTCTTGCCGCAGCCGGAAGACCCAAGAAGGGCGACGATCTCACCCTTGCCGATTTCAATCGTCAGATTCTGGACAGCGTGCACGCCCCGGTCGATCGGGCCGTAGAACTTGTCGACGCCGGAAATGGTGAGTGCGCTCGGGCTCATGCCGCTTCTCCACTGCGCAAATTGACGACGTTCCTGGCGCCTATTCGGTCGCCGCTCGCATGATCGAACAAAAGGGCGCTTTTGCCGTCGACGGCGATGTAGGCCCTGCCCTCGGTTTGACCCGGTGTCCCGGCCGGCCGGGAGACCAGGATTTCGCGGCCGCGCACGGTGCGCACCAGCGTGACGATCTTTTCATTGAGCGGCGTCTCGGCCTCGACGGTCACCGGAATGGCGGCCGGCGTGCCTTCGTCGACGAAGGCCAGCGCTTCGGGCCGCAGACCGATCACGCAGTCGCGGCCGACCGCTGTCTCGTAGCTGCCCGCCAGATGGACCTGGACGTTCGACAGGCCGATATAGATGCCCTTGGCGTCGCGCGACGGCTTGACGTCGAGCAGGTTGATTGTCGGGTCGCCGAACAGGCGAGCGATCTCAATGTTTGCCGGCTCACGATAGATCTGTTCGGGCGTGCCGAGCTGCTTGATGACGCCTTGCGACATCACCGCGATGCGATCGCCAAGCGCCATTGCCTCCTTGTAGTCCTGGGTGACGTAGACGACGGTCGCGCCGCGGTCGGCCAGAAGCCTCGGCAATTCGAGCCGCATCTCGAAGCGCAGTTTGGCATCGACGTTGCGCAGCGGATCGTCGAGCAGCAGCACCGGCGGCGAGCCGACCAGCGCGCGGGCGAGCGCGGTGCGCTGTTTCTGGCCATTGGACAGCGCCCGCGGCTTATGGCTGAGCACATGGCCGATCTTGAGCAGCTTGGCGACGCTCTCGACGCCGGTCTTGATCGCACTTTGCGACGAGCGGCTGGCTTCCAGCGGCGTCGCAATGTTGTCGAAGGCGGTCATATGCGGAAACAGCGCGAAATTCTGGAACGCCATGCCGACGCCGCGGAACTCGGCGTCGAGGTCGGTCATGTCCTCGCCGCCGATGAGGATATTTCCCTCATCGGGGTCGATGACGCCGGCGACGAGACGCAGCAGCACCGTCTTGCCGGCGCCGGACGGTCCGAACAGGACCAGGGTTTCGCCATCGGCGACGGTCAGCGACAGATTGTCGAGGACAGTCTGGCTCTTGTAGCGCTTGACGACATTCTTGAGTTCGAGGCTGGCCATGAGAACTATCCCTTTACCGCGCCGAGCGACAGGCCTTCGACGAGATAGCGCTGCGCATAGAGGGCGAGCGCCAGCGTCGGTGTGATCGAGAGCACGATCGCCGCCGAGATCTGGCCGTACTGGATGCCGGAGGAGGTGATGAAGGCCAGCGCGCCGACCGTCACCGGCTGTTTGTCGGCTGAGGCCAGCACGAGGGCGAAGACGAAATTGTTCCAGGCGAAGATGAAGGCGAGCAGGCCGGCGGCCGCAATGCCCGGGCCGGCAAGCGGCAGCGCGATCTTGCGGAAGGTGGCGAACCAGGAATGGCCGGCGATGCGATAGGCGTATTCGATGTCGGCCGGGATGTCCTCGAAATAGCCGCGCACGATCCACAGGATCAGCGGCAGACAGATAAGCTGATAGACCCAGATCAGCCCGATATAGGTGTTGGCCAATCCAAGCTTCTGGAAATAGAGGGTGAGCGGCAAGAGCACCAGCAGCGCCGGCGCGAACCTGAACGACAAGAGCGTGAAGGCGATGTCCTCCGAGCCGCGGAACTTGTGCCGTGCAAAAGCGTAAGCCGCCGGGACGCCGAGCAGCAGCGCGACGGCGACCGAGGTCACGGACAGAAAGACCGAGTTCCACAGGTTGCGCATGAAGGCGATGTCGAGCGTGCCGGCTGCCGTGGTCAGCTTTCCGGTGATGAGCGCGGTGTAGTTGGCCAGCGTCGGCTTGAAGACAAGCTGCGGCGGAATCCGCAGGATGGTCTCGTTGGTCTGGAACGACATCATGAGGATCCAGACGATCGGGAACATGAAGAAGATCACGACCAGCGTCAGTGCAGCGCCGCGCAGGGTGCGTTCGAGAAGCGAGGTGTGTTCCATCCCGGCCTCCTATGCCAGGCCGCGGGCGCGTTCGCGCAGGCGCAGCCAGTTCTTGATGAAAATGTTGGAGAGGAAATAGGTGATCGCCCACAGGATGATCATCAGCGCCGCCGAGCGGCCGACATTGGTCGACTGGAAGAAGTTGAGGTAGGCCTCGACCTGGAAGACGGTCAGCGTATCGCCCGGACCGCCCTGGGTCATGGCATAGATGATGTCGAACTGCTGGATGGAATCGAGCAGGCGGAACAATGTCGCGGTCAGGATGTAGGGCGTCAGCATCGGTAAGGTGATGCGGAAGAACACGAAGCTCCTCGGCACGCCGTCAAGCGCTGCCGCCTCGAAAGGCTGCGTCGGCAGGCTGCGCAGGCCGGCAAGCAGCAGGATCATGATGAAGGGCGTGTAGACCCAGATGTCGACAAGGACCACGGTGAAAAGTGCGGTCGACGGAGACGAGGCCCAGCGGAAATCCTGCAGCCCGATCAGGCTGGCGAGATAGCTCAGCACGCCGAAGCCGGGATTGGTCATCAGCTTCCACATCAGCGCGGCCAGCGCCGGCGCTGTCATCAGCGGCATCAACAGCATGATCGAGATGAAGTTGTTCAGCGTCGAGCGCTTCTGCAGCAGCAGGGCGATGCCGAGGCCGAGAAGCAGTTCGAGCAGGACGGTGATGCCCGCATAGAGCAGCGATATCTCGAGCGTGTTCCAGAACCTCGTGTCGGTGAAAAAGGAGATGTAGTTGTCGCCCCAGTTGAACTGCCGCGCCCAGGGCTGACTCAGCCGGTAGCGCTGGAACGAATAGACGACCGATGTGAAGAACGGGATCAGGATGCCTATGCAGACGAGCAGGGCCGGCAGGCTGAGCACGTAAGGCAGCACTTTCTTGCTGATCCTGAAGCCGGAAGGCCTGTTTTTTTGCATTGTCGCCGCAGTCATCGCGCTGCTCCGTCATCTCTGTTGCTTCGCCCTGCCGGCCGCCCAGGGAGCAAGGCGGCCGGTCGGGCGAGTGGCGGCACCCGCCAGTGTTTGAGCATCGGATTTTCCCAAAACCGGTTCCCACTTTTGGGTCCGATGCTTCAGGCGCCGCTTCGCACACGTTGAAGGTCTGGCTGGCCGGCAAAGGCGGCCAGCCAGACCTTAGGGCTTAGCCGAGACCGGCTTCCTTGAGCTGCCCGTCTATGCTCGCGGCGAGCTTGTCGAGGCCTTCATCGACCGGCACCTCCTTGGCCACCATCTTCTGCAGCGTCGCCGCCCATTCGGTGGTGAGATCGAAGAACAGCGGCTGCGGGGTGAACTTGATGCTGGCGCCCGGCGCCGAGACGTCGAACATCTCGACATAACCCGGATAGCTCTTGTTGAGCTTCTCGCGGAACATCTCGTCCTTCCAGACCGACTGGCGGACCGGATTGACGAAGTCCATCTTGGTCGCGCCGAACAGCGCATGCTCAGGCCCGGATGCCCACTGCATGAAGTACCAGGTGGCGTCCTTGTCCTTCGAGAAGTTGGACATCGACAGCGACCAGATCCAGATGTTGGGTGTCGGCGCCTTGGCCGCCGGATTGGCCTTGAAGGCGGAAAAGGCGAGCTTGCCGGCCATCTTGTTGTCGCCGCCATTCATGAAGTAACCGAGGATGTCGGCGTCGAATATCATCGCCGAGGCGCCCGCGCCGAGATCGGTGCCGACCTGATACCAGGTGTAGGTCGACCAGTCCTTGGGGCCGCTCTCCTGGATCATCTGCACCCACTGCTTGTGGAAGGCCTTGGACTCGGCGGTGTTCATCGCGGCCGACAATTTGCCGTCGGCCGAGACGTTGAGGTCCTTCTGGTCAAAGTTGGCGTAAGCCGACAGGAAGCCGGGATGGATCGTCGCCCAGGAGCGAGAGCCGCGCACGCCGATGCCGTAGACCCCGCCACCGACATCCTTGGTGAGCTTGGCCGCCGCCGCAACCATCTCGTCCATATTGCCGGGAACGGTGACACCGGCCGTGTCGAACATGCCCTTGTTGTAGGTGATGTTGTTCTGTTCGAAACCCCACGGAATGCACCACTGCTTGGCGTCGTCGGAGCCAAGCACTCCGCCAGGCTGGCCGTTCCAGGCGCAGGACTTCCTGACACCGGGCAGGAAGTCGTCCCAGGCATAGTTCGGGTTGGTCTTGGCCGGATCCTGGATCCACTCGTTGAGGTCGGTGATCCAGCCGGCCGGGCCGTATGTCCAGGTCATGTAGGCGCCGGTCATGAAGGCATCATATTCGGGCGAGCTGGCCGACAGCGCAGCGGTGACCTTGTCGAAATAGACGTCTTCCGGAAACACGTCATAGACGACTTCCATACCCGTCAACTTCTTGAAGTTCTCGAGGTTGGCGATCATCGCATCCGCATAAGGGTGCTTGTTGAGCAGGAGCTTGATGGTCTTGCCCTTGTGCGCCTGCCAGTCGAAATCCGCCGCCAGCGCACGGGTCTGCCCCAGATTGAGCAGCGTGCCGGCCGTGCCGGCGGCCAGGCCCATCGCGCCAAGGCCCTTGATCAGCCCACGACGATCGACTTGTCCGCGCAGGAACGCATCGATCAGGTCTTTTTCTTTCTCATGCATTTGTCTTCTCCTCCACAGGGTAGTTTCAATCGAATGGTTGCCGGCTACCCGACCGGCGTCTGCTCCACGAGTGATCGCGCCGTCCGCTCGTCGGTGACCAAGCCCTTGAGATAGCGGCCCTCCAACACCGATTTGATGGCACGAACTTTCACCTTGCCGCCGGCAACGGCGACAATCCTGCGATTGCTGATGTCTTCGCGCGCCAGCGCGAGCGCCCGGTTGGAAAGGGTCGTCTCGACCGCCTTTCCAGCATTGTCGAAGAAATGGCCGAGCAGTTCGCCGACACCCCCCTTGCGGCGGATTTCCTCCATCTCGCCCTTCTCAATCATACCGGTCGCGACCAGCGACGCCTCGCGCTCGGCGGTGCCGATACCGGCAATGAGCAGGTCGGCGGCCTTGCCGAGATCGAAGACCTCGCTGATGCCCTTCTGCCCGAGCAGCACGGTTCGATCCTCGACCGTGTTGGCGAACATCGGCACTGGCATCACATAGGCTTCCGCGCCGGTCCGTTCGGCCAGGCGGTGAATGACGTCGTGCGGATTGGCCGAGAACTTGCGCGTCAGGCCGCCGAGCAGCGAAACGAAGCGGGTCTTCCCGGCCGATATGCGCGGCAGATATTCCACGCAGGCGGCCAGCGTGCGGCCATGACCGACGCCGATCAGCGTGTCCTCGCCGCGTTCGATCTCACGCTTGAGAAATTGCGCGCCGGCGATGCCGAGCGCCTTTAGCGGCAGGTCTTCCCCGTCGAAGTCGGGAACGACCTCGCAGTAATCGAGGCCGTAGCGGCTAGACAACTCGTCTTCGAGCGCCACGCACTCCGACACTTCGCCATCGATATAGACTTTGACCAGCCCTTCCTGATTGGCCTTGGTGATGAGGCGATGCGCCTTGAGGCTGGTCAGCCCCAGCCGCTTGGCGACCTCCGACTGGGTAAGCCCGCCGGCATAGTGAAGCCAGGCGGCACGTGTCACCATACTGGTTTCATCGTCGCGCAGGAGGCCGTTTCCGAAGCCAACCATTTCCGCCCTTTGATATTTTTATCAGTTCTTGCAAAATTTTTCACAAGGCGCCGCCGGAGTCAAGCGCCGCGCAGTTCAAATCACGCCAGGAGGTCAGCCAAGAACCATCGTGCAGGTCGGTGAGCGCTGATTTAAAACGTTTGCATTTTATGATGAGGCCATTACAAACGTTTCAAACACTTTGTTCAGGAGGAACGGTGCCGGCCCGCGTCACCACGCTCAAGGAACTTGCAGCGCAGCTCGACCTGTCGATCACCACGGTGTCGCGGGCGCTTGCCGGCCATGAACAGATCGCCTTGAAGACGCGCGAACGCGTCGCGCAAGCCGCGCGCCAGGCCGGCTACGTGCCCAACAGGGCGGCCCGCACGTTGGTCTCCGGCCGCAGCGGCTTTGTCGGCATGGTGCTGCCGATCCGCGGCCCCAATCTGGTCGATTCCTTCCTCGGCGAATTCGTCACCGGGCTTGGCGAAGGGCTGGTGTCGCATGGCACCGACCTGATCCTCGCCGCCGTGGCGCAAGGCCAGTCGGAACTTTCCGTGCTTCGCCATGTCGTCGAATCCGGACGCGCCGATGGCGTCGTCGTCACCCGCATCGCCGAGGTCGACGAACGGCTCGCCTATCTGCGCTTACGCAATTTCCCGTTCGTCGCCCATGGCCGGCTGCTCGACACCGACTTTGCCTACAGCTGGCTCGACACCGATGGCGCGCACGCCTTCGGCGAAGCCTTCGACATGCTCTACGATCTCGGGCACCGCCATTTCGGCCTGGTGACGATCGCCGAGCCGATGACGTTTCGGCATCTGCGGCAAGACGGGCTCGCCGCAGCGATCGCCCGCCGAGGTGACCCTTCGGTGCGGCTCGATGTGGCGACAGCGCCACGCTTCGATCGCGGCGCCCGCATCCAGGCCATCAACCGGCTGCTGCATGCTGCCGAGAGGCCGACGGCCATAGTCGCGCTGTTCGACGAGCTGGCACTCAGCGTCATGGAAGAGGCCGCCCGCGCCGGCCTGACCATCCCGCGCGACCTTTCTGTCATCGGCTTCGACAACATCGCCGCCTCGGCCTATGCGCCGCCGGGCCTCACCACATTCGATGCCTCGATCCGCCAGTGCGCGCGCGAGATCGGCGAGATGCTGTTGACCGTCATCGGCGACAGGCCCGCCGCGCCGCTGACGCGGCTGATCCGGCCGACATTGGTTTCGCGGGCAAGCCATGGCCCGGCGCCCGCATGACCGGCACCCACAGGAAAAACTGACGCCGGGGGTGGGGCACAACCAGGGAGGAAGACCACGATGAATGCGTTGAAGACATTGGCAGGCGTCGCACTCGCGCTGTCGATCGCAATCGGCGGCGCGCAGGCCCAGGTGCTGTTCTGGTCGACGCAGGCGCGACCTGTGGAGGAGACACAGAAAATGCGCAGCGAAGTGCTCAAGACGTTTGACGGCCAGGTCGACTACCAAGTCGCCGAGGATGGGCCTTGGCTCACCCGCCTCCAAGCCGAATTGCAGGCCGGCTCCGGCACCATCGGCGTGCTCGGCGGCCTGCACGGAGACTTCTCCACGGTGGGTGCCGACCTTGTCGATCTGTCCGGCGTCGACGTCGGCGGCGTCACGCTCAACGAGGCCTACAAGAAACTCGGCATGCTTGGCACGGGCGAACAGAAATATCTGCCGTGGATGCAGGCCACCTTCCTGATGGCGGCCAACAAGCAGGCGTTGCAATATCTGCCGGCTGGCGTCGATCTCAACAAAATCACCTATGACCAGCTGATCGAATGGGCGAAGAATATAGCCGAGAAGACCGGCTCGCCGAAATTCGGCTTTCCGGCCGGGCCGAAGGGGCTGAAGCACCGTTTCTTCGAAGGTTTTCTCTACCCATCCTACACCGGCTCGATGGTGACCAAGTTCCGCTCGGCGGAGGCCGAGACCGCGTGGAACACGTTCAAGGAATTGTGGCAGTACACCAACCCGAATTCGACCAACTATGCCTTCATGCAGGAACCACTGCTGACCGGCGAGGTGTGGGTGGCGTTCGACCACGTGGCGCGGCTTGCCGATGCGTTCAACCAGAAGCCCGACGAGTTCGTCGCCTTCCCGGCGCCGGCTGGACCCGCCGGCCGCGGCTACATGCCGGTGGTCGCCGGCGTCGCCATCCCTAAGACCTCGCCGGATATGGACAAGGCCAAGGCGCTGATCGCCTATATGCTGAAGCCGGAAACGCAGATCGCGACGCTCAAGGCCACCAACTTCTTCCCCGTGGTCGACGTCAAGCTGCCCGACGACATGCCGGCCTCGGTGAAAGCCTTCGGCCCGGCGATCACCACCATGACCGGTGCGCCGGATGCGCTGCCGGCGCTGCTGCCGATGGGGCTCGGCGATCTCGGCGGCAAGTTCAACCAGGTCTATGTCGACAGTTTTGAGCGCATCGTGCTCGGCGGCCAGGATGTGCATGGCGTGCTCGAGGAACAGGCGGCGGCGCTCAAGGCCCTCATCGACCAGGCCAAGGCGCCCTGCTGGGCACCCGACAAGCCATCAGAAGGCGCCTGCCCGGTCGACTAGAATCCTCCCGAGGGGGCGTCCGGAACCGGTTGTTCTCCGGGCGCCCACCGCACCACGCCAAAGGACATGCCATGCACGGCAAGGCCCTGCCCTATCTGCTGCTGATGCCGGCGACGCTGTTCCTCTGCGTCTTCTTCCTCTACCCGTTCGCGCTGGTCGCCTTCGAGGCTTTCACCCGCGACGGCGGCTTCACGCTGGATAATTTCCGCACCATGACCGGCAACTGGAGGTTCCCGGTCGCCTTCTGGAACACCATCCTGCTCGCCACCATCGTGGTGCCGATCCAACTGGTCATGGCGCTGTTGATGGCCACGGTCGTGTCCAGGCTCGAAGCCGGGCGGGGTGCGGCGCTCTACATCTTTGCCATCCCGCTCGGCATCTCCGATCTCGCCGCCGGGCTGATCTGGCTCGCCATTTTCGACCAGTCCGGCTTCCTCAATACGCTGCTGTCTAATCTCGGCCTCGTCGACAGGCCTGTCATGTTTCTCGGCTACCAGAGCAAATTGACCATCTTCGTCGCCGTGGTGCTGGCCGAGATCTGGCGCGCGACCGCGATCATGATGGTCATCCTGGTCGCCGGCATGGGGCTCATCCCACGAGAGTATCACGAGGCAGCCGAGGTCTTTGGCGCGAGCCCGTGGAAGCGTTTCGTCAAGATCACGCTGCCCTTGCTGCGCCCCAGCCTGCAGACGGCGATCATTCTGCGCGTCATTCTCGCCTTCGAGGTTTTCGCCGTGGTGGCGGCGCTCGGCGGCACCAATTTGCCGGTGCTGATGGGCGAGACCTATAATTGGCAATTCTCGTTGCAGGATCGCAACGTTGCCGCAGCTTTCGCCCTGCTCATCCTCGCCATCTCGGTCGGCCTCACGCTGTTCTTCATGCGGGTGCTGCGCGTGCCGAAGGAAGCGCGCATATGAGTGCCGTCGCAGAGATACCGATCGCCGCACCCGCGGCCCGCAAAGCTGGCAACTGGCTGCTGGTCGCCACCGTCATCCTGCTTTCCGCCTGGGTGCTGCTGCCGATCTATCTCCTGATCGTCAACGCCTTGTCGTCGCCGGAAGAGGTCACTGCCTTTCCCAAGCGCTTCTTCCCTTCCTTCGATTTCGGCAGCCTGTCTTTCTTCATCAATTTCGCCGGCGTCGGCAGGGCGCTGTGGAACTCGGTGCTCGTCGCCACCCTGACGATGATCCTCTCGATTGGCTTTGGCGCGCCCGCCGGCTACGCGCTGTCGCGCTTCGATTTTCCGGGCAAGGGCACGTTCCGCTTCCTGGTGCTGATGACCCGCGCCTTTCCGCTGCCGCTGCTGGCACTGCCCCTTGCGGTGATGTTCATCCGCACCGGCCTCGACGACACTGCGATCGGTCTGGCGCTGGTCCACACCACGCTGGCGCTGCCATTCGCGGTGCTGATCACCTTCTCGCTGTTCTCAGGCATCCCGGTCGAACTGGAGGAAGCGGCGTGGACGCTCGGCTGCACCCGCCTGCAGGCCTTTCGCAAGGTCATCCTGCCGCTGGCGCTGCCTGGCATTGCGGCTTCGGCGGTCTTTGCCTTCACCATTTCCTGGAACGAGGTGTTTGCCGCCGCCGTGCTCACCATAGAGAACCGGACGCTGACCGCCTTCCTGCTGCAGAGCCTCGGCGAGTCACCGCTCTATCTCAAATTCGCCGGTGGGGCGGCACTCGTCATCCCGGCGCTGATCTTCATCTTCGCCGTGCGCAAATACCTGTTCGCCATGTGGGGGATCGCCAACCGATGACGCGCGACAGGGAGAAAGCCGATGGCTGAGATCGCCATAAAACAAGTGGCCAAACGTTTCGGCGGCTTCACCGCGCTGCACCAGGTCGACCTCACCATCGCGGACCAGGAATTCATGGTGCTGCTCGGCGCCTCGGGCTGCGGCAAGACGACATTGCTCAGGATCGTCGCCGGGTTGGAAACGCCGAGCCAGGGTGAAGTCTGGATCGGCGGTCGTCGCGTCGATCATCTGCCGCCGCGCGACCGCGGCATCGCCATGGTGTTCCAGAACTACGCCGTCTTCCCGCATCTGACGGTGTTCGAGAACATCGCTTTCGGCTTGCGCATGAAGAAATTGCCGCAGCAAGAGGTCGAACGTCGCGTCAATCGCACCGCCGAGCTCATGCATATCGAGCAATTGCTGAAGCGCTATTCGGGCCAGCTTTCCGGCGGCCAACGCCAGCGTGTGGCGGTGGCCCGCGCGCTCGCGATGGAGCCCGACGTCATCCTGATGGACGAACCACTGTCCAATCTCGACGCGTTACTGCGGCTCGAAATGCGCGCCGAACTCAAGGGCGTGCTCGCCGCATCCAAGACCACCACCATCTATGTCACTCACGACCAGGTCGAGGCGATGAGCCTCGCCGACCGCATCGCCGTCATGCATCAGGGCCGCATCGTCCAGGCAGCCTCGCCGGTCGAGGTCTATCGCAACCCGGCCGCACGCTTCGTCGGTTCCTTCATCGGCAATCCGCCGATGAATTTCATTCCCGCGACGAAGATTGCAAACGGCAGCTGGACCGTCGCCGGGCTGACGCTGCCCGGACCGAAGTCGGACAAGCAGAAAATAGAATTCGCCATTCGCCCCGAAGACGTTGAAGCCGGTGAGAGCGGGCTCGATGCCACCGTGCGCGTCGTCGAGCCGCTCGGTCCGCACACGCTGGTCACCTGCGATGTCGAGGGTGGGCTGTTTCGCGCCATCCTCGAATCGAACGCCGCGATCGCCGTCGGCGACTATCTGCGACTTGCGCCCAAAGCCGATCGCATCCGCTGGTTCGATCCTGAAACCACCAACGCCTTTTGATCCCGCCCAACGCCCTATGATTGCGAAAGTACGAACGCTTCAATGACCTCTCTTGCCGTCAACGAAACCATCGCCCGTGCCGTCGAGGTGCTCAGGGAAAACGACCACGGCGACTACACCATCCCGACCAAGGGCCTCTATCCGTTCCAATGGAACTGGGATTCCTGCCTGACCGCGCTCGGTCTTGCCTACTACGACGAGGCGCGCGCCTGGACCGAGATCGAGACGCTGTTTGCCCATCAATGGCCGGACGGCATGGTGCCGCATATCGTCTTCCATGTCCTGAACGACAGCTATTTCCCCGGGCCGGAGGTCTGGAGGACCAACCGCCCCACTGCCACCTCCGGCATCACCCAGCCGGCGGTGGCGGGCTTTGCTGTGCGCCGCCTGTTCGAGCGAGCAAGGGACAGGAAACTAGCCGCCGAGCGCGCCCGCGCGCTGCTGCCGAAGATCGATGCCTGGCACCGCTGGTTCTATGAAAACCGTGACCCGAAGGGCGAAGGATTGGTCGCAATCATTCATCCATGGGAGTCCGGCCGCGACAACTCGATCGACTGGGACGACGCCTTCGAGCGCGTGCCGACCGAAGGCGTCGAGCTCTACACGCGCCGCGACACCCTGCATGCCGACCCGGCGCACCGGCCGACCAAGGGGCAATATGACCGGTACCTCTGGCTGCTGCAGCACTTTCGCGCACTGGACTGGGACAATGCAAAGCTCCACGATGCCTCCCCCTTCCGGATCGTCGATCCCGGCTTCAACGCCATCCTGATCCGCTCAGCGGCCGACCTTGCCGATCTTGCCGAGAGGCTCGGCGAGAAGGAAATCGCAGAAGCCAATCGCGCCCGCGCCAAAAAGGGGCTTTCGGCGATGGAACGGCTGTGGAGCGATGCGCACGGTCAGTATCTCTGCCTCGACCGTGTCATCGGAAAGCTCGTCGACAGCGCTTCGGTGGGCGGCATCCTGCCGGTCTTCTCGGCCATCCCGAAAACCCGTACTGCTGCAATCGCTGCCTCCATCGAGCGCATCGCCGGCAAGGCACGCTATATCGTCCCGTCGCACGATCCCAGCGATCCGCACTTCGACGCCAAACGCTACTGGCGCGGGCCGGTCTGGCTGGTGGTCAATTACATGATCGCCGACGGGCTTGCCGCCGCCGACCATGGGCAAGTCGCCCAGCGGATCACGCAATCCAGCCTTGACCTGATCGCCGAGAGCGGTTTTGCCGAATATTACGATCCGCTCAGCGGCGAACCGCTCGGCGGCGACCGTTTCACCTGGACTGCTGCGATGGTGATCGAGTTCCTGAAGGGCAGAGGCTGACGCCCTCTGGGCCGCCAAGGCCTGCTCCCGTCTACGGAACGCATAACTGGTCTGCCGACGCCAAACGCCGGGTTTTTGCTGGAAATGCTCTGCCTGCCGAATGGTGACATCGCTTGCGGATCAGGCGAATTCGGGCACATAAGGACAGGAGCCGAGAAGTATCGTTCTTCCCTTCGCGGGAGCTATAATAATTCTTCACAAACGGCTGTCTATCCTGGCGACAGGCGTTTGGTTCGAGTCACAAGAGGCGCGGCTTGGAATTCGATTTGAAAACCATCGAGGCGCTTGCGCCCGATCAGGCGTCGCTGAGCGCCGCCTCCAAGCTGACCAAGCGATCGAACTGGCCGCGGCTCGAAAAGAATGAGCAGCAGGCGCTCATCTGGGGTGAATGCCAGGGCTCCGGCTCCAATCCCTATCGGGTGGTGGTCGACACTGGCGATCACGGCTACAAATGCACCTGCCCGTCGCGAAAATTCCCGTGCAAGCACACGCTGGCCCTGATGTGGATTGCCGCCACTGCGCCAGCCAGTTTTGCCGCGGCTGAATCCACGCCGGAATGGGTGAATGACTGGCTTGGCCGGCGCAGGAGGACGACGCCACCGCCAGCGCAATCGACACCCGGCGCGGCAGCCAAGAGCATTGATGAGGCCACACGGACGGACGAAAGTGCCGCCGTCGAAGACCTTGCGGCTGTGGAGCGTCGCGAGGCAGCGCAGCGCAAGCGGGCAGAAGACACACGGCAAGCAGTGTCGGCGGCGCTCGACGAGCTCGATCAATGGATCGCCGACCAGTTGCGGCTTGGTCTTTCCGGGTTTGTCGCTGCCAGCAGCGACCGTTGCCGCCGGATTGCCGCGCGGCTGGTCGACATGAAGGCAACCGCGCTTGCCGGTCGCATCGACGAGATCCCATCGCGGCTGATGGCGCTGCGCAGCGAAGAAAGACCGGATGCGGCGATCCGCGAACTCGGCAAGCTTGTGCTGCTGGCCAAGGCGTGGCGGTCGGCGCCCGACGACCCCGAGTTGAAGCGCCTCATATCGACGTCTGAAACCCGCGAACAGGTTCTGGCCAATCCCGATGCAAGACAGGTCGAAAGCTTCTGGGAAGTTCTGGGCGAGAAGATCGAGAGCCGCCGCGACGGTCTCGTCAGTCATTCGACCTGGCTGCTCGATCTGAAGAGCACTACCCCGCAATTTGCCGTGCTGCTCGATTATTTTCCAGCTTCTGCCGGACGCCGGTCGAACGCTTTTGCTCCGGGCGATCGTTTCGATGCCCGGCTGGTCTTCTATCCATCACGCAAGCCGCTGCGCGCGCTGGTGGCGGAGCGCATGGGCGAAGTGATGTCCGGCGCGTGGCCTGATTTCACCTTTGACGCTGCCAAGGACCCACTCGCCACGCATGCTTCCCATCAGGACGCCGCGCCTTGGACTACCGATTGTCCTCTCATGCTGCCGGCCGGTGCAGTCCTGGTCGATGACCGGGGCACAGGCTGGTGGCAGGCTGCGGACGATCCGCAAGGTATCGCCTTGCCGATCGCCGGCGCTGTCAACCAAACATTGCTCGGCCTCGACCTTACGGCCACGGCAGCGCTCTGGGATGGCGCCCGGCTTGACCTTCTGGCCGCTCAAAGCGGGTTCGGGAGGCTTGACCTGTCGTGAACGAGGGCGAGCAAACAGGCCTGGCGACAATGCGCGATTGCTGGATCACCGGCGGAGCCACTTTCGATCTGGCTCCGACTGCCTGGAAGACAATCGCCGGCGGTGCAAGTCCCGACGAGCAGGAGCGCCGGCTCCTGGCAATCGCGGCACAAGCGCTCGACGTCGCCCTTCGGCCTGCGGCGCCGAAGACACTCAAGCGCCGGCCGCTGCTGCCCAAGCTTGCGCTCCCAATGCTGCCGGAGCGATTGCGACCGCTGCTGAGAGCCGCTCTGAAACACGCCATTGACGCGAGGCGCAAAACGCGCGTGGTAACGCTTGTCGCCAGCCGCGGCTTTGTGCTCCATCCCATGGACTGGATGCCCGCCGCGTCGGACCAGAACAGTCCGGACGTCTACGCTCCCTGGATCGACTGGCAAGCAAGCGTGGACGGGGAGAGACGTGCCCCGCAAGAGAGACTGACGGCGGAAAATTGGGATGAGTTCTATCCCGCCGCGCGACGCATCGTGCTGGCAGACATGCGCCACAGTGAACCGGCTTCGGCTCGAATGCTGATCGAGGCCAAGGCATCGGGCGAGCCCGCCGAGGTCAGGCTTGCGCTCGTCGAACTCATGCGCTTCGGCCTGGGCGCCGAGGATGCGCCGTTCCTTAAAAGCCTCTCCGCCGACAGGTCCGGCAAGGTGCGCGAACTGGCCGACCGGCTGCTGGCAAGGCTGGGGGAGTACGGCCGCTCAAACGATGGCGGACCGGATGATCCCGCAGCTGAACTCGCCGCCTTCATCAGCGAAGGCAAATCCGGCTTCATCCGCCGCCGCAACATCTATACGCCCGCGAAATTGAAATCGCCGGCGCAGGAACCCCGTCGCGCCGAACTGTTCGAGATCTGCAACCTGGGCGACCTTGCCGCGCGGTTCGACACCACCGAATCAGAATTCCTAGGAGCCTGGCAATTCGGCGCCGACAACAATGCCGACATCCTGATCGCACGAATGGTCGCCGCTTCAGGGAGCGACGCTGCGGTGACGCATATGGCGGACGCACTTGTCGCCGATGGCGGCAAACCAGCGCTGTTCGCACTGCACCTCACGCCGCGCCTGGACGGCCGCAGAAAACGAACTCTCGTCCGGCTGATCCTCAAGCAGGCAAATTACCTTGGCGCGATCAATCTGGCGGAAGGCCTTGATGCTGGCTGGGTGGCGTGGGACGACCTTTCGAATGGGTCAGCTCTTTCGGCATTGCGTTCCGCCGTTGCGGGAAACGACGAGGCCATGCGCCGGGGCGCCGACGATATCCTGGAAACGATCGGCTTCCTTGCCACCGCGACCACAGCAGTAAAATTGATCGACGAGGTCGTCGCGGCCGGCATGCCGCCCGCGGCCCCATCACTCGGCCTCCTGCGTCTCAATGCAGCGCTGGCCGAACATCAGCCCAGAACCGACACATGATCAATCCGGAGAATACATATGAATGCTGCCATCCGTCTCCCGGTCGAGCAGGCCTATGCCTCTGAATTGCAGGCGCTGGCACGCGGTGACGACAGGCAAAAGCCTGCCGGCTGGAGCCTCTCGCCACAGGCTGTGCTGACCTATCTGCTGGGCGGAAAGGCTGGCGACGGCACGCTGATAACGTCGAAATATGTCGGTCGCCGCCGACTGATGGAGACCGCGGTGGCAACGCTCGCCACCGACCGCGCGCTGTTGCTGCTCGGCGTTCCCGGAACGGCCAAGTCCTGGGTGTCGGAACATCTCGCCGCCGCCATCATGGGCGACTCGACGCTGATCGTGCAGTGCACGGCCGGCACCGACGAGAACCAGATCCGTTATGGCTGGAACTATGCGCAGCTTCTGGCAAAGGGCCCGAGCCAGGAAGCATTGGTGCCGACGCCGCTCTACCGCGCCATGCAGACCGGCAAGCTGTGCCGCCTCGAAGAACTGACGCGCATGGGCTCGGACGTGCAGGATACGCTGATCACCGTGCTGTCCGAAAAGATGATGCCGATCCCGGAATTGAACACATCGATCTATGCCCAGCGCGGCTTCAACATTATCGCCACGGCAAACAACCGGGACAAAGGTGTGAATGAACTTTCCTCGGCGCTCAAGCGTCGCTTCAACGTCGTGGTGCTGCCATTGCCGGAAGACATGGCGGAAGAGGTGGCGATCGTCTCCAAACGGGTCGATGAGATGGCGGGCGGGCTCGACTTGCCGGTGCCGAAAAATGTCGGCGAAGAGATCGCCCGCGTGCTGACCATCTTCCGCGAATTGCGGTCCGGTGCGACTGCCGACGGCAAGGTGACGCTGAAGACGCCTTCGGGCTCGCTGTCGACCGCAGAGGCGATCGCGACGATGGTTGGCGGCCTGAGCCAGGCGGCGTGGTTCGACAGCGGCAAGCTCGGCGCCGAAGGTCTCGCCGCCAGCCTTGTCGGCGCGATCGTGAAAGATCCGGTCCAAGACAAGGCGGTGCTGGAGGAATATCTGGAAACAGTGCTCAAGAAGCGGCCCGACTACGCAGGCTATTACGCGGCCTTGAACGCAGCGATCTGACGCCATGGGGCATAGCGACGTCGCCTATTTCGGCATACGCCATCACGGGCCGGGCTCCGCCGACAGCCTGGTGCAGGCGTTGCAGGATTTGCAACCGGTCGCCGTGCTGATCGAGGGGCCGATCGATGCGTCCGCGCTGCTGCCCTTGCTGGCCCGCTCGGAAATGCAGCCGCCGGTCGCACTGCTTTGCTATCCGGAGGATGATCCGGCTTCGACAAGTTTCTGGCCCTTCGCCGAATTCTCGCCAGAATATCAGGCGGCCCTCTGGGCTGTCGGCAACAAAGCGGCGTTGCGCTTCATCGATCTCCCGTCGTCAGCGCGGTTCATGGCTGCAGACGGCGTCAAAAAGGCTGGCGAAGCGGATGAAGCGAGTGAGAACACCATTGATGCGGCTCCGGATCTGCGTGACCCGATAGGTATACTGGCACAAGCCGCCGGTTATGAGGACGGCGAAAGCTGGTGGTCGGATATCATCGAGCAGAACCCTGAACCCGGCCCCATATTCGTCGCCATCGCCGACGCGATGACGACGCTGCGGGACGGCGAAGGTCCGATTGCGCAGTTCGAAGCCAAACGCGAAGCGCATATGCGGCTTGAGATCGCGGCGGCGCGCAAGGAGTTCGACGGGCCGATCGCTGTCGTCTGCGGTGCATGGCACGTGCCGGCACTGCAGGCAGCCCACACACAAAAAAACGATCAAGCCCTGATCAAGGGAATTGCCCGGCGCAAGAGCACGATGACATGGGCGCCGTGGACGGGACCGCGGCTGGCGCTGGGATACGGCTATGGCGCGGGCGTCGTCGCACCCGGTTGGTGCAAGCATCTCTGGCGCACCCGCGGCCGCAGTGATGCAGCAACCCTGTGGCTTGCGATGATCGCGGCGGTGCTGCGGGCAAAGGGCCACCTGGTCTCGACCGCATCATTGATCGAAGCCGAGCGGCTCGCCCGCACGCTCGCCGCAATTCGCGAGCGGCCGAAGCCCGGGTTCGAGGAATTGCGCGACGCGTCGGTCGCGGCCTTGTTCAATGGCGAAGCGTTGCTCTGGGCGCTGGTAGAGGCCGAGCTACTTCTGGGCGCGGACGTCGGCGAAATTCCCCCCGACACGCCGCTGGCGCCATTGATCGAGGATCTGCAGCGCAACCAGAAGGCGGCGCGGCTGAAGCCTGAGGCGCTGGAGCGGGAACTATCCGTCGATTTGCGAAGCGACAGCGGGCTGTTTCGCTCGACATTGCTGCATCGGCTGAACGTGCTCGGTGTGCACTGGGGCAAGTTGACGGACGCCGGTCGCAGCCGAGGCACCTTCCGCGAGCGATGGACCCTGGCCTGGGAACCGGAATATGCCGTCCGTCTGGTCGAGAACCTGATTTACGGGCCGACCATCGAAAAAGCCGCCAACGGCCGCCTGATCCAGATGATCGAAGCGGCGGCGACCCTCGATACGCTTGCGGCACTGGTCCAGGGCGCCGTCACGGCAGGTCTGTCGGAAGCGTCGACGGCCGGTCTCGCGGCATTGGAGGCGCGGGCGGCGCGCAGCAGCGAATGCCTGGAGATCCTGGCCTCGGTGCCGCCGCTCGCCGACATCATCCGCTACGGCGAGGCCCGCAAAACGGAGACGAACCGGCTGTCCGGCCTCATGGAGCGGCTGATCGTCGAAGGCGCGATCGCGCTTGCCTACGCTGCACGCGACCTGGATGAGCAGGCCGCCACGACGCTGGTTGGTGCGATGCGCAAGGCCGATGAGGCGATCAGGCTGGTCGAGCCCGGCGAGGACGTGCTGAGCGGATGGCGCAACGGATTGGCTGCTGTCCTAGAGGGGCCGAGGTCGACGGCGCTACCGGCGGGATGCGCCGCGCACCTGCTCTACGAGGCCGGCCATCTGTCCGCCGACGCCGCAGCCGGCCTGCTCGGGCGACGTCTGTCACCGGGAACGCCGGTCACCGAAGCGGCAGGGTTTTTCGAGGGCTTCTTCAGCACCGCCGGTCAACGGCTGATCTATGACGAAGGTCTGCGCGGCGCGGTCGATTCGTGGCTCAAATCCCTCGACGAAGACGCTTTCATCGCGCACTTACCGCTGCTGCGTCGTGTCTTCTCCAACCTTGACAGCATGGAGCGCCGGCGGTTGATCGAGGCCGTCCTCGGCCGTGCTGCGCGCTTGCCGGCTGGCCTGACGCCGACGCCGGATGGCGGCGAGGCATGGCGCCGACATCTGCACCTGCTTGGACCGTTGCTCACCGGAGGAGACGGCAATGGATGACGAGGGCGAAATGAACGAGCCCGGCCCGCTCACTGCCGATGGTGGTCGGGAGCGTCGCTGGCGGCTTGCGATCGGTGCCGATGACGAGACCTCTGCGGCACTTTCCAACGACGACAAACGGCTTTCGGCGGCTCTCGATGCACTCTACGGCGACGGCACCAACGCCGCCGCTGCCGATCCGCGCAAGCGGCGCGGCGGACTCGGCCGATCGGCGCCGCGCGTTGCACAATGGATGGGCGATATCAGGTCCTTCTTTCCCGCGCAGGTCGTGCAGATCGTCCAGAAAGACGCATTCGAACGGCTGGACCTGAAGCAGATGCTGATGGAACCGGAATTCCTGAGGGCGATCGAGGCCGACGTCAACCTCGTCGCCGACCTGATTTCGCTGCGCTCGGTCATGCCGGCCAAGACCAAGGACATCGCCCGCACGATCATCGCCGGCATCGTCGCCAAGCTGATGCAAAGACTGGAGCAGAAGACCGCCGAGGCGATACGCGGCGCCCTCGACCGATCGAGGCGTACCAATCGCCCGCGCCAACGCGATATCGACTGGCAGCGCACCATCTCGGCAAACCTTCGCCACTACCAGCCCGAGCACAAGACCATCGTGCCTGAGAAGCTGGTCGGCTTCATGCGCAAACAGCGCCGGCTGGTCGATCTCGACGAAGTGGTTCTCTGCGTCGACCAGTCCGGCTCGATGGCAAGCTCGGTGATCTATGCCTCGATCTTCGCCGCGGTCATGGCCTCGCTGCCGGTCGTGCGCACCAAGCTGGTCTGCTTCGACACGGCCATCGTCGACCTGACCGAGGAACTCAGCGATCCCGTCGAAGTGCTGTTCGGCGTGCAGCTTGGCGGCGGCACCGACATCAACCAGGCCGTCGCCTACTGCGCCGCCCGTATTGAGCGGCCAACCAAGTCGCATCTGGTGCTGATCACCGACCTCTACGAAGGCGGCAATGGCCAGGAGCTGCTGCGGCGACTGGCGGCGCTGGTTCGATCCGGCGTCAATGTAGTGGTGCTGCTGGCGCTGACCGATCAGGGACGGCCCGGCTACGATCCAGCGATGGCAGGTTCGGTCGCAGCGCTTGGCATTCCGGTCTTCGCCTGCACGCCGGATCTGTTCCCGGACATGATGGCGGCGGCGCTGCGGCGGGAGGATATCAGCGCCTGGGCGGCGGGGGCCGACATCAAGCTCATTCGTGGCGACGGAGAGGCGCCCAAGGCGGGCGAGTGAGCATTTGCCTCGGCCCCAGAAATACCGAATCCGCCGTAGATGAGCGCTTCCCATCATGTTTGACAAATGGCAGGCCACGCCTATGGTCGGCCTGTTACAGGAGCTGCACATGGCGAAGACAACCGGCTGCATTTTTGGCGGGTTTTCGGCACGCTTGCTTGGCAGCGAAAATCGGCTCCGACCGCAGCCCTCGCCCATCGCTCTTCCGGCCGCGTCGATGCGTCCGGGCCATTCGTGTCCTTGAATCGCATGTCCCAGAGGATTGCCGAGCTCCTTTCGCTGCTGGAAAAGCGGCTGGACCGGTCCGCGATCGTTTCGGCCGACGAGGCCGGACCACGCTATCAAGAAGACCCCGACGGCAAAGACGGCTCGCCGCCGGCGATCGTCCTGCGTCCGCGCACGACCGGCGAAGTGTCGCACATATTGCGCCTGTGCAACGAGACTGGGCAGAGGCTTGTCGTCCAGGGCGGCCGAACCGGGCTTGCCGGTGCGGCGCGCATCCAGCCGGGCGAGGCGGTGCTGTCGCTGGAGCGTATGACGGCGATCGAGGCGATCGATCGCGAGGCGGCAACGATCATTGCCGAAGCCGGCGCGCCGCTGCAAATGGTGCAGGAGGCGGCAGACACCGCCGGCTTGCTGTTCGGCGTCGACATCGGCGCGCGCGGCACGGCCACTGTCGGCGGCAATGTCGCCACCAATGCCGGCGGCATCCGCGTGCTGCGCTACGGCATGTACCGGGCGCAGGTGCTCGGCCTGGAAGCGGTGCTTGCCGACGGCAGCATCCTGACCTCGCTCAAGGGCTTGCCCAAGGACAATTCCGGCTATGACCTCAACCAGCTCTTCATCGGCAGCGAAGGTACGCTCGGCGTTGTCACGCGCGCCTGCCTGCGGCTGCACCCGAAGCCAGCCACCGAGGTCAACGCCTTCTGCGCGCTTGTTTCGCTCGACGCGGCCATCGCCCTGCTCGGGCTGCTCAAGCAGAAGCTCGGGCCTCTGCTCTCGGCCTACGAGGTGAATTTCGCGCCGCTCTACGGCGCCATGGTCGCCGGCATGGACGCGCCGGTGCCACTGCCCGTCGGCTCGCCCGTCTATGTGCTCGCCGAGATACAGGGCAACGAGCCCGACCGCGACAGCGACCGATTTGCCGCTGTGCTGATGCAGGCGGTCGAAGACGGCGTAATCGACGACGTGGTCGTCTCGCAGTCGCCACGCGAATTCCGCGCGCTGTGGGCGGTGCGGGAGGATGCCAACCGTTTCCTGTTTTCGATAAAAGGCCTGATCGGCGTCGACATCAGCATCCCGCTGGCGAGGATGGGGACTTTCCTGCGGGAAGCGGAGGCCGCCATCCAGGCCGTCGACCCCAGCGCCGACATCTACGTCTTCGGCCATCTCGGCGACGGCAATCTGCACTACCAGGTCCGCACCGTGGATCCGGCGGCCGCCTTTGACATCGTCTATAGGGGCGTGGCTGCGGCTGGCGGCGGCGTCTCTGCCGAACACGGCATCGGCCTCGACAAGAAGCAGTGGCTGCACCTGGCGCGCAGCGGTGCCGAGATCGCCGCCATGCGGCGCTTGAAAGCAGCCTTCGACCCGAACAATATCCTCAATGCCGGTCGCGTCTTTGACCTCGCGCCGGCAGATATCGAAGGCCGGTAGCGCCGGCCGGCAGGTTCTTCTATTTCATGCCCTTCAATCCTGCATACGCCACGGCGATGCGAGCGGCGAGCGCTGCGTTGTTGCGGACCAGCGCGATGTTGGCCTTCAGGCTGCGGCCCTGCGAAAGCTCGTTGATGCGGGCGAGCAGGAAGGGCGTCAGTTCCTTGCGCCCGATGCCGCGTTTTTCGGCTTCCGCCACGGCTGCCGCGATCGTGCCGTCGATGAAGGCCGGATCGAGCGCATCCACTTCCGGAATCGGATTGGCGACGAGAATGCCGGTGCCCGAGCCGATCTGCTCGTGCAGCAGCATGGCCTGCGCAATGTTTTCCGGCGTGTCGAGGCGGTGATCAGCTTTCAGTCCGCTGGAGCGGGTGTAGAAGGCCGGAAAGTCGTCGCTGTGATAGGCAATCACCGGCACGCGTTGTGTCTCCAGGTACTCCAGCGTTTTGGCGATATCGAGGATCGATTTCACGCCGGCGCAGACGACGGTCGTGCCGGTCTGGCCAAGTTCGGTCAGGTCGGCCGAGATATCGAACGTGGCCTCGGCACCGCGATGCACGCCGCCGACGCCGCCCGTCGCGAAAATGCCGATGCCGGCAAGGGCTGCGATCCGCATCGTCGCCGAGACCGTGGTTCCGGCGGAGCCGCCGCGCACCATGATGGCGGCGAGGTCGCGCCCGGACGCCTTGACCACGTCCTTCGCCGCTGCCAGCTTTTCCAGTTCGGTGTCGTCGAGGCCAACCTTGATCTTGCCCGCGACCACCGCGATCGTCGCCGGCACAGCGCCGTTCTCGCGCACCACGGTTTCGACTCCGCGGGCCGTTTCCAGATTGGCCGGATAGGGCATGCCGTGGGTGATGATGGTCGATTCCAGCGCCACCACCGCGCGGCCCTCCCGAAGAGCTGCCGCAACTTCGTCGTTCAGCTGGAGAAGGGAAGGTTTCATCGTCGTCTCGCTTTCAGGGTCGTCCCGCTGTCAGGCGGGAATACGGTACATGCCGGCGGTGAGGAAGCGCGGCGACAGATCGGGATGAACGCTGGATTCGCTCTCGGTGGTCAGCGTGGCGAGCAGCGCGCCGGTGCGCGCCGCGTGCGGCACGGGATCTCCCGAAAGCACCTTGTACATGGTGCCGGCGATCATCGCGTCACCGGCACCGGTGATGTCGACCGCGCGGGCAGGCACGGAACGCATCGCGGCTACGCCGCTCTCGGTCGCCACCGAAAATCCCTGCGCGCCCATGGTCACGATCACTTCGCTGGCGCCGGCCGCGCGCAAAGCAGCGGCAGCGTCTTTCGGCTTCAGCCGCTTGTCGGCATCGGTGATGCCAAGCATCGTGTTGGCCTCGTCGTGATTGGTGAACAAAAGGTCGATGCCCGAGAGGTCCTTCGGCAGCCGAGCCGATTTCGGCGACGACACCGTGTCGACGGCGAGCTTGAAACGCGCCCCCTGCTTGCGTGACATCAGCGCTGCGATCGTCGCTGCCGGCAGGTTGCAGTCGATGAACACCCACGTCGCCGAAGCCAGATGCGGCCAGAAGCGGTCGAGATAGGACGGCGAAAACAGATCGAAGATCTCCATGTCGGCGATGCCGAGCACGAGATCGTTGTTGAGGTCGAGGATGGCCGCATACTCCGCCGTCGGCCGTTCGGTGGTGGTGATGACCTGGCTGACGTCGGCGCCGAGGTCGCGCAGATGCCGCACCAGCGAGCGGCCGGTTTCGTCGTCGCCGACAATCGAGACGAAGCTTACGTCGACGCCGAGGCGGACAAGGTTCTCAGCGACGTTGCGGGCGACCCCGCCGAAGCTGCGATAACCGTCGACCGGGTTCGACGTCTCGAAGATCAGATCCTTCTTGGCGTGATACTTGCGGTCCAGAACGGCGCCGCCGATGCAGATCATGCGCTTGGAGGCCGGCAACACATAGCCACGGCCGAGAATGTAACCCTTGTTAACGAGCTGCACGATATGGGCCGCGACGGTCGAGCGGGCGATGCCGAGCGCGGTGGCTATGTCCTGCTGGCCAGCGAACGGGTTCGCCGCGATGAGATCCAGAACCGCTTGTTCCTGTGCGCCAAGGTCGTCCATCGTCCCCGTCCAATTCGTGGCTGAACATTTTCGATATGGACAACAACAGATGATCTTGTCAACATTCGTTTGTAACTATAACGTTTCGCTCAACCAGCGTTTCTCCCGTCTCTTCAGAGGAGGACAAGGCACAGAGGGGCGCCACTGTTGCTGCCCGAAGCGCTCACGGCGATCGCACTGCTATTCTTCGTCTATGCGGTCGGCATCGGCACCACGACCATGATCGGCATGGTCGCCGGCCATGTGCTGATCACTTTGCCCTTCGTCTTCATCAACGTCTCGGCCTCGCTGGAAAGCTTCGATCCGTCCTGGGATATGGCGGCGCGTTCGCTGGGCGCCGGCAGCCTGACCCGGTTCCGGCGCATCATGCAGCCGCTGATCAAGCCCGGCGTCATCGGCGGAGCGCTGTTCGCCTTCATCATATCCTTCGACACCTTCACCATCTCGTTCATGCTGAAGGGGATCGGGACGTCGACGCTGCCGATCCAGCTCTTCGACTATCTGCGCACCAATTTCACGCCCGAGGCGGCCGCCGTCTCGACCGAATCGATCCTGCTGATGCTGGTGGTGGTGATCGTCTCGGAGAAGAGCCTGGGGTTGCGCATCCACCGCTTCTGACGGGTTACGGCACCAGCACCAATGCACCCGTTGTCCGCCTGGATTCGAGGTCGCGGTGAGCATCGCCGGCATTGGACAGGCTGTAGCGCCTGGGCGGTTCGATCTTGACGACGCCTTGCCGTAGAGCTGCGAAGAAACGCTCGACATGCGGCGAAAGCTTTGCCGGCGTATCGGTATAATGCGCGTAATTGGGACGCGATATGGTGATCGACTTGGATGCAAAGCGGCCGATATCCCAGTTGCCGACCGGTCCGGAGGCCTGGCCGAAGCTGACGAGATGGCCACGAATGCCGAGCGACGCCAGGGACCCGCCGAACGTGTCGTTGCCGACCGCGTCATAGGCGACATCGGCCCCGGCGCCACTGGTCAGGCGCATGACGGCCTCGGCGAAATTCTCGCGCGAATAGACGATGACATGGTGCGCGCCGAGACGTTCGACGATACGCGCCTTGTCGTCGCTCGACACCGTTGCGATGACCATCGCCCCCAAATGGCGGGCCCATCGCACCAGAAGCTGACCGACGCCACCGGCTGCGGCGTGGATGAGAACGACGGAACCCGGCTGCACCGCATGAACGTCGTGCAGCAAGAAGCTCGCGCTGACGCCTTTGAGCAGACTGGCGGCGGCGGTCTCGTCGGGAATGTCATCCGACAGGCGAACCAGCAGGTCGGGCGCCATGTTGCGCCGCTCGCAATAGGCGCCGACCGGCGGACAGGCATAGGCGACGCGGTCGCCGGCTGAAAGGCCAGAAACCTCCGAACCAATGGCTTCAATGACGCCGGCGGCCTCCATGCCGGGCACGCCCGGCGGCCGCAGAAGGTCGAAATAGCCGGTGCGGCAGTAGACGTCGATGAAATTGACGCCGATCACCGTATGACGGATTTGCACCTCGTTGGAGGCGGGCGGCGGCAGAGCGATGTCCTTCAACTGCAGCACCTCCGGCCCGCCATAGCGCTCGACCAGAATCGCTCGGGTTTTCGCTGCCTGGCCGGAAAATATGGTCGAAGCGATCCGCGGCACGGCCGCCGACGGTGTCATAGCGACGACCGGCGATCTGGCCTGGAGAGGCACGGCCGCAGGCCTTTCACGCAGCAGGTTGCGGATGGCTTCGAAGCCGGCCTGATAGATGTCCTCGGTGACAAGCTTGACCAGTTCGTCGCGGCGATGCGCGGGTGGATGGAATTCGGAACGCCATTCCCAGAAGGTGGCGTTGCCGTCGGTCACCGGCTTCAGCCGGATCGATGCGACATAGTTCATCAGCGGCAGCGGTGCCTCGAGCAGGCAATAGCTCAGCCGAAAGTCCTTGTCCGACAGCGCCAGAAGCTGTTCGCGCAATTCGCCGCCGTCAGCCAGCCGGAAATGACGCACCGAACCGACCGCGTCCACCGGTTCGCCGCCATCGATTTCGCTGAACGCAATGGCCGGGTGCCAGCGACCATGGCCGTTGAAATCGCGCAGGATCGACCAGACGTCCTCGATTGGCGCGTCGATGATCGTACTCTGGCGGATCTGGACCATCGCGGAGATGTCAGCGCCCGAAGCGCTGCTTGAGCGCGCTGAACGCCGCCTGGAATACGCCGGTGCCGATCTGATGCGTCAGCGCTGCTTCGCGTTCCGGGGCGCAGTCAAAATCCGCCTGCCATTCGGCCAAGGTGAGATTGCCGTCGGTGATCGGCGTCAGCGACAGTGTGGCGATATAATTCTCCACCGCCATCGGACTTTCCAGGATCGTGTAGCTGCAGGACAGGTCGTAGTCGGACAGCGCCAGCAGTCTTTCGCGAATCCGCCCGCCATCCCTGAGCACGAAATTGCGGATGCAGCCGATCTGGTCAGCTTGCGCATTTTGCTCGATGCGGCTCTCGGTGACGAACGGCGTCCAACCCGGCAGCGCGTTGAAATCGCGGACCACTTTCCAGACTTCCGCCGCCGGCGCGGGGATGACCGAGGAAACATAGATCTTGGTCATGCCCGGCAGCCGGCATGGCACAAGCGGCCAAGATATCTCGATTCACCTGCGCGCCGCATGGACTGCACGATCAGGTCAGCGGTCGCGATCGTCATCGTCGTCCTTGCTGACCTTGCCCTTGCCTTTCTTGTCGCGGGTCAGGCTCGAAATGTCCTTGGCGTCACGCAATACATCCGTCATCCGCCCGAGCGAACCGCCCTCGATGCCGATCTCCTTCATGAGGTTGTCGATCATCGGTGCCTGCACCCGGTAGCGCAGCGCCGAATCGATCACTTCGTCTGTGACGTTGCGGTTGCCGCCGGGGCCGCCATTGATGCCGTCGACATGCAGGATCTTGATGCCTTCGATCTTCTCCATCGGCTTGACGCTTTCGCGGATGATGCCCTCCACATGGTCCAGCAATTTGCCGCGCAGGCGCCCCGAGCGGGCCTCATTGGAAAGCAGGTTGTCGGCCTCGTTGAGCTGGCGATGGCCGGCTGCGTCGACCTCGTAGCGCTGGGCCGCGGCAAGGGCGTGGATCTTTTCGGACTCGGCCGAGGCAACGGCGGCGATCTTCTGGGCTTCGGCAAGGCTCTTCGCCGCCTTCATCTCGGCATCGGCCGCCGCTGTAACGCGCAAGGCCTCGCGCTCGGCCTCGCGCGCCGCACCGATCAGGTCGGTCAGCTTGCGGCGCTCGGCGATCTCGCGCTCGCGGGCGGTGAAGGCCTGTTCCTCGGCCTGGATGGCCTTGGCGCGGACCGCTTCCGACGCTGCGATCGCCGAGGAGCGCTCCTGCGTCTTCTTGGCGATGTCTATGGCCTTCTGGATTTCGGCGATCTCGATCTTCTGGTCGCGGTCGACACCAAGCTGACGCAGGTCGCGGTCCTTGATCAGCCGGGCTTCCTCGATGCCGCGCTCGGTGGTGATGCGGGCGCGCTCGACTTCTTCGCTGGCCGATATCTCGGCCTCCTCGAAAGCCTGGCGCTTGGCGATCTGCAGCGCTTCGAGGTGACGCTCCCTTGCAATCCTCACTTCGTCGATGGCGCGTTCCTGCCCGATACGGGCTGTCTCGGTCGTCTGGTTCTCGACAATTTCGGCGCGGCGCTTTTCCGCCTCGGCCCTGGTGACCTCAAGCGCTTTTTCCGCCAAGGCGATCTGGCGCTCGAGCTCGGCGATTTCGAGCGCCTTCATGCGCTCGATCTCCAGTTGGCTCTGTGTGCCTTCGCGCTCGATTCGGGCCTTCTCCAGCGCAAGCCCGAGCGCGATCTGCTCGCGCTCGGTCAGTTCGCGCATTTTCATTTCCGTCTCGTCGAGGGCGCGGCGCCGGGCAATCTCGCGGCGCTGCGTGTCTTCCTCGCTCTTGATGCGCTCCTCGGTGATGTTGCGCTCCTGATTGAGGCGCGATTTTTCGACCGCTTCGCGCGAAGAAAGCTGCGCCTGTTCCGATTCCTGATCGCGCAGCGCGCGCTCGATGGCGAGTTCGGAACGCTGCGAGGCGCGACGGATCTCGACTTCGCGCTCCTGTTCGAGGCGGGCATATTCGGTGTCGCGGTCGATCTCCAGCACCTTGCGCTGGGTATCGAGGTTCTGGTTGCGGATATCGACCAGCGTGCGCTGCTCGATCTCGTTGCGCATCCTGCGCCGCGTCTCGATCGACTCTGTGAGCTGGGTCAGGCCTTCGGCATCGAAGGCGTTGGACGGGTCGAAATATTCAAGGCTGGTCTGGTCGAGGTCGACGATGGCGACGCTCTCCAGCTCGAGCCCGTTGGCGGCGAGTGATTCCGAGGCAAGCTGGCGGACCTTGGCGGCATAGTCGCCGCGCAGTTCGTGCATCTCCTCGAGCGTCATCTGGGCGGCGACCGTACGCATGGCACCGGCGAACTTGCCTTCCAAGAGTTCGCGGAGACTGTCGGGCTGCAGCGTGCGGCGGCCAAGCGTCTGGGCGGCGGCCGCGACGAGTTCGCGGCTCGCCCCGACACGGACGAAGAACTCGGCGATCAGATCGACGCGCATCCGGTTCTTGGTGATCAGCGCAAAACCGTCTTCGCGGCGCACCTCGATGCGCAAGACATTCATGTTGACCGGCGTGATCTCGTGCAGGACCGGAATGACGAAGGCGCCGCCATTCACCACCACCTTCTCGCCCATGAAGCCGGTGCGCACGAAGGCCGTCTCCTTGGTCGACCGGCGATAAAGCCATCTGAGAATATAGACGGCGATCACCACGACGATCGCGGCAATGATCAGCCACAAAAGGAAAGCGCCAAAGGTCTGCGCGGCCATTCTTTCTACCCTCCCAAACAGGATGCGGTCAGCCAAAGGCGACCGGCATCAATTCGATAAACCCGCCCACTCGAAGCCATCATGCCCGCCTCTGCAGTTTCGGCATGATGGCATGAAATGCGTTGATTACGGCGTCGACGAAAGACGTGTCGTTGATGTTCGATCGAACACGCTCGACATGGCGCAGCGCGGTCTGGCGAACGGTCTTCTCGATCGCCTCGAACAGCGCATTGTCGGCCTCCGGATCATGAAACGGCTGGCCTGGTGCGTCGAGCATCGAGACACCGGCCTCCGGTAGCAGAAACCGTACCGGGCCGTTCATGGCGTTGAGCCGCGCACCGATCCATTCACCGAAGGCGCGGTTTTCGTCGCGCGTGGTCCGCATCAGCGTGACGTTGGGATTGTGGATGACGAATCTGCGGCTTTTGAATTTCTCCGGCACGCTGTCGCGTGGGCCGAAATTGACCATGTCCAGTGCGCCGGTCGAGCCGACATAAGGCAAGCCGGTGCGGATCGCCGCGCCAAAGCGGTCTTCGGTCGCCGGGAACACGCCGCCGACAATCATGTCGGCCACTTCCGTCGTGGTCAGGTCGAGGAAGGCCGAGAGCTGCCGGGAATCGCCGAGGTTTTCCATGGCCCGCCCGCCAATGCCGGTGGCGTGGAAAACGAGACAGTCATAGTCCGCTTCAAGGCGCTTGCTCACCGCCTGCACAGCCGGCGTGGTGACGCCGAACATGGTGATGCCAACGGCCGGACGTGCCAGCTTGCGTTTGGCTTCCCACGCCTCGGCATTGGGAAGCTGTGCGACCATGCCCGCCATCGCATGCGCGGCGTTGGAAAGCACTTGCTCGGTGATCGAGTTCAATCCCTGAACATCGGCGACCGAGTGGAACATCATGATGTCGGCGCCGCCGACATATTTGGCGACGTCGCCGGCGGCAACCGTCGAGACCATCAGCTTGGGGATGCCGACCGGCAGCACGCGCATGCCTGCCGTCGCCAGCGTGGTGCCGCCGGAGCCGCCCGCCGAAATGACGCCGCCGATGCGCGGCTCGCGCTCGATCCAGCGCGCAAAGGCTTCGGCCATGGCGCTCACCGAGCCGCCGCGATCGTTGGTGAAGACGGCCGACGACCCTCGCGGGTGCAGGCCGGCGATCTGCATGGCGGGAACGTCGGCGCTCGACGGCTTTCCCGACGTCGACAGGTCGACGGTGCGCACCGGCACGCCCAGGGCCTTCAGGCGGTCGGCGACGAAGCGCAACTCCTTTGCCTTGGTGTCGAAGGTACCGGCGACCAGAACGGTCCTGCCGATGCGTTCGGCGAAGGGAATGGCGAAGATCTTCTTCAGATCGTCCTGCGGCGCCGCCTTCTCGATCGCCGCCTGCCGCATGGCTGTCACCGGCACATTCCAGCGGTTCGGCAATTCGGTCACCGGACGGTAGACGCCGTCCTGCGGAACAGTGTTCTGCGAAGCACCTCGGTCTATGCGATAGACCTCGGCCAGTTGTTCTTGCGCCTGTGCCGCTGCCGCGGGCGTGACTTTGGATTCGTCGGAATGGCGGCCGACGCCAAGCAACCGCTGCTGCAGTTCGCGGTCGGCGGCAAGCGCCGCGGCATCCATGACCCGGTTGATGCGCCCGTTGACCATGATGGCGACGCGATCGGACACGGCGGTGGCGACGCCGATATTCTGTTCGATGACGAGGATCGCCATCTCGCCTTCCTCGGCCAGCGTCACCAGCATGCGCTCGACCTGCTCGACGATGACTGGGGCGAGCCCCTCCGTCGGCTCGTCCATGACCAGCAGCTTCGGATCGCTCAACAGCGCACGCGAGATCGCCAGCATCTGCTGCTCGCCGCCCGACAGCTGCGAACCGCCATTGGCCCGGCGCTCGGCGAGACGCGGAAAAATCTGGTAGGCGCGCTCGACCGTCCAATTCGCATCACGGCGGTTGCCAGCCGCGAGGCGGAGATGCTCGTCGACCGTCAGGCTTGGCCAGACGCGCCGGCCCTGCGGCACATAGCCGACGCCGAGGCGATGGATCTCGTGCGGTTCGAGTGCAGAAATCTCGCGGCCGCCGACCCGGATCGACCCGGAGCGCGCGCGCTTCAAGCCCGTGATGGTGTTGCAGAGCGTCGTCTTGCCCATGCCATTGCGGCCGACGACCGACAGAACGCCGCTGTCCAGCGTCAGCGACACGCCCTGCAGTGCATGGCTTTCGCCGTAATAGACTTGCAGATCCTCTATTCTGAGGACCGCCTTGCGGGACGGAGATGTTGGGCCGGAAGGAGCTAGGCGCTCAGCCATGCTTGCCTCCGAGATAGATTTCCTGGACCTCCGGGTCGGCCTCGATCTCCTGCGGCGTGCCTTCCTTGAACAGGCGGCCATTGTGCATCATCGAAACATACTCCGAGACACGCAGCGCAACGTCGAGATCATGCTCGATGATAACATAGCCGATGTGCTTGGGCAGCCCGTTGAGGATCGCGACCAGGTCGCGACGTTCGGCCGGCGACAGCCCCGCCGCCGGTTCGTCGAACAGGATGAAACGGGGTGCGCCGGCCAGTGCAAGCGCGATCTCCAACTGCCGCTGCTGGCCATGGCTGAGCGTCGCCACCAGCGCGTCACGCCAGGTTTCCAGATGCACGGCGTTCAGGATCGATTCCGCCTGCACCCTGTTGACGTCGGTGGCTTTTGGACGGAGCAACGAGAATCGCCGGCGCGATACGCCCCGGCATGCCAGGAAGATGGAATCGATGACCGACAGGCCCTTGAACAATTGCGAGATCTGGTAGGTCCGCCTCAGGCCGCGCCGGATGCGTTCATGCGGCGGCAGGTCGGTGATGTCCTCGCCGAAAAAGCGGATACGGCCTGATGTCGGCAGAAAATCGCCGGTCACGGCATTGAACAGCGTGGTCTTGCCGGCCCCGTTGGAGCCGAGGACCGCGCGCCGTTCACCGGCCGCGATCCTCATATTGATGCCCGAGAGCGCCACCAGCGCACCGAAATGACGCGCAACGCCATCGAACTCCAGCGCGTAGGCACCGGAGCTCTGGAGACGGTCTGCTGCGAAGCTTTCAGTCACTGCGGGATACACTCGCAAGTCAGGCGTTACGGGCAGCTCGGGTTGTCGCGATTGACGGCGCCAAGCTTCATGAACTCGTCTTCCGGAATGCCGAGCGTCTGGTTGACCTGTGACACGACCTTGACCAGCTTGTTCAGGAGATTGCCGTCTGCCCCCTCGGTGACTTCGGTCAGGAAGATGTCGGCGATCGCATTGCGGTTCTTGTCGAGCGACACCTTGCCGGTCGGCGTGTCGAAGGACAGTTTCGAGAGTGCGTCGCGCAGCTTGGCGCCGCCGTCGGAGACGTCGCCGCCGACCTGTTCGAAGCCAAGCAGCGCCGCCTTCATGTTGACATAGTAGCCATGGGCGAAGAGCGAGGGCGATGGGAAGGCGCCGGGCTGTTTCTTGTATTGCTCGAGGAACTTCGTCCACGACGGGGAGTCGTTGGTATCGGCAGTCGGGCCGGCGGCCGGCGTGCCAATCAGAACGTCGCGCAATTTGCCCTTCGAGGTCAGCACGGTCTGGTCGACGGTGATGGAGCCGCCAATCAAGGGTGCCGTGCCGCCGGACTGCTGGTATTGCGTCAGGAAATTCACTGCATCGGCGCCGCCGAGCGCGACATAGATGGCGTCGACGTCGTCGGGAATGGCGGCGATGACGGAGGAATAGTCCTTGTTGCCGATCGGCACCCAGGATTTCGACGGCACCTTGCCACCAGCCTTGCAGAATTCGGCCATGAAGCCGAAGACCTGCGTGTAGGGGAAGGAGTAGTCCTCGGCGACTGTGGCGACCTTCTTGTAGCCCTTGTCGTTGAACGCATAGGTGCCGAGGCCGGCCATCCATTGCGCGCCGTCGGTCGAGAAGCGGAAGAAGTTTTCCGCCGGATTGCGCAGCGTCGTATCCTGCGCAGCCGACGTTCCGTTGATGAAGGTCACGGTCGGCTGGGTCTTGGCATAGTCCTTGACGGCCAGACCTTCATCGCCCGAAAGCGGACCGACCAGCACCTTGACGCCGTCCTGCTCGACCAGCTTGCGTGCCGCGCGCACCGCGCTGTCGGGCGACGCGTCGGACGAACCCTTGACGATCTCGATTGTCTTGCCGGCGACCTTGCCGCCGACTTCCTCTACCGCTGTCATCGCGCCGCGCTCGCCGTCTTCGCCGAGCACCGTGAACGGTCCCTCGAAGGTCGCGAGCAGGCCGATCTTGATCGTGTCGTCGGCAGCGAGCGCCAGCGACGGCGCGGTCAGCCCGGTCGCAAGTGCCAGCGCAAGCAGTGTGCGTCGATGTATCCTCATGTTTTCCTCCCTTTGATTGACGTTTTTGCAGTGGTTCATTCCATCCCGGCGGCTAGGGGCCGGAACGCAAGGACTCCTGGGCAAGATGCGGTTTGATCCTCCCCCACAACCCAAGAATTCCATCCGGCGAGACGAAGACGATCACCAGGAACACCAGGCCGATCAGCGTGTTGAAACGCTCGGCCCCGACGATATCGATGGCGAAGGTCTGCATCAGGACAACGACGAGCGCGCCGAGGAAAGGCCCGATCGGATGCCGCAAACCGCCGATCACGGCGATGATCAAGACGTCGATCGCCACGTCCACGCCGATGGTGCCGGGCGAAACGCGACCGTTGAACCAGACCAGGAGCACGCCAGCCAGGCCGGCGATAATGCCGGCGAGAAACCAGGCAAAGACCTTGTGCGCGGTGACGTCATAGCCAAGCGCGCGCATCCGCCGCGGGTTGTCGCGAATCGCCTGCAAGGTCAAGCCGAAGGTGGAGTGGGCGCCGTAGAGTATGGCCGCATAGGACAGGACCGCAAAACCGAGACAGAGGTAATAGAAGGCTTTCGGATCGCGCCAGTTGACGCCCCAGAACGAGGGAGCATGGATGCCGGCGTAGCCGGAATGGCCATTGAAGATCGCGTAGTTCTGCTGGGCGAAATAGTAGGTGGCGGTGGCGATCGCCAGCGTGATCATGATGGTGTAGATGCCTTCGGTACGCACCGAGATCCAGCCGATCAGCGCCGAAGCCACCGCGGCCGCCAGCACGGCGAAGGGTGCCGCGAGCCACCATGGCCAGCCAAAGCCGAGCACGTTCGAATTGTTGTTGCCGAGGATGGCGATGGCATAGGCGGCGATGCCGGCGACGGTGATCTGCGCCAGGCTGACCATGCCGCCATAGCCTGCCAGCATCATCAGCGACAAGGCGAGCATGCCGAAGATCAGCGAATAGCCGCCGATCTGCGTCAGGAAGAAATCCGATGCCACCAGCGGATAGAGGACCAGAGCCACGGCGAGGATGACGTGGCCCGGGCCAAGCTTTTCCAGCCATGTCTGTCGGGGCGCCGTCGCATCCGTGGCGAGGGTCAGGCTCATCGCGCTTTCCCCATGATGCCTTGCGGCCGGACCGCCAGCGCCACCACCATGATGACGAAGGTGAGCACGATGCCGTAGGTCGGGAAATAGACAAGGCCGATCTGCTCGGCGAGGCCGATCAGCAGCGCGCCGATGGCGGCGCCTGATATCGAACCCATGCCGCCGACGATGACAACGACCAGCGAGGCAAGCAGATAGCGGATGTCTTCGCCGGGCGCGACCGAGAGCGCCGAACCGCCGACGACGCCGGCAAAGCCGGCAAGCCCGGCGCCGACGGCAAAAACGATGGCAAAGACCGCATGCACATTGACGCCGGAGGCCGAGAGCATGGCGCGGTCATCGACGCCGGCGCGGATCATCATGCCGACGCGCGTCTTGTTCAGCATCAGCCAGAGGCCGACGCCAATGACGATCGCTGCCGCCAGCACGACAAGGCGGTAGAGTGGATAGGTGAGGAAAACCGATGCGCCGTTCGACCGCACCGCCGTGATCACCGGCAGCGTCAGTGCGCCATCCAGCCATTCCGGCACCGCGATCTGATAGGTGCCGCCTGCCCAGACCGCCAGCATCAGGTCGGCCGCGACGATCGAGATGCCGATGCTGACCAGGGTTTGGCGCAAATCGTCGCCTTCCAGGCGACGGAAGACGAAGATTTGCATGACGACGCCGACCGCCGCCAGAACGATGAAGCCGGCGGCGACGCCCAGCAGCCAATAACCGGTGCGGTTCGCCACTTCGTAGCCGATATAGGCGCCGAGCAAATAGAGCGAGCCATGCGCAAGATTGACGTTGCGCATCAGCCCGAAGATCAGCGTAAAGCCGCTGGCAACCAGGAAATAGAGGCCGGCCAGGGTGATCCCGTTGAGGATCGCACTGACGAACGCCTTCTTCGAGATCAGGACCGCGTTCAGCCAGTCCGGCCAGACGGCGAAGACCAGCCACGCGACGAGCGCGGCGACAAGCAGCCAGAAAACGCCCCATGCCTGCCGGCGCGTCATGCTGCCGCCCGAGAGGTCGGACGAAGATGGCCGGTCGAGGATGCTCATGCGGTCAGCCGGCGGCGTTGCTCATTCATGCGTGGGGCCTTGTGGAACTTGCCGTCCTTCATGATGGCGAGGATGCGGTTCTTGTCCTGCAGGATGCGCACATCCGAAATCGGGTCACCGTCGATCAGCAGGATGTCGGCGAGGTAGCCCTCCTTGATCAGCCCGAGCTGGTCGCCCATGCCCATGATCTGGCCGCCATATTTGGTTCCGGCCTGGATCGCCTCCATCGGCGAGAAGCCGAGCATCTCGACGAAAGTCTGGATATCCTTGGCGTTGGTGCCTTGCGGCGTCCAGGCAAAACCGTAGTCGCCGCCGATGCAGACGCGGATGCCGCGCCGGTGCATCTTCTTCATCGTGTCGATGCACATTTCGAGCTCGCGCTCATATTCAAGCGAGAGCGCGGAACCGGGCTTGATGCCCCATTGCTCGGCATGGCGCGCGGTGTTGATGAGCCAGGCGATGCCGGGTGCCACGAAATGCTTGTCCTTTGCCGCCTCGAGCATGTCTAGCGATTCTTCGTCGGCAAACGAGGCGTGGTAGATGTTCTGGATACCATGGCGGATGCACTGCTTGACCGAGCCGGACGAGCGGGCATGCGCCGACAGCACCTTGTTGCGGCAGCGCGCCTCGGAGGCGGCCATCGCAACCTCTTCCTCCGACATCGGCGTCTCTTCGGCACCCATGCCGGTGATGCTTTCACCGGACAGGTTGAGCTTGATCGAATCGACGCCGTACTTGATCAGCTGGCGCACCGTGCGGCGGATCTCTTCGGGCCCCGAGACGACGATACCGAGGTTGAGACCCTCATGCGGAATGTGCGAGGGCGCGGAATCGCCCAGGCCACCGACCGTGGTGATCTCCGGACCGGCCGCGAGGTAACGCGGCCCCGGGAAACGGCCCTGATTGATGAATTTCTTGGCAACGACGTCGAGGCGCGGCTTGGCGGCCGCGGCTCCCCTGCCCGCTGTGAAGCCGGCATCGAGCACCAGCTTGGCCATCTCCATGGTGACCAGCATGTGCTCTTCAAGCTCCATCATCTGGATCGGGTCGATGCCGGGTGCGTTGTTCCAGGACAAATGCAGATGCGCGTCGATCATGCCCGGCATCAGCGTCGCGCCCATGCCATCGATGGTCGTGACACCTGCGGGCGCGCCAGCATAGGACAACGACGCAGACGAAGAGCCAAAGCGCGACGAGCCCTTGGTGATCTGCTTGATGCGGTTGCCCTGAACCAGCACCTCGCCGGTGTAGGGATATTCCCCGGTCGAATCGAGCACACGCACATTGGTAAAGAGCGTGTTGCCCGAACCGTTTCCGTTCCAGCCGTCGTCTGCCATCAGAAACCTCCCAAACTGTCGAGCGTACTGTTTTTACGCCCGAATTCCGATCCTCACCTATCAACGCGTCTCAAAAAATCGGCGAGCTTCTGGCTGCTTTCGCGGGGGCACTCCACCGTCGCCCAATGCCCGCACCGATCGAGAGACGAGAATATGGCCCCCTTGATCCTGTCGGCAAGCGCCTGGCCGACGCTCATCGGGTTGACCGTGTCGGCGTCACCGGTGACCAGCAAGGTCGGCACTGAGATCCGTCCGCTATCGACGGCGGTCGCCTTGGCCAGGGCTTCGCAGGTGCGGGCGTAGGATTCCGGATCCTGTCTGGTGATGGATTCGCGCACGAAGGCGACGGCTGCGGGCGACGTTTCCCTAGTATGCGCCGACAGCGCATTGGCGACAATCTGGTCGGCGATGTCGGCGATACCGCCGGAGCGCGCAAGCCGTGCCCGGTTGGCAAGGCCTTGCCGCGTCGCTTCCGCCGGCTCGGCCAGTGCGCCGAACAGCGCCAGCGAACGCACCAGAGACGGCTGCGTTGCCGCAATCTGCTGGCAAACGATCGTGCCCATGGAATGGCCGACAAAATGGGCCCGTGTTGCGCCGACGCCCTCCATCGCCCGTATGACGGCGCTGCTCATGATCTCGATCGTCAGCGGTTCGAGCGGCCTTGCCGAGCGGCCGGAACCGGGCAGGTCGAGCCGGATGACACGGTAGGCCGACAGCGCCTCCATCTGCGGCTGAAACATGTTCGATGTTCCGCCGAGGCCGTGGATCATGACGATCGGGTGACCTTCACCGGTGACTTCGGCAACGATCTGGCCGACGGTGACAGTCGTCATTGGACCCGCTCCACGATCCGGTTCTCCAGCGTGCCGATACCGTCGATCTCGACCCGGACAAGGTCGCCGGCCTTGAGATATTTCGGCGGATCGAAGCCGATGCCGACGCCAACCGGCGTGCCGGTAGCGATGATGTCGCCCGGCTTCAGCGTGATGCCTTGCGACAGCGTCGAGATGATCGTTGGAATATCGAAAATCAGCAGCGATATTTTGGAATCCTGGCGCAAGTCCTCGTTGACGAAGCAACGGATGCCGGCATTCTCCAGATCGAATTCGTCCTTGGTCACGGCCCATGGCCCCATCGGACAAAACGTGTCCTGGGACTTGCCGATCAGCCACTGGCTGTATTTTCCCTGCAGGTCGCGGGCGGTGACGTCGTTGACGATCGTATAGCCCCAGACGTGATCGTAAGCGTTCTCTTTCGAAATGCCCCGCCCACCCTTGCCGATGATGACGGCCAACTCCGCCTCATAGTCGATTGCCGTCGACACGGACGGGTCGATCAGCACGCTGGCGTGATTGGCGATGACCGATTCGGGAACCTTCGAAAAAATGATCGGGTGCTTTGGCACGACGCCGGCGCCGGCGCTTGAATCGAAGCCGCTGCGGGCGAATTCGTGCGCATGCTCGTGATAGTTCTTGCCAACGCAAAAAATATTGCGGGCAGGCAGCGGTATTGGCGCCTCAAGCTCGACCTGCGCCAACGGCAGCGGCGAAAGCGTCCGCGGAATCCCAGCCCCGTTCCGCCGCAACAGCGCCAACACTCCCGACAGCGCCTGCTCGACGGGAATATCGAAAGGAGCAACGGACTGACTGTCGAGATCGACAATTCCCACGCGACGTTCGCCGGCGATCGAAAATGTCGCGACCCTCATCCCGTCTCTCCCTGAACCTTTTATGAGCCAATGTCAGCTCTTTTGTTACACGCTACCGCCGATTGGTTTAGGCTGCAAGAGGATTTTGTGAGATAATCCGATGAAAGTCTACAGTTTAACTGCCTGGATCTGTTCAGACGCTAGACCAACTGCGCAGAGACTGATATTATTGGTCCAACATTGGATCAGATAAAGAGCATTACCGAATGCCCAAGCTCGTCGCCAACGACATCGCCGTCATGCTCAAGAAGCGGATTTCCTCCGGGGAATGGCTTGAGGACGGCCGGATGCCGCCCGAGCGCGACCTGGCGGTCGAGTTCGGCGTGGCCCGCAATACGGTGCGTCGTGCCGTGGGTTTCCTGGAGGACGACGGCACGGTAGTGCGGCATGTCGGACGCGGCACCTTTTTGACCACAACCAATCCGGACTCCATCGCCGCGACAGTCGCGCGGATGGAGGGCACCAGCCCTGCCGACATGATGGAGGTCAGGCAGCTGCTGGAACCGGCCGCGGCGGCCTTCGCCGCGACCAATGCCAGCATGGCGGAACTGAATGCGGTCCGTGAAGCCCATCAGACCGCATGCGAGGCCGAGGACATGCCGAACTTCGAGCACTGGGACGCCGAATTCCATCACCGCGTTTTCGCATGCTGCCGCAATGATTTCCTGAAAGAGATTCACAATCTCATGCGCACGATCCGCAACCAGTCGCCCTGGTTCGAAATGAAGAAACGTTCGTTTTCGGAGGAACGCCGGCAAACCTATTGCAGCGAGCATCAGACCATATTGGACGCATTGCTGCATCGTGATCCCGAAAGCGCCAACCAAGCGATGCTTGCCCACCTCAAAACGGTCGAACGCAACCTTCTGGGCCGGTAATCTCTGAAAGCCGCCCTTCTTGGCGCAAGTCCAAATAGCTTTACCACGGCCGAAGTCGACGGGCTGAGCGACGAGGCGCCGACTCCGGCCAGACCAATGCGACGGGCACGGTTCGGTATTTAACAAATCAGAACCGGAATAGCCGACACGAAAGCCAATACCGACCGCTGGCACTGGTCGACGCTTGGCGCGACATCACATTATCTACTGCCGACGGCAAGAACTTTGAAATCTACTGCCGACGGCAAGAACTTTGAAAGCAAGTGGATGAGCGAACAAGGATTGATGTTGGAGCTGGAGCGGTTGGTTTCCGAGGACCGGAACCCGAAGACGATGGATATCGACCTGCTGCCGACCATCGATATCCTGCGCAAGATCAATGACGAGGACAGCGGCGTTCCGGCCGCCATCGAGAAGGTCATCCCGGAAATCGCCGCCGCCGTAGACCGGATTGTTGGCGCTTTCCAGAAAGGTGCGCGGCTTGTCTATATGGGCGCCGGCACGAGCGGCCGGCTGGGGGTTCTCGATGCTACGGAGTGTCCGCCGACCTTCGGCGTGCCTGAGGGAATGGTGATGGGCCTGATCGCGGGCGGTCCCGACGCGCTGGTGCAGGCAGTTGAGGGCGCCGAGGATGATCCCAAGCAGGGCATGAAGGCGCTGCAGGAAATCAAGCTGACAGCGGACGATGTGGTGGTCGGCATCGCGGTCAGCGGACGCACGCCCTATGTCATCGGCGGCTTGACCTATGCAAGGCAGGTGGGAGCAACCACCGTGGCGCTGTCCTGCAATCCCAGATCGGTCATCGCCGGCATGGCCGACATCGCCATCTCTCCGCTTGTCGGCCCCGAGGTTATCACCGGCTCGACCCGGCTGAAGTCGGGAACGGCGCAGAAGCTCGTCCTCAACATGCTGACGACCGCCAGCATGATCCGGATCGGCAAGAGCTATCAGAACCTGATGGTTGACCTTAACCCCAGCAACAGGAAGCTCGTCGCCAGGGCCGTCAGGATCGTGATGCAGACGACCGGTTGCTCGGCACAACAGGCACGACATGCACTGCACCAGACCGGCAATGACGTGAAGCTGGCGATACTGGTGACGATCACCGGCATGGGCGTCGAAGAGGCGCGCAAGGCGCTCGGCAATGCGGGAGGGTTCCTGCGAAAGGCGATCGGCGAAAGGACGGTGTGAAGCCGCATGGATAGCCGGTTGTGCAGCCTGGGAACGACCGGGCATACCGGCTTTACCGGCACCGGGCTGTGGATCGACTTCGATAAAGGCAAGGCATGGACCTTGCTTACCAGCCGGATTCATCCGACACGTCATTTCAACAGCGGGATCGTAGCGCTTCGCCAACCGGTCGGCGGTCTCGTCAACGAGCCTAGAGCGCATGATCCCGAACCGAAGGACCGCGCCAGCGAAAAGTGGAAACCTGCTTTTGCTTCGCTGACCTCCGGTTTGGAGAAGATCATGCTCAAACAAGAGAATCGATCATGGAACCAATCTGGGCCGTAGGTCTGATGACCGGCACCGTCCTCGACGGCAACATCGACGTTGCGCTGATCAAGACCGACGGCGAGCGGATCGAGGATTTCGGCACCTACACGCTGGCGCCTTATCCGCAGTCGATCCGAACCCTGCTTGAGGAGACGCTGCGCCAGGCAAGGATCTGGAATTTTACCGGGCCGGAGCCGGCGATCTTCCGCGAAGCCGAAGAGAGGCTGACGCGCGCCCAGTCGGCAGCCGTCAGGAACCTGGTCGAAGGTTACGGGCTTGCGATGGCCGATATCGGCGTCGTCGGCTTCCATGGCCAGACCGTGCTGCATCGCGCCCCGCAGGCCGGCCGGCTCGGCCAGACCCGCCAGCTCGGCGATGGTGCGTTGATGCACGCCATTCTGGGCACCAAGGTCGCCTATGATTTCCGCTCGGCCGACATGCGCGCCGGCGGGCAAGGCGCGCCGCTGTCCGCCGCCTATCATGCCGCGCTGCTGCGCGAGGCCGATGCCAGCGGCGACACGGCGGTCCTCAATCTCGGCGGAGTCGCCAATATCACCTGGTGGGACGGCAAGGACAATGTCGTCGCCTTCGACACCGGGCCGGCCAACGCGCCGCTGAACGATTTCATCAAGGCGAAGGGGCTAGGCGAAATGGATCGCGACGGCGCGCTCGCGCGGACCGGCACCGTCGACGAAGCCAAGTTGGCCAAGCTCTTGCAGCATCCCTATCTGGCCAAGCCCTATCCAAAATCGCTGGACCGGTTTGATTTCGGCGCGGCCATGGCGGACGGAATGAACGCTGAGGATGGCGCAGCACTGCTGACGGCATTCACCGTCGCCGCCGTCGGCAAGGCACTCGACCTGCTGCCGCGCCGGCCGAAGCGGCTGGTGGTCAGCGGTGGCGGCCGCCACAACCCTACGATCATGGCCATGCTTGCCAGCCGCGCTGGCGTCGAAGCCGTGCCGGCCGAGGCGCTCGGCTGGAAGGGTGACGCGGTGGAGGCGGAGTGCTTCGCCTTCCTTGCGGTTCGCGTGCTGAGAGGTCTGCCAATCAGCTTCCCGACCACCACCGGTGTGCCACAGCCGATGCGCGGCGGACGCCTTGCCGGCTAACTGATGCATATCGCCCAAAAGTGCGCAGCGGTCCCTTTAGACGCGAGGCGCTTTAAGCCAACAATTTCTTCTGCAGGAAGACGCGGCTGCGGCCGACGGGAAAGTCGGGGAGAATGCCGAAGGGCCGATATCCCTGGCGCTCATAAGCCTTGACTGCCCTGGGATTGAACGTGTCGATCAAGGCGCCGTGGCAGCCGCGTGCGACGGCTTCCTGTTCGGCCGCATCCAGCATCCTGCCGGCGTTGTGTTGGCCGCGCAGTCGTTCATCGACCCACAGCCATTGGACATAGAGCCAGCCCCAGGCGGTGTATCCCGAGATGCCGGCGACAACCGCACCGTGTTCATCGCGCACGAACACGGCGAGCGCCTTCCTCCCGGCCGCACCGACGTCGCTGTCGTTGAACGCGCTGAGCCGTTCTCCCAGAAAAGCGATCTCCTTGGGCGAAGGGTCGGCGGTCGTTTCAAGCGTCGTGTTCATCGCATGTCCGGACAGGCTCGCGGCTGGATATCGGTATACAGCGCCGCGCGCCCGTCTGGACGCTGTGGCACTTTCATTTGCATTTATCGAAGGACAAGGACGGGGCGCAAGCTCTCCCGCCGCGTGGCTCAAGACGGCGCTTGCGACAGTCCGCGGCTACACGGACCGCGGCGATTGCCACGCCGCCGCCGAAGCGGCAACCAGCATGAGCAAGGATGCGACCATCGCCGATGCCGCAAAACCAAAGCCGGAATAAAGCGGTCCGAAGGCCGTGGTGCCGATAAACACCGCAAGATAGGTCACCGCGCTGTTCAAGCCCATGATCGTGCCGCGCCGCGCCGGATCGAGCGCCGAGAGGCGCATCACCAGGACGTTCAACCCGAAATGATTGGCAAGCCCCCAGACAGCCACCATCGCCAGGGTCAGATGGAAACTATTGCTTGCCGCGGCAAGCGCGACATAGACGATCGCGACGAGGAGATAGGCGAACGGCATGACGCGTCGCGCGCCCAGGCGATCGATCAGGCCGTCCAGAAGCGCCGCCATGCCGAAGCCCGCGCCATAGGCGAGCGCCGCCAGCCCGTTGGCGCTGACCTGCTGTCCCAAGCCGTTGTGAAGGTGATCGCCAAGATAGCCATAGACGCCGTAGAAGGCGGTCATGAAGGCGCCGCAGGCGACTAGGAGCGGCACTATGCCGGGAACTGCCAAGGCGCCGAACGGCGTTGGCGCCGGGCCGCTTTTCCTGGCGTCGCTCAGCGACGTCAGCGTAAGACCGGTCAACGCGAGCACCGCAAGGACCGCGACAGCCGCGAAAACAGCGCGCCAATGCACCAGATCGGCAAGCACCGCCGACAACGAGACGCCGGCCACCATGCTGAGCGTCCACCCTGTCAGCACGACGCCGATCGTCCCGCTTTCGCGGCCAGGCGGCGCGATCGCAGCGGCGCTGGCGTAGATGGCCGGCATGGCGACGCCGGCGGCGATGCCGGCGAGGAGCTGGGCCGCAACCAGCGCCGTCACCGTCGGCGCGGCGGCGCTGGCGACAAGCGCGACCGCCAGCAGCAGCAACGCGCCTTGCAGCATGCGGCGGGCGCCAAGCCGATCGATATAGCGCGCCAGAAACAAGGCGCTTGCCGATGTGCCAAGCCCGAACGCGGCGGACGCGATCATGACGACCGGCACGCTTGTCGCAAACGATGCGGCCACCGACGGTGCTATCGGACCGAGAACCAGCGAGTTCGAGCCGATCACGGCGATGCATCCGGTCAGGAGATAGGCGAGCGCCGGGATAGGTGCCCTGGGCGCTGCCGTCAATGTTGCGACTTGATCACTGTTCGACATATGGCGATAATGGCCGTATTAAATTCTGCATCAACCAGGAATTTTGATATGGATGAAGAAACAGATGGCATTCCGGAGAACAAGCCTGCAGCTCGCGATGTCGACGCAATCGACCGAAAAATATTAGGCGTTCTGGTCGACGACGCCACGGTCAGCTATGCTGAGCTCGGTGATCGCGTCGGCCTGTCGCCGCCGGCGGCCCATGAACGGGTGAAGCGGCTTCGGCGCAGCGGCGCCATCCGCAACACCGCGGCATTCATCGATCCCAAGGCGGTGCGCAAGCCGCTGCTTGCCTTCGTGCACATCGACACCAAGGGCTGGGGAAAGACCCCCGAACTGATGGCGATTTCCGAGCACCCGGAAGTCGAAGAGATTCATTCGGTGGCCGGCGACACATGCATGCTGATCAAGGTCCGCACCGAGGACACAAGGGCGCTCGAAGGCCTGTTGTCGCGTCTCTACGAAACGCCCGGCGTCACCTCGACGCGAAGCTACGTGGTTCTGTCGACCTATCTCGAGCGGCCGGTACAGCCCGGGATTACGACCGAATGGCCGACGCCCCGGCACATGGCCAAGCCGCTCTATTAGCTGGAGCGCGCGAGTCGGGACGATGTCCGGCATCAACCTCAATGAAATGATGCCGGACAAGGCATAGGCGCCTTACTGAAGCTTCGCCTGCAGGGCGTTGACATCATCCGTCGTCATTTCGCCGTCGGTCGTCACCGTGCCGTCGACGATCTTCCAGAGACGGAACGGGCCGGTGATGTCGCCGTATTTGTCGAAGGCGACCGGGCCGATGACGCCTTCGTAGCGGATCGGCTTGCCATCCTTGATCAGGCCGAGCGCCTTGGCGAACTCGTCCTTGCCGGCATAGATTGGCGTGCCGGCCGGATCGACCGCCTTGTAGATCGCATCCTTGATCTTGGCCGGATCCTCGGAGCCGGCAATGGCGATTGCCAAGCCGACGATGGCGCCGGCATCATAGGAGCGATCGGCCGCCGGGTTCGACGGTTCGATGCCGGAAAATTCCTTGTAATGCTTGGTGAAATACTCGGTCGATGCGGTCGGGCTGGTGCCCGAGGAAGTGCCATAGGCGTCCTTCAGGTAATCGGCGCCGACGGATTCGATGAAGTCCGGACTGTTCATGCCGTCATTGAGCAGGAATTTCTGCACACCGCCCTGCGAAATCCAGGCGCGGGCGATGGTTGCGCCGTCGACAGGCGTGCTGACGAGATAAAGCCCATCCGGCTCGCCTGATATCGCCGCGGTCACTTCCGAGGCATAGCTCGACTGCTTTTCATTGTAGGGCGTGTCGGAGACGATGGTGCCGCCGAGCGCCTTATAGGCGCGCGAGAATTCGGCCACCATGTTGACGCCGAAGTCGTTGTTGACGTGGATGACCGACAGTTTCTTGAAGCCCTTGTCGATGGCGTACTTGGCGGCGGCGACGCCCTGTAGCGCATCCGAGGTGATGGTACGGAAGAAGATGCCGTTGGTCTTGCCGTCGCGCCCGAGCGCCGTCAGCGTCGGCGACGACGAAGCCGGCGACACCTGGACGATCTTGGCCGGCGCGGTGACCGAGGTCAGGATCGGGATCGACACCGAGGAGATGATGCCGCCGATGATCACCGGCACCTTCTTGACCTGCACAAGCTGGGTCGCGGCATCGACCGCAATGTTGCCCTGGCTCTGGCTGTCGCGGGTGTCGGTCGCGAGATCGCAACCGCGCACGCCGCCGGCGTCGTTGATATCGCGGAAGGCCATTTCGACCGACTTGGCACCGGCTTGGCCGTATTCGCCGGCCGGGCCAGTCAGTTCCATGACGAGGCCGACGGTGATCTTGCAATCGGCGGCTTGCGCTGTACCTGCTGCCGTCAGCAGAGCTAGCGCGGTGGTGATCAGAAGTATCGTCTTTGTCATTGTTGTTCCCCTTTCGTCACACGACTCTGGTTCGATTCATGTCTTGAGCCTGTTCAGCCTTCCGACATCTGCAGCCAGGTTTCATGCAGATGTCGCCATTCAACGCCGTTGGGCGCCGATGAACTGGTGGTGAAAACGGCACTAGAGCGACGGCGGCTGCGCTTGCCGGCGCGTTGCTGCGCCTCGACGTAGCAGACGACGATCGTGTCGCCGGCCTGCCAGACGGCCCGGATATCCTCGATGGCGATGGCGAAGTCGCCGTCACAGGTGGCGCGGCTTGCCCTGATATGGTCGAGCACCGCGTTGCGATCGAGGAGTTGGCCGTCCGGCGCGATCATCTCGAAGCCTTCGCCCATGACGCGTTCGAAGCGGCTGAAATCCGTCCTGTCGGCGCGCGTCCTGTCGAACCAGCCGACGAAGAAGCGATGCAGATCGACGATCTCGGCGCTGGCGCGGGAAAACAGAGAGAGCTCGCCGCTCATATCCGGCCTGCGTTCAGATTATAGTGCATGATCGAGCCATGGCGGCCGTGACGGTCGCGTTCCAGCGTGTAGACGTCGCCCACGGGCCCGCGACTTTGCGCGATCACTGCGGCGATCCGCGCCCGGTCATCGGCGTCGAGCGCGACGTCCATGATTTTGGCATTGGCAAGGGCGTGCGCCTGGTTGCGGGCGCCGACGATGACGGCCGCCACTTGCGGCTGCTCCAGCACCCAGGCACTGGCTATGGTGGCGATATCGACGCCATGGCGCTCGCCGACCGCCTTCAATACCCGCAGCAACTCCTGGAAAAGCTCCCAGCAGCCGAAATCGTCGATGATCAGCTTGTATTTGACCAGCGACCGGTTTTCGAGCGGCGTTTGCGGCTCGGTAGCATCAAGCCATCTTTCGCTCAGGAAGCCGCCCGCCACTGAACCGTAGCACAGGAAACTGACGCCGCTCTGGCTGGCGAGTGCCGCAAGGCTGGTGGCCGGCCGCTGGTCGAGCACGGAGTATTGCAGCTGCTGGCTGACCAGCGGCACGCCGGCGGCCAGGATCTCGGCCAAATGCTGTGTGTCGAAATTGGTGGTGCCGATGTTGCGCACCTTGCCTTCCCGGCGAAGGTCATCGAGCCAGCCCATCGCATCGACATAGCCGGGCAGCGCATAATCCCACCAGTGGAACTGCACGAGATCGAGCCGCTCGGTCTTCAGCCGCCGCAGCGACTGGTCGACGATGCCTCTGATATAGTCGCGGCTAATGCTGGAAAGCCTTTCGAGGTCGGGCACCAGCTTGGTGTGCACCTTCATCCTGGCGGCAACGTCGAGGCCGCGCTCGTTGGCCAGCCGCAGCCGCGCCGCGCCGATCAGCTCTTCGACCCCGGTATAGATATCGGCGCAATCATAGCTCCTGATGCCGGCGTCGAAGGTGGCGATCAGGTCGGTTACCGCCTGTTCGCGGTCGATCGCGCCGTGCCCGCCGGCAAGCTGCCAGCCGCCGCGAATGACGCGCGAGATCGTATAGCCGGGGCTGAGCTCGAAAGCCGTGGCGGTCATCTCTGGTCATTCTCCTTCGGCAGCGGCACCGCCGTGGTTTCGGCATGGCTGAACCGCCGTTTGCCGGTCCTGACGACCCTGAGCCGGCTGGCGCAATTGGGATCGGGACAAGCGATCTCGGCGTCCGACGTCATCCAGTCGTTCTTGTGGGTCGGGCGCTGTTTGGCTGCGAGCAGCGGCAAGACGGCCGATATCGAGTAGATCGAAAAACCCTGTCCCGCCGGCATGGACAGCATCTCGCCCTTGAGCTCGAAGTAATCGCCTGGTTTGGCGCCGCAATAGATCGGCTTGCCTTCCGGAATGATCGCCTCGACGCGAAGGTCGAAGAGTTCGAAACTGTCGTCTGGTCCGGCCATTCAGATCTCCACCCGGGTGAAGGTGATGTCGCAAGCACCGTTGCGGCGGATCGCGCCGCAGGCGTCGGCGAACCGGTCGCGTTCCTCGGGGCGCACCTGCGCGACGACGCTTCCGGCCAGCCAGCCGATCGGGAACAAGAGACGCGCGCCCGCTCCATAAAACAGGCCGATGTCGAAAATCGCCTTCGGATTGCCGCCCCACATGCGGGGCGGCACGTAGGACAGCACGATATCGCCCGGCTGCGGCGTCAGCGTTACATTCTCCGCCGGCAAGGGCTTGGCATAGGTTTGGCCCTCGAGATCCGCGGCGGGAATCGGGCAGGAGATTTCCGGCCCCGTCCACATCGCATGGATGCCGGCAACGACGCGCGGCCGCTCGAGATAGGCCAGCAGGAAGGCAGCGTTGTCGGGCGCCTTTTCGGGCAGCAGCAGCGCCGTCACGGAAAGCTTTGAGCGCAGCTCGGTGATCGTGATGGCAGGCGTCGTCATGCCCTCAATCTTTCTTGGCTGTGGATTGGAGCTTGTCACGCAGGAAGGCGAAGGGCCGGCTGATGTCGGCCACCAGCGCCTCGCGCGCTGCTTGCGCATCCTGCCTCGCAAGCGCCGCGACGATGCTGCGATGATAGTGGGCGGTATCGACCTCGCCAGCATCGGAAAATGCGTAGATGGCAACGCGGATGCAGGGCCCGGATTGCAGCCACAGGCTCTCGATCATCGGTATCAGCACGGCGGAACCGCAGCAACGGTAAATCTCGAAGTGGAAGCTCTGGTTGAGCGTCGCCTCGCGGTCGATATCCTTCTTGTGCTTCAGCGCCCGCATCTCGTCCCACTCGCCGAGCATGGCTTCGACCGTAGCGATCTGGCGCGGGTTCATGCGCGTGGCAGCCAGCGCGATCGCTTCGCCCTCGATCAGGGAGCGGGCGCGCAGGAGATCGTCGATACGCTCCAGCGTGATCGGCGGCACGCGCACGGAGCGATTGGGAAGCGCCTCCAGCGCCTTTTCCGTGATCAGCCGCCCGAGCGCCTCGCGCACCGGCATGGTGCTGGTGACCAGCGCGTCGGCGAGGCCACGAATGGTCAGAACCTGGCTCGGCTCGAAAAGGCCGCCGATCAAGGCGCGGCGCAGCTCCGAATAGACGCGATCCTGCACGGTCTCGCGGCCGACCGGCGTAAGCTGGGCCGCGATCGTTTCATTGTTCTTTTCGATAACGGCCTTTTGCATGGCATCCCGGTTTTGGCTGTCTCCAGCCTGTTTTCGGCTTGCGGAAGAAATTAAAGCCGATTAGCGTGATCAAAGCAAGTGTGATCACAAATCAATAACCAGAAGGCGGCGACGATCGCTTTCGGGCCAGAGGGTCCTATGAGTGACACAACCGCACGACAGCGGGCGGAAACCCACATGCCGGTTCTGACGGCCAGGAACGTCGTCAGGCGCTTCGGTGGCCTCGTCGCGGTCGACGATGTCTCGTTTGACGTCCAGCCGGGTGAAATACTCGGCCTTATCGGCCCGAACGGCGCCGGCAAGACGACGATGTTCGACCTGCTGGCCGGCAGCATCCTTCCGACCAGCGGCGAGATCCTTCTCAACGGCACACCGGTATCGGGAGAGCCAGCCCATCGCCGCATCGGCCGCGGCCTTGGCCGCACGTTCCAGATCCCCCGGCCACTGCCCAACCTGACGCTGATCGAAAACGTCATGCTGGCCGCGCAGGGACAAGCCGGAGAAAGACTGCTCGCCAACTTCCTGATACCACGGCGGGTCGCCGCCGAGGAGCTGGCTGCCGAGACGAGAGCCATCGAGCTGCTCGAACTTGTCAAGCTTGCCCACCTCGCGCACGAACCGGCGCGTGTGCTTTCCGGCGGCCAGCGCAAACTGCTCGAACTCGCCCGCGTCATGATGGCCGACCCTGCGATCATCCTGCTCGACGAACCGGCGGCCGGCGTCAACGCGACGCTGCTCGAAGTCATCATCGACCGCATCCGCGACATCAACAGAAGCGGCATCACCTTCCTGCTGATCGAGCACAATATCGACATGGTGACGCGGCTCTGCCACCGCGTGCTGGTCATGGCGAGCGGCCAGCTTCTGTGCGAAGGCACTCCGGACGAGGTGGCACGCGATCCGCGCGTCATCGAGGCCTATCTCGGAGGCGCGGCATGAGCCAGACGGTTCTCGATGTCCGCGATCTCGAAGCCGGCTACGAGCCAGGCGTGCCGATCGTGCGCGGCGCCTCGATCACCGTCGACAAGGACGAGATCGTTGTCGTTCTCGGCCCCAACGGCGCCGGCAAGTCGACCTTGATCAAGGCGATCGCCGGCCTTGTCCCGATCACCGGCGGCACGGTCCTGCTGGACGGCAAGGATATCACCGCCGCACCTGCCCACACCATGGTCCGCCTCGGCCTTGCCTTCGTGCCGCAGACCGAAAACATCTTCCCCTTGATGTCGGTCGAGGACAATCTGAAGGTTGCCTGCGGCATCCTGAAGCCGCGCGAGACCCCTGCCCGCATCGAGGAAATGTATGCGGCCTTTCCCGATCTCGCCCGTCAGCGCAGAACCGCCGCCGGAAATCTCTCGGGCGGACAGCGGCAGATGCTGGCCGTCGCCCGGGCGCTGATCGTCCATCCCAAGGTGCTGGTGCTCGACGAACCGTCGGCAGGCCTGTCGCCGAAATTCGTGGCGATGGTGTTCGAGATGCTGGCCGGTATACGCATATCCGGCGTCACCATTCTGCTGGTCGAACAGAACGCCAAGGCAGCGCTTGCCATCGGCGATCGCGCCTACGTGCTGGTCGAGGGCAAGGACCGGCATGAGGGCGTCGCCTCCGAGCTGTGGAACGATCCGGTCGTCGCCGAGCTCTATCTTGGCCAGCGCCGCCTCGATCCTGAAAGAGACCGGCACTCTCGCAAAGGGGGCGCGGCGTGAGCCTGCAATTTGTCGTCGACGGGCTGCTGGCGGGCTCGATGATCGGCCTCGGCGCCATCGGCGTGACGCTCACCTATTCGATCCTGCGCTTCTCGAACTTCGCGCATGGCGACTTCATGGCCTGGGGCGCCTATGCGACGCTCGCCGTCGTCGGCGCCATCGGCGCAATGTTCGGCAAAATCGCGCCGATCGCTCCCCTCTCCTTCGGCTGGCCGCTGATCGTGGCGGTCGTCGTCGGCATGACGATCACCGGCCTGTTGGCGCTCTCGCTCGACATGGTGCTGTTCGCGCGGCTCAGGGCCAAGGGCCAGGCGATCATCGTGGTGATGGCGAGCTTCGGCGCCTCGATGGCACTGAGGAGCCTGCTCGAATTCATCTTCGGCTCGCGCCCGACCTATTTCAGCCGGGCCATCCAGATCGCCATGCCGGTCGGCTTCGGCATTCGCATCACCCCCGATCAGATCGCCTTGCTGTTGGTCACCGCCGTTCTCGTGCTCGGCGTGCATCTGTTGATCACGCGCACCCAGACCGGCCGTTCGATGCAGGCACTGAGCCAGAACGCGGCATTGGCGCGCATTGTCGGCATCGACGTCGCCAAGGTCGTGCGCGTCACCTGGATCGTCGGCGGGGCGCTGGCCTGCGTCGCCGGCGTCATGATCGGCATTCTCATCCAGATCCGGCCATTCATGGGTTTCGACATGCTGCTGCCGATGTTCGCGGCCGCCATTCTCGGCGGCATCGGCAGCGTGCCGGGCGCCGTTCTCGGCGGATTGATCATCGGTATGGCCGAAGCCGGCGCGGTACAGTTGATCGGCGCCGAATGGCGCGCCGCCGTCTCCTTCATCATCCTGATGACGGTGCTGTTCGTGCGGCCTATCGGCCTTTTCGGAGTGAGAGAACGCTGATGGATCTGCTCGGCTATGGCGCTTTCTTCCTGACGACCGCGCTGATCTTTTCGCTCGTCACGCTCGGGCTCAACCTGCAATGGGGGCTCACCGGCCTTTTCAATGTCGGGCTCGCAGGCTTCATCGCCATCGGCGCCTACACCTCGGCGCTGCTGACCACGCCCGACGATGCCGCACGCCTCGGCGGCTTCGACCTGCCTATCCTTGCCGGGTGGCTCGGCGCCATGCTGGCGGGCGGCATCGCCGCCGCCATCACTGGCATCGCCACGCTGCGGCTGCGATCCGACTATCTGGCGATCACCACCTTCGGCGTCGCCGTCGTCGTGCAGCTGGTGGCGCTCAATGCCCAGAAGCTGACTGGCGGCCCGTTCGGCATCGGCTTCATTCCGCGTCCTTTCGGAGGCCTCGCCGAGACGCCTTTGCTGTTCAACCTGTCGAACCTTGCCGTCGTCTCGGTGGTGACGCTGATCGTCTATCTCGCGCTGGAGCATTTGTCGCGCAGCCCGTGGGGGCGCGTGTTGAAGGCGCTTCGGGAGGATGAGCGGGCCGCGATATCCCTGGGGAAAAGCGCACGCTTCTACCGCGTCCAGGCCTTTGCCGTTGGCGGTGGCATCATGGCACTGGCCGGCGCTCTGCAGGCGCATTTCACCGGCTTTATCGCGCCTGACAATTATCTGCCTATACTGACCTTCCAAGTCTGGGTGATGCTGATCGTCGGCGGCTCGGGCAGCAACAAGGGCGCCGTCGTCGGCAGCATCCTGGTCTGGGCGATATGGGCCGGATCGGGAAGCCTTACCAGTGTGCTGTTCTCGCCCGAACAGCAGGCCCGCGCCGCCTCGCTGCAGATCGTGGCGATCGGCGTGATGCTGTGCGTCATCCTTCTGGTCAGGCCGAACGGCCTGTTTGGCGACAGGCCGCGGCGTCCAAGGTTCGGCAAGCGTGCCAAAGTGGCTACGGGTGAGAGCGGAACAGCGTCATGATCCACGTTGCCGGGTCTCCCGGGCTTTCCCTCTGGCACGCCGTCAGTCGCAATCGCCGCGAACGGCCCGCCCTTGAAGGCGCGCTCGATGTCGATCTGGCAATTGTCGGCGGCGGATTTTCGGGCCTTTCGACCGCGTTGCACGCCGCACAAAAAGGCATCTCGGTCGTCGTCCTCGAAGCGGAAATCACCGCCTGGGGTGCAACCGGCAGGAATGCCGGCTTCGTCGTGCCGAATTTCGCGAAAAGGGATCCCGACGATATCATTGCCCAGCTCGGGCCAGAGCGCGGCGAACGCCTTGTCGATTTCGCGGCCGGCAGCGCCGATCTCGTCTTCGACCTGATCAAGCGGCACGGCATCGACTGCGACGCCGTCCAGAGCGGATGGATACAACCGGCCCATTCACAGGCCGCTTTGGAAAAGACCAGATCGCGCGCCGAGCAGTGGGCAAGGCGCGGGAAACCGGCTGTTGCGCTGGACAGACAGGCGATCAAGGACCTGACGGGTGTTCGCGGTTATCTGGGCGGCTGGATGGACCGTTCGGGCGGCGTCCTCAATCCGGTCGACTATGCACGCGGGCTCACCGATGCGGCGGAAAAGGCCGGAGCCCGCATCTTCGAGCATACGCGCGTTGTATCGATCGATCGCAACGGGAATGGCTGGGTTTTGAAGACGGAATCGGGCTCGGTGCGCGCCGGAAAGGTGCTGATTGCCACCAACGCCTATGGCGGGCCACTGGACCGCACGCTGCAGCGAACCTACTTCCCGCTGAAGATTTTCCAGATCGCGACGGCGCCGCTGCCGCGAGAAATACGCACCCGCCTGCTTCCCGGCGGGCAAGGCGTCGGCGACACCAGGCGCAATCTTTTCACCTTCCGCTTCGACAGCGAAAACAGGCTGATAACCGGCGGCATGCATAGTCTTGGTCCCGGCGCCGACGTCCGCGTGCCGCAGGCGATCTGGCGACGGCTTGCCAGGCATCTCGAGCTTCCCGAACTGCCGCCGCTCGCCTACAGCTGGTCGGGGATAGCTGCCGTCGAGCCCGATTTCCTGCCGCACCTCGTCGATCTCGGGCATGGCCTGATCGCGGGCTTTGCCTGCAACGGGCGTGGCATCGCTATGACCATAGCCATGGGCAAGGTGCTTGCGGATTGGGCTGGTGGAGCGAAGCCTCAGGATTTGCCGCTTCCGTTTGCGCCGCCGTCGCCGATCCCGTTCCACGGCCTGATGCGGCATGCGCCAAACATGCTGCTTCCCCTAAGCATCCTGCGCGATCGGCTGGATGAGGGGCGCTAATGCATGTCGCCTAAAAGTGCGCAGCGGTTTTGGGGCAACGACATGCATAAAACAAAGATTGCGCCTCAACCAAGCTCCAAGGTCGTTATCGCAAAGACTCCGGACTGCGTGAGCTGCGGCGCTTTTCCCTTGTACATTCGAGCGGTCTCGAAGCCCGGTTTAAGGCCTGCGGACGTCAGCCGAGCTGCAAAATCCCCGCTGGTCTCGGGAACGTCGATATGGATGTTTCCGGATTTGCACGTGTCGGCGAGCGCGGCGAAGAGACGGCTTGCCGCGTCGAGGCTGTCGGAGAAAAGCGGACCGATCTTGCAGCCTTCCCGGCATCGGCGCGCGACGCCGTATCCCTCGATCGCGCCATTCCTGACGATCGCCAGCGCCATGTACGGCGGGCGCAGCCAGTGCTCTAGAAATACCCGTCTCGGACCGGGGAAGAACCTACCATCGTAGTCCAGGACATCGGCCAAGAGTTCCGCCCTTATGGCGCGAATATCACTGCCGGCGTCTGCCGGAGCGTTGGGCGATCCGACGAACCGGATCGTCCGATAGGCCGGCGCAAAACCCATGCTGCGGTAGTTGGCCTGCTGTTCGACGACACCATCGAGGCCGATCGTGCGGTTGCCGAGCCGCGCCATGCCGGCGTCCCAGACCGCCTTGCCATGACCCCTTCCCCGCCTGTCTGGACGGCAGATGTAAAGGCCGATGAAACCGAAATCGTCGCTATAGGCCACGGCGGAAATGCCAGCCACCATCTCGCCATCGACAAAGGCGCCGATGAAGCCCCGGGGATCCGTCGCCTGGAACGCCACGGCATCGCCGAGGCCGGGGTTCCAGCCCTCCGCTGCTGCCCAGTCGACAAGGGTTTCCACTTCGTCAAGTGCGAGCGTTCTGATCGTTCGGGGCATTGCGATCACTCGGCGGCAACAGGTCCGGGGGCGAAGGATTTCAATGCGCCACGATAAGGCTTTGCCAGTGGGTTTGCATAGGCGCCACGCTTGGACGTCGACAGGCCAAGCGCGATCAACGCCTCGGCCTGCTTGACCGCCGCGCCGACGCCGTCGATGACAGGAACGCCGAATTCCCGCTGCAGCTCGGCTGCGAGATCGGCCATGCCGGCACAGCCCAGCACGATGGCTTCGGCGCGATCCTCCTCGACGGCGCGCGCGATCTCGCCGCGCAGCTTCAGGACCGCATCCGATGCCGGGTCTTCGAGGGCAAGGACCGGAATGTCCGCGGCGCGCACGCGTGCCCGCCCCGCCATGCCGTAGCGCTGCACCAGCCCTTCGACCGGAACCCGCGAGCGCTCGGTCGTGGTGACGACGGTGAAGCGCTGGGCGATGAACGCGGCCGTGCTGAGCGCAGCCTCGCAGATGCCGATGACCGGAATGTTGGCCATGGCGCGCGCGGCATCGAGGCCGGTGTCGTCGAAACAGGCGATGATCGCGGCCCGCGCGCCCGAGCGCTCGCCGGCAGCGATCTCGACCAGCAGGCCAGGCACGGCAAGCGCCTCGTCGTAATAGCCTTCGATCGAGACCGGCCCCATCGACGAGGTGACGGCGACGATTTCCGTTCCGGCGGCGGCCACAGGTCGCGCCGCCGCCGCGATGGTTTCGGTCATGCTGGCGGTGGTGTTCGGATTGACAACGAGGATTTGCACTGCGGCTCCGCTCATGCGCGCGCCCGGCGGCGCCCGACATAGACGATTGCACCGAGCGTCGCCAAAATCACCAGGAAGGAAAACACGGTGGTCACAGTGCCCAGCGCATAGAGCACCGGCGTCGTCACGTTCGTCGTCATGCCGTAGATTTCAAGCGGCAGCGTGTTGAAGGTGCCCGACGTCATCAGCGTGCGGGCGAACTCGTCATAGGAGAGCGTGAAGCCGAACAGGCCGACACCGATCAGGCTGGGCGCGATCATCGGCAGGACGACATGCGCGAAGGTCTGCCACGAGGTCGCGCCCAGATCCCGCGCGGCCTCCTCATAGGCCGGCGAGAACCGGTTGAAGACCGCGAACATGATCAGCACGCCGAAAGGCAAGGTCCACGTCAGATGCGCGCCGAAGGCGGACGTGTACCAGGCGGGACGAAAGCCGATCTGCTGAAAGACGACGCCGATGCCGAGCGAGATGATGATCGACGGCACGACCAGGCTGGCGACGGCCAGATAGAACAGCGCCGTTGCGCCGCGAAACTTTTGGCGGAAGGCAAGACCGGCGAGCAGCGACACGACAACGGTCACCACCATCACCATCAGGCCAAGAATGAAGGAGCGTTTGAAACTGCCGCCGAAATCGCCGACCGCCTGGCGCTCGAACAGATTGGCGAACCAGTGCAGCGATACGCCGTTCAGCGGAAAGGTCAGCCCGCCATTCTCACCCTGGAAGGAGAGGATCAGGATCGCCGAAAGCGGGCCGTAGAGGAACAGCACGAAAAGGGCGAAGAAGGCCGCCAGCACGTAGAATTCGAGGGTGCGCTTCTCGTGGCTCACGTCACAGCTCCTTGCGGATGTCGACGATGCGCAGAATGCCGGCGACCATCAGCAGCACCAGCACCAGAAGTACGACCGCGTTGGCGGCCGCCGCGGGATATTGCAGCAGCGACATCTGGTTCTTCATCATCAGCGCGACGGAGGCGCTCTGTCCGCCGGACATCACCTGCACCGTCGAAAAGTCAGCCATCACCAATGTGACGACGAAGATGGTTCCGATCGCCATGCCAGGCTTGGCAAGCGGGACGATGACGTTCCACAGGACCTGCCAGCCGGACGCGCCGGCATCACGCGCGGCTTCGATCAGCGACTTGTCGATGCGCATCAGCGTGTTGAAGATCGGCGTCACCATGAACAGCGTGTAGAGATGCACCATGGCAAGCACCACGGCGAATTCGGAATAGAGCAGCCATTCGATCGGCCTTGGGATCAGTCCCATCTGCACCAGCGTCGAATTGACCAGGCCGTTGCGGCCAAGCACCGGAATCCACGAGATCATGCGGATGATGTTGGAGGTCAGGAACGGCACGGTGCAGACCAGGAACAGCACCATCTGCATGGCCGTGGTCCTGATATGGAAGGCGAGGAAATAGGCGATCCAGAAACCGATGAACAGCGTCAGCGCCCAGACGATGGCAGCGTATTTCATCGTGTTCAGATAGGTTTTCCAGGTGACCCAGGAGCCAAGCGTGTCGGCGTAGTTGGTGGTCAGGAGATCCGGATACATCGCCGCGAAATCGTAATCCCAGAAGGAGACCACGGCGATCATCAGGATCGGCAGCAGGAGGAATGCGCAGAGGATCAGGGCCAGAGGTGTCGCCTGGAGGCAGGGAGCGAGGCCGGCCAAGGACGGGCTGCGTCTGGCCGGCTTTGCGGACTTAACATGCGTGGATTGTTCGAGCGCTACGGTCATCAACATCTCGGTCTAGGTCGGCGACGCGACTGAGGCTGCGTTCCCTTCTCCCTTGTGGAGAAGGTGGCCGAGCGAAGCTCGGTCGGATGAGGGGGTGTTCCAGCTTGGCACCAACAGCGCTCCGTCCAGCACCCCTCAACCGTCTTGGCGCTGCGCGCCAATCCACCTTCTCCCACAAGGGGAGAAGGGGAAGAGACTGCATCAAGCCGCGATGAACTCGTTCCAGCGCCTCACCATGTAGCGGTCCTCGTCCATGACCGAGTTCCAGCAGGCGACCTTGCCCATGCGGTCTTCGAACGAGCCGCCGTCGCGCACGGCGCCCGCCTTCTCCATGACCTTGCCTTCCGGCGACGAGATGTCGCCCTTGGCCGGCTTGCCTTCGATCCAAAAACCCCATTCGTCTTCCGACATGAAGTTTTTCGCTGTCTCCATCGCGGCGGAATAATAGCCCTGACGATTGAGGTAGCCGCCGACCCAGCCGGACGTGTACCAATTGATGTATTCATACGCGGCGTCCAGCTGCGCGCCCGACAGATGCGAGGCGAGGCCGAGACCGCCACCCCATGCGCGATAGCCTTCCTTGAGCGGCTGGTATTTGCAGGCAATACCCTTGGAGCGCACCGCCGCGACCGCAGGCGACCACATCGACTGGATGACCACTTCGCCCGATGCCATCAGGTTGACGCTCTCGTCGAACGATTTCCAGAACGCACGGAACTGGCCGTTCTGCTTGGCCTTGATGAGGAAGTCGATCGTCTTGTCGATCTCCTCCTTGGTCATGTTGCCCTTGTCGGCGTATTTGATGTTGCCCATGGCCTCCATGATCATCGCCGCATCCATGATGCCGATCGACGGGATGTTGAGGATGGCGGCCTTGCCCTTGAAGGCCGGATCCATGATGTCGGCCCAGGTGGTGATGTCGCGGCCGACAAGATCGGGGCGGATGCCGAGCGTATCGGCATTGTAAATGGTCGGAACCATCGTCATCCACTGGGTCGGTTCCTTGGCGAAGGTCTTGGCGTCCTGCGCCTCGACGAAGCCGACCGTATGCGGCGCGGTGCCCTGAGCGATGACGCTGTCCGGCGTCAGCTTGCCGGTGATGAAAAGCGGTACGATCTTGTCGTAATATTTCAGCTTCTTGACATCCATCGGCTGCATCACGCCAGACGGATAGACCTTCTTGGCGATCCAGTATTCGATGTCGGCGATGTCGTAGCTGTCCGGCTGGGTCACCGCGCGCTGGGCGGCGGCGTCGGAATCGGTCGCCGTCATCTCCAGCGTGATGCCGAGATCGGCCTTGCACTTGTCGGCAATGGCGTTGAGGTTCGACACGCCGGTACCGAACTGGCGCAATGTGATGTTGGACTGCGCCCAGATCGTCGGGAAGCCTGATATGACGCCGGAGCCGGCGGCAAGACCGACGGCGGCAGCACCTGTCTTGAGCAGCGAGCGGCGGGAAATTCCTGTCTTCTTGTCGGTGGTGTTGGTCATGTCAGTTCCCCTGTTTTGTTGGTTATGCGGGTTCAGGAATCGAGACGGCCAAGGACGATGGCGTCCTCGGGGTCCCAGGCGATCGGCACCGCGTCGCCGACGGCAACCGGCTTGGCGAAGAAGCTGGTGTCGTCGACGATCACCGTGAAATCCTCGATGCCGGCGCCGTTGACCGACAGCTTCACGGTCGAGCCACGGTATTCGACGTTGGAGGCGATGCCGGTGAAGCCCAGCCCCGCGGCCGGCGCTTCGCCGATCCGCACATGGTCGGTGCGAATGGCGATGTCGATCGGCTCGCCGACCGCCCTGCCTTGCCCGCTGGCCGCAAGCGAGACGCCGCCCGGAACATCGAAAACAACCATGCCGTCGCGGCTGCCGGTCACCCGGCCGGAGACGACATTGTGGTCGCCCATGAAACGGGCGACGAATGCGGTGGCTGGCCGCTCGAACACGTCACGCGGATGTGCCGCCTGCTCGATGCGGCCATCGTTCATCACCACGATCAGGTCGGCCAGCGCCATCGCCTCTTCCTGACTGTGGGTGACGTGGACGAAGGTGATGCCGAGCGACGTCTGCAGCTTCTTCAGCTCCGCCCGCATGCGGATCTTCAGGAACGGATCGAGTGCTGACAGCGGCTCATCCAGCAACAGCGCTTCGGGGTCGGTGATCAGCGCGCGGGCCAGAGCGACGCGCTGCTGCTGTCCGCCCGAAAGCTGCGCCGGGCGGCGACCGGCATAGGCTTCCATCTGCATCAGCTTCAGCATGTCGAGCGCCTTGGCGCGGCGCTCCTCCTTGCCGACACCCTTCATCTTGAGGCTGAACGCGACATTGTCCATCAGGTCGAGATGCGGAAACAGCGCGTAGGACTGGAACATCATGGCGGTGCCACGCCTGGCAGGCGGCAGGTCGGTGACGACTGTGTTGCCCAGACGCACGTCGCCGCTCGATATGCTCTCGTGCCCGGCGATCATGCGCAGCGTCGAGGTCTTGCCACAACCGGACGGCCCGAGCAGGCAGCAATAGGTTCCCGCGGGGATTTTCAAGCTGATGTCTTCGACGGCAGTCGTTGCGCCATAGACTTTCGAAACGGACACGATGTCGATTTCGGCGGCTTTGGACATCGGCTTCCTCTCTAAGTCAACTTAAGCAAAGCATCATGCATGCCAATTGCCCTACTTCAGCCTCAAGCGATTGAATCCTCTGGGAAATTTGAATTGCATCCGGCAGCCTGCCGAAACGGCACGCATGTGCGATGCACAAATTATAGGCAAATAGTCGGCGATCTTCGCAAAAATCGTATGCAATATTTTCTCACATCGTATTCATTTTGGCACTCGTGTAAGCGACCCGATTCAGGGTAGAAAGGCGCCAGGGATCATCATCATGAATATTGCCGACCAGACTTTCCCTGCTGTCGATAGCGCCAATGAGGATCGTGCCCAGGCGATCCGCGACCAATTGCGCGACGCGATCGTCGATCGCCGGCTGGCGCCCGGAACCAAGCTGTCCGAAGGCGAGGTCGGCACTTTGTTCGATGTCAGTCGCACCGTGGCGCGCGCGGCGCTGCAGATGCTTTCCTTCGAGGGATTGGTGCGGACCGAGCGCAACCGCGGCGCCTTCGTCGCCAATCCGTCGCCGGACGAAGCGCGCCAGGTCTTTGCTTCGCGCCGGCTCATCGAGCCCGGCATCGCGATCGCCGCGGCCGGGCGCATGACGCCGGCGCATGTCGTCGCCTTCAAAGCGCAGCTCGACGAAGAAGGCCGCTTCATTGCCGAACGCGGACCGAGCGCAAGACGGTCGGAAATCAAGGCTTCGGGCGACTTTCACCTGCTTCTGGCGTCGGTTGCCGGAAACGTCATCCTCCAGCGCTTCATGGAGGAACTGGTGGCGCGTTCGTCACTGGTGATCGCGCTTTACGGCCGCTCCGGTGTCTCGAGCTGCGGCCATAGCGAGCATATGAATATCCTGGAAGCGCTCGAGAGCGGCAACGCAGAACGGGCTAGCGCGCTGATGCTGCACCATATCGACCATATCGAGGCCGACCTCGATCTGCGCGTCAGGAGTGGCCCGGCACTCAGGCAGGCCCTCGAATTCTGAATGCCATTCCGACTGAGGGACGCGAAAAACTGCACCCCTCAAAGCCGCTCGGCCCGGATTTTCAGGATCTGGTACAGCATGTTGCGAATGCGCCGCAGCCTCATCGACCATTTCCGGCTCATCTGCTTTCCAGTTCTGTTTGCCAACAGCGCGCCAATTGCTTCACGCGCAAGAGGTGCCTTACTCAGAAGGCCTGTGCGGCCATCACCATTCCAACCAGCGAGGTGGCGACACCTGCGGTGCGGACCGGCAACGGCCAGCGGGCCAGCTTGAGAACGGACACCACGCCGATCGCGTGCAGCATCGATGTGCCGAGCATGAAACCTGCGGCGTAAGCAACGCCGCTGGCGCTCTCGGGAATCTCGAGGCCATGGGCGTTGCCATGGAAGAGACCGAACAGGGCCGTCACTGTCGCGGCGGCGGCCAGCGGCAAAGGCCTGGCAAGGCCGACCATGGCGCCGAAGACCACAAGCGACAGCGCGATGCCGGTTTCAAGGGAAGGCAGGCCGATGCCGGCCATGCCGAGCAAGGCCCCGGCGACCATGGCCGAGACAAAGAACAGCGGCACAAGAATGATACTGCGCCCGCCGGCGCGGGCACCAATCATGCCGACCGCGACCATGGCGAGCAGATGATCCATGCCGAAGAGCGGATGTTCGAGACCGGTGAAAAAGCCATGGACGTGAGGGCCGCCGCCATGGGCAAACGCCAGCGACGGTGTGAGCGTGGCGAGAGCTGAAAGGGCGCCAAGTCTTGCAAATGTTTTCATGGTTGTACCTGTTCGATGAGAGTGACGGGTTCGGCGTCTGGTTTCAGTGCCCGGGAACGGCGAATTGCGAAGCGGCGGAACGGTCCGCAAGGGCGCGCGCCGCGGCGAAGCCGAGCGGCTTTTGCTCAGTGCCATCGTGATAGATGAATGCGAGGCGGCGGCGATGCGACGTCAGGCGCGCCGGCAACGGGTGATAGGCGACGCCGGTACCGCCGACGAGCGGCATGACGGCGCCGACGTCGACCAGGTCATCGGTCTCGACGCGAAGCAGATGAAGCCGCACGCCGTCCGCCATCTCGCCGACAAAGGGTATGCCGGCCAGGCGCAGAAAGCTGGATGGGTCCGGCGCCCGCGCAAAGCCCTCGAGGAAGGCGGTTTCAACAAGATCGAGGTCGACCGATGCTGGATCAACCGGCGGCTCATGAGCCTGGTCCGGCCGGTGCGGCGTCTGCCATTGCAGCGGCTTGCCCGCGGGTCCGTTATGGCCGAGAGGATGATGGTCGTGATGACCGTCCGGCCCGTGATGATGATGGCCATGGCCATGACTGTGGTGGTGATCGTCGTGCATTGTCAAAAACTCACCGGTTTGTCGATGATGGATTTATGCTTGCCGAGATTGCCGTGGGCGACCATCGAGCCGAGCGCCTCGACGACGACGCGCACGCCGAACAGCGCCGTGATGTCCGACGTGTCGTAGGGCGGCGAGACCTCGACCACCTCCAGTCCGCAAATGCCGGGCGCCGTCACCAGCCCTAGAAGTTTGAGCGCCTCGCGCGGCAGGAAGCCGCCCGGCTCCGGCCAGCCCGTGCCGGGCACGAAACCGCAATCGAGGCTGTCGACGTCGAAGGAGATGTAGACGGCGTCGGTGTCTTTCCACGCGAGTTCGAGCGCGATTTCCGCCGCCTTCTCGAGACCCATCTCCTCGATGTCGGCAATGGTGAGCACATTGGTGCCGCGTTTCCTCGCCTCGGCGACGCCGTAGCGGGGAACCTGCCAGCCGCCGATGCCGAGCTGCACGAGATTGGTGGCCGAGACATTCGGCAGGTTGGTCGCCCAATACCAGGGCGTGGTGTGCATGCGCTCGTCGAGATCCTTTTCCTGGATGTCGATATGGCGGTCGAAATGGATGATGCCGATGCGCTTCGAGGTCACGTCGGCGATGCCACGCACGCAGGGAAAGCCGATAGAATGATCACCGCCCAGCATGATCGGCAGCGCGCCCGACGAGGCGACATGGCTGACGCCCTTGGTGATCTGGTCGAAACTCTTTTCGAGATTGGCGGGAATGGTGAAGACGTCGCCGGCGTCGCACAGCGTCATCTGCTCGCGCAGGTCGACGCCGAGCTCGTAGTTGTACGGCGTGTAGAGCGCCGAGATGCGACGGATGCCTTGCGGGCCGAAGCGGGTTCCCGGCCGGTAGGTGGTGCCGCTGTCGAATGGGATGCCGATGACGGCAGCATCATATTTGCCGACATCGCGGACATTCTCGACATAGGGCGCCTTGAGAAAGGTGTTGATGCCTGCGAAATGCGGCAGTTCGCCGCGCGCGAATGTCGGGATCGACTTGTCGACGATCGACTCCGATCCCGGCAGGCCCATGTCGAGCGCCCATTGCTGCTCCTTGCGCCAGCCGCTTTCCGGCAGCTTCCCCTCGGCCTCGATCGACTTCCAGCCCTGCGTGCCGCGGGCGTCGAAATCGGGGTGGTGGAAGCGTTCCCTGACCTCCCGGGCGACGAGCCCCGCCCTGCGGTGGCTGCGTTCTGGGATACTTCTGGACATTCAAGCTCTCCGTTGCGACGCCGTCGTCGCGATCGCGCTATCCGGCCGGGCCGTCCCGACCATCGCGGCCACCTTGGCCACATCCTGGGAAGAAGCCCGGTTCTTGCGGTCGAGCTTCAGATCGTAGGTGATCGTCGCGCCATAGGCGGACGGGAACTGGGGGTCGTGGCGCACCTTGTCGAAGACCAGCACGCGGGTGCCGAGCTTGAAGGCCTCGCCGATGTCGTGGGTGACCATCACCACCGTCATACCGTGCTCGGTCCAGAGCTCGACCAGCAGGTCGTGCATCTCGACGCGGATGCCGGGATCGAGCGCACCGAACGGCTCGTCGAGAAGCAGTATCTGCGGACGGCCGAGCAAGGTCTGCGCAATCGCCAGCCGCTGCTGCATGCCGCCTGAGAGCGAGGCGGGATAGAGGTCGCGCGCGTGGGCAAGGCCAACCCGCTCCAGCATGGCTTCGGCCTCTTGCCTGGCGTTTCTGCGCCTGGCGCCGAAGACGCGGCCAAAAGGCCCGCCTGAGCGAAAGTCTTCGACCAGCAGCAGGTTCTGAATGGCGGTCAGATGCGGAAACACCGAATAGCGCTGGAAGACGATGCCGCGCTGCGGCGTCGGTTCGGGCACGATCGGGCCGTCGCCGACAACGACCACGCCGCCGCTCTGCTGCTCCTGACCGAGCAGGATGCGCAGGAACGTCGATTTTCCGCAGCCGCTGGCGCCGACCAGCGACAGGAATTCGCCGGCCTCGGCGATGACGTTGACCCGCTCGAGCACACGGGCATCGCCGTAGCTCTTTTCCAGCCCGTGAACGACGATGCGGCTCATCTTGCCTCCACCGGATGCGCCCAGGGGGACATCGCTTGGGACAGCCGCACCAGCAGCCAGTCGGTGATGACGGCAAGCAGCGTGATCCAGGCGACATAGGGCAGGATGACGTCCATCGACAAATAACGGCGGACGAGGAAGATGCGGTAACCCAGCCCCTCGGTCGAGGCGATGGCTTCGGCAGCGATCAGGAAAAGCCAGGCAGGCCCGAGCGCCAGCCGCACGCAGGTGATGAGGCGCGGCATGACTTGCGGCAGCACCAGCCGCAAAATCATGGACCAGCTGTTGCCGCCAAGCGTCTGCGCCTTGGCCACCAGTTCGGGCGGCAGCTCCATCACCCGGTTGGCGATGTCGCGCACCATGACCGGCGCGACGCCGATGGCGATCAGCGTGATCTTGGCCGTTTCGCCAAGGCCAAGCGCGATGAACAGGATCGGCAGCAGCGCCAATGGTGGGATGACGCAGACGACGGTGACGAAGGGCAGCAGGAAGGCCCGCACCCGCGGAATAAAGCCGATGGCGATGCCAAGCGAAAGTGCTGCGAGCGTGGCCACGCCCACGCCCGCGAACAGCCTGAGGAGACTGGCATAGGTGTCGACCCACAGGATGAGGTCGCCGGAGCGCTTGTCCGGCACCGTGGCAAGGTCGAGAAAGGCCGACCACATCTGTACCGGCGAAGGCAGCAGCTTGTCGCTGGGATTGACCGCCAATCTTTGCGCCGAGGCGATCAGATAGGCGATCGCCACGAACAAGAACGGCAAGCCGCCGAGAAACAAAGCGCCGCCGCGCGAGACCTTCGCATTGATCATGCGAAGGCGCGCCCTCGGCCTTGGCGGGGACGGGCGCGTGCCCTCCCCGCCCGCCTCGGGGTCTGCATTCATGGCGCTCGTTCCCCTGGCCAGCATGTCGTGTCAGGGCGTTGCGGTTGCAGCCTCGGCCATGAAGGCTGGATCGAAACGCAGCTTGACGTTGTTGGCGTCGCCCAGCGTGGATCCGTCGGGAAAGCTCATGCCGACCACGTCGACGCTCGTCGCATTGGTGCCGAGGATGCCGTGGCTGAACAGGAAGTTGCGAACGAGGTCCATCGTCTTCGGCAGTTCGGCGCCGATGGTGAACTCGACCGCCTTGGCGGGGTCGAAGAACATTGCTGTCGAGGCGAGCTGCGCGTCGAAGCCGGCGAGGTCCGTTCCGGACGCCTTGGCCATCTCCTCCTTGGCTGCCTTGCCTTCCGGCGTGTCCGAAATCATCAGGTCCATCGCTTCGTACCACGCGCCGACAAGCGCCTTGCCCAATGCCGGATTGTCCTTCAGCGTCTCGGTGTTGACGACCATCATGTCGATGATCTCGCCGGGAATCTGCGAGGAATCGAACACCTTGTGGGCACCCGGCATGGCGACGATCTCGGAAACGAGCGGATTCCAGGTGACGACCGAGGTGACGTCGCCGGTGCCATAAGCGGCGACCATGTCGGCGTCGGACGTGTTGACGACGGTGATGTCCTTCTCGGCGAGCTTGACCGTGTCCAGCGCCCGCGCCAGCAGGTAATGCGAGACGGAGAGCTCGACGAGGTTGACCTTCTGGCCGGCGATGTCGGCGAGCGCGGCCTTGTCCTTGAGGATCACGGCATCATTGCCGTTGGAGAAGTCGCCGATGATCACGGCGGTGGTGTCGACGCCGCCGCCTGCGGGGATCGACAGCGCATCCATGTTGGTCATCGAACAGCCGTCGAAGCCGCCGGCCGTATACTGGTTGATGCTTTCGACATAGTCGTTGATGCGGGTGATCTCGACGTTGATGCCGTATTTGTCGGCCCATTTCTTCATGATGCCGCTGTCGGCAAGATAGCCCCACGGCATCCAGCCGACATAGATCGACCAGCATATCTTGAAGTCTTTCTTGGGCGCCGCTTCGGCGGCGGAAATCATGGGAAGGCTGAGTGATGCGGCTAGGATGATTGCGGCCAGCTTGCGAAGCATTGCGTACCCCTGTTCGCGATCCGAATTGCGTCCGGATTTCATGTTGGGGTTTACGGAGCGCGCATCCGGGAGAGGTTCGCGCCAGCAAACCCGTGCAGGGTTCTCCCGGGATTTTGGCCCGCCGTGTTCCGCCGGATGCCTCAGTGCATCCCTGGCGGTCGCATCTCTTGGACCAGCACCGCTTTGTCGCGGCCGGAACCCTAGACGCTCTGCACGCCATCAACGAAGCAAGGAGCATGCCAAAGCCGAATTATGCCAGATATCCGGCATTCCTTGGCCAGCGCGGCTTCCAGCACTCGCGAGAGTGACGCGAAAATCATCGCATCGCCAAAGGATTGGGCAGCCATCGGCGAAGCCACTACGAACTGCCGCATGATTGAAAACTAGGCAAGCTCGCGAAAACTGGGAGATCAGCTGCCGGGAAACTAGGTGACCGTACCGATGTGCGCTGATGCCACCGCGCACAGGTTAAGCCCGTGAGTCTGGAAAGGACTGCCAGGCAGTCCATGAGCGCGCCAATCGGAGGGAATGGCAATGATCAGATATTCTACCGCATTTGGAGCGGGCGGTCGAAAACGGAGTGCGGGATTCACCGGGCGCCCATTCCCCTCCGCAATTCGTCTGCTTCCTGATTTCCGGTTGCGCAAACATCGAGGTCCGCACCCCCCGGAAGGAGCCATTGCCGCTTCATCTGCGAAGCCACTACGAATCGTCGCATGATTACGCTACGTTAAGGTCAATCTGGGCGGCGGGACGGTCATGGCGGCACGACCGGCGCATGGTGATTGGTCGAGCGGGAGCCCCCATGACCCCCTAGACACTATCAAAGCCGATGCGGGACGCCCGCTCCCGGGCACGGGCCGGATCGCCAAGCTGGCAGCGCCGCGCAGCGCCAGGATATTGAGGCGAAGCCGTGTTCTCGCGGCGATCGATCGGATGTCGCGATCGACCATATGCTGGGTGGCGGCGCCGGCCGGCTACGGCAAGACGACCGCGGTCATCGATTATCTCGAAAGCACAGAGGCGCCGCATGTGTGGTTCCGTATCGACGAGGGCGACCAGGACATTGCGCGCTTCTTTCAGTATCTGGCGCAGTCGCTCGCCTCGGCCGGCGACATGCCGGTGTTCGGCGTCGAATATGCCGAGCAGCCGAAGGAATTCGCCAGGCGCTTCTTCAGGGCCTATTTCGCGCGGCTGAAGGCCGGCACCATCCTGGTCCTCGACGATCTGCACGACGCCGACACGCACGAATTCCGGACGGTGCTTTCGGTGATGTTCCGCGAGCTCCCTGACACGATCCGCTGTGTCTGCGTCTCGCGCACGCTGCCCCAGGAGGAACTGGGTGACCTCGTTCTCAAGGGCCAGATGGCCGTTATCGACAGGTCGGCGCTCGAATTCTCGACATCGGAAGCACGCGATTTCGTCAAGCTGCGTTCTAACAACGGCGCCGCTTCAGTCCATGTCGAAGCGGCACGCGGCTGGGCGATCGGGCTGGTTCTCCTCGCCGATCACGGCTCGGCGGTCGGACCTGACGACACGAACGGGACAGCGCCCGGCGGCCAGAATGCGCTGTCGGACGTCCTCGGCCGTCATTTCTTCCTTTCCCTGCCCGCCGCCGACCAGGACATGCTGCTGAAACTCAATCTGCTGCCCGAAATCAGCGCCGAACTGGCCGACGTGATGATCGGGTCGGGCGAAGCGAGAAAGCTGCTCGACAGGCTCTACAGGCGACAGCTGCTGGTCACGCGCTCGGAAAACAGCCGCGACGTCTTCTGCCTGCACGACCTTTTGCGAGACTTTCTTGACCGGCGCTTCGCGCAGCAAGTTACCAGGGAAGAGCAGCAATCGCTCAGGCGAAAGGCGGCGAAGATCCTGGTGGAGGCCGGCCGGCGGGATGAAGCCATACACCTCGCCTTGCAGGCCGAGGACTGGGGCCAAGCGAGCGGGCTGATCCTGAATCGTGCCGAGGCCGTGCTGGCGCAAGGCCACCGGGCGACTTTCATCGAATGGTGTGGCCGGTTGCCGGAAGCGGTCATGAGCGGCTGGCATTTCTATTGGCTGGGCGTGGCCCACATGCCGGACGACGCCGCGGCGGAGCACTGGCTGTCGAGAGCATGGCATGCCTTTGGCGAGGCCGACGATCTGCGCGGGCTTAGCCTTACTGTGTCGCGCGCGGTATTGGTGAAGACGGACAGTTGGCGAACCTACGAAGGTCTTTCGACCTGGACCCGCCGGGCGTTCGAAATCATCGAGCGTGGCCTGCCGGAAATGCCTTCCGAGGAAGCGATGCTGGTGCGCATTGGCATGGTGCGGGCGCTGAATTTCGGCGACGACTACTATGGCAACAGCCCGGCCGGACAAGCACTGGAAGCCGAACTCCTGGAGCGGCTGACCAGGAACCCCGAGCGCGATCCGAGCGGATTGCGGCTGCTTGCCAGCGAATCGCTGATCGAACATTCGGTATCGATCATGCGTGCCGATCTGTTCACCAAGGCCGTCGACAGCGTTGTCGAGGATTTGAGCGACAAGGAGGTGCTGCCTTGGGTCCTCGGCATGTGGCTGGTCGAGTTTGGCGCCAAGAGCGGCCGTTATTTTCCCTATAGGAGACGGGGTTTTCCCTTCCCTTCGGCCGAAGCGGCGTTGCGGGAGGCGATCGCCATCGGTGAGCGCGAGTCGCTCAAGGGCGTGGAGTTCGGTGGCCTGTATCATTTGCAAATGCAGATGAAGTTCCGCAACGATTTTGCCGAATTCCACCAAGTGGTCGAGCGGCTGGCCGAGATCGCCGACAGCCGTTTCAGCACACAGGTCGCCATTGTCGCCAATTGCTATGCCACGCTTCATGCCAGGCAAGGCGATTTCACGGCCGCCTACCAGGATTGCGGGCGCTTCATGGCAGCGAGCGAGGCCGCCAACGAGCCGATGGTCGAGCGCTGGGCGCACTACCTCACGAAGTTCCAGGTGCTGCTGGCGGACAGGAAGCCGCGCGAAGCCGCCGCGCTTCTCAGCGACCTGCTGCCGCGGCTGGATGGCGGTGCTCGCAAACGGACCGAGATATGCATTCTGGCAGCGGCCGCCCTGGAGAGCCTGTGGAAGCAGGATCTCCACTATGGCGATCGGCTGAAGGTCTTCCTGCAGGCGCTCCGCGACATCAGCTGGCCAATGGTGCTCCTCAACGTTCCGGAGTTGCTCGCCGAACTGCTTGGTGATGCGCTCGAGCGCGGCATCGAGCCCAAGCTTTGCCGGTCGCTGATCGGGGAACGCCGGCTGGACGTGCCGCAACGGCGGCCCGCGACCTGGCCGTGGCCGCTCAAGGTCCACGTTCTTGGAGGCTTTCGGCTCGAACTCGATGGAAACCCTCTCCATCTCGGCGCCAAGCCACCGACGAAGGCTCTCGACATCCTGCGGGTGCTGGCGATCTCGAAGGACAACACGTGCTCGCTGGAGACCCTTCAGGACTGGCTGTGGCCCGACCTTGACGGCGATCAGGCACGGGCGGCGTGCGAGCAGGCGCTGCATCGGCTGCGCAAGCTGCTGGGGCGGACCGACCTTATCGTGCAGCGCGAAGGCAAGCTTCGCCTCGCGTCGGACAAGGTCTGGGTCGACCTGGCAGACTGGGACGCGCTGCTCAAGGCCGTTGCGACAGCCAATGGCGAGGCGGCCGGACTGCACCCGGAGGCGGAAGCCCTCTTCCTCGCCTTTCCCGGTCCGTTGTTTCTGCATGAGCGAGCCAGCTTCTGGTCGCTCGCCGCCGCCGAGAGGGTGCGTCGCGATCTGATCGATCTCGGCTTGCGGATCGGCCGGCGGCTGGAGACGGCAAACAACGCCCGTGAGGCGCGTTCCGTCTATCTTCGGACGTTGGACCTCTATCCGGATGCCGGACCGATCTGCAAGGCGCTGATCAAGGGGCAGCTGTCGCGCCGTGACTTCGAAGGCGCGGTGGAGGATTATACGCGCTACGAACGAACGCTGCATGCCGCCGGAGAGGCAGCACCCGCTGCGGAAATACGTGCCCTGGTCGAACCCTATCTCGTACGGCACACACGCTGAAGCTCTTGAACGCTGATGCCATCGAAGCGACGAACAAAACGGCCAGCGAAATGACGAACTGTTCTATTCGCCCTGGTGCCTTCAGACCGGCGACGCCCCGGTTTCGAGGAGATCGGGATAGTGCCGGCGCGCCACGTCGGGATGGGAGCGCAGGCGACTTTTCAACACATTGGTCCCGACGTCGCGAAACAGCGGGTTGTCCGGATCGCTGGCCGGTCCGCGCGCTTCGGCCGCCAGTTCTTCAGGCAGGGCGAGCAACGGGATCGTCGCATCGAGCCGGGCGCTGAAGAAAAAGGGAACGGAAATCCGCTCGATGCCGGCCGGCGGCGTCACGACACGATGGACGGTCGCCCTGAGATAACCGTTCGATGCCAGTTCGAGCAGCTCGCCGATATTGACCACCAGCGTTCCGGGGATCGGATCGACATCCACCCAGCTTCCGTCATATTCGACCTGCAGCCCCTTGTTCTCGTCCTGAAGCAGAAGCGTCAGGAAGCCACCATCCTTGTGCGCGCCGACGCCCTGGCCGTCGCCGGTTGCCTCACGCCCGGGATAGCGCACGATCTTCATGCGATGGTTAGGCTCGCCGCCATAGATCGGATCGAAAGCGTCCTCGGCCTGGTCGAGCGACAACGCAAAAGCCTTCAGCAGGCGGATCGCCACCGCCGTCGCCGTGGTCTGCCATGCCAGCAGCGCCGGCTTGAGTTCCGACAGCGTCGAAGGCCATTGGTTCGGCCCTTGCAGCCGCGTCCAGGCAGGAATATCCGAACCCTGCGGAATGGGTTGGCGCTCGACGCCGATGTCGAGTTGTTCGCGCCAGTCGGCCTTGCCCTTGGTCAGTTCGCCACCGGTGCGCGTGTAGCCGCGGAATTGCGGGGACTTGACCATTTCGATGGCCAGCTTGTCGGCTTCCGGCAAGGCAAAGAACCGGCGCGAGGCGTCGAGCACCTCGTCGATCTCCACAGCCGAAATTCCATGACCGCTGAGATAAAAGAACCCGACATCGCGGGCAGCGGTACGCAGGTCGAACAGAAAGGTCCGGCGCTCCGACGCCCCCTGTTCGAGACGGCTGAGATCGAGTACGGGCACAATCCTGGCCATGGTCAAACCTCCTTCTGCCTCGGCTTGGATCAGTCCCTACGGTGGCACGCAGCTCGTTGCGATCAAAGCAACGCCCGATCCAATCTCGACGCGAATGGAGGAAAGTCAGCGCTGCGTTTGGCGACCGGCAGGCAAATAACGTCCGAACGGACGTTCCATGGCCCGTTGGCATCATGGAGCCGCCGTGTCGCGCTTCGCCCTGTCGGCCGAGGCTCAGAAATTCTCGACCCATGGCCTGAGTTCGAGCTCCGAGCTCCAGGCGCTGCGATGCTGCCGGTGGATTGCGAGATAGGTTTCGGCGATTGCGTCCGGAGACAGACGGCGATCCGGCTGGTCGGGTTCGCCGGCCTGTCCGGGCCCGTTCGGCGCGATCGAACCGTCGATGATGAAATGCGCGACATGGATGTTTTTCGGGGCAAGCTCGCGGGCCATGGATTGCGCCAGTCCGCGCAGGCCGAACTTTGGCATGGCAAAGCCGGCCGAGCCCGCAAACCCCTTGACGCTCGCGGTGGCGCCGGTGAACAGGATCGAGCCGGAGCCGCGGGAAAGCAGCCGGCGCGCGGCCTGCTGGCCGACCAGGAATCCGCCATAGGCGCCGACCAGCAAAGCCTGCCTCACCGCTTCTGGATCGAGATCGGCTATTGGCCCGCGGGTGCGGCCGCTGGCGTTGAACACCACAAGCGACAACGGACCGGCCTTGTCGGCAACGTCGAACAGGTTTTCGACCGAGGCGGCATCGGCAACATCGGTTTCGACCGCCAGCGCGCCGGTCTCGTCGACCAGCGCGCTCAGCTTGCCGACGTTGCGGGCAGCCAGAACCACGCGAAAGCCCTCCTTGGCGAGAAGATGTGCAAGCGAAGCGCTCAGCCCCGGCCCTGCTCCCGCGATAACTGCCACGTCCGATGTCATGGAGCTTCTCCCTTGGTTCTGGTGGTGCGGATTCCGGTGCGCCGGATCCGCGCTTCAGGTCCTACCATTCATGTTTTTGTGGCAAACCGTCGGTCAGATCGTAGAAATCAGATTTCGAGCCGACATAAATATGTTCGCTCAAACGAAGGCCGGTCGGCCGATCGAGGGTCCCGACCGTGACGTAGGTTTCAACGCCCGGCACGGTCTTCCAGAACAAATTGCCACCGCAGCGCGAGCAGAAGCCGCGTTGGGCATTTTCCGATGACTGGTACCAACGCAGGGTCTCAGCGGCTGAAAGCCTGAGGTCCTCCGATTTGCAGGCCGCCATGGCGGCGAAGTTGCCGCTGGTGCGCGCACATTGGGAGCAGTGACAGGCGATCGGCTGGGCGAGCTCGCCTGCGATCTCGTAGCGCACGCCGCCGCAGAGACAACGTCCCGCCGCCATCCGGTCCTCCGTGATCCGCCCGCATCGAGTGGTCCGGTTGGATTGTTATGGCATTGTGGGTTTCGGCGCCAGCACAGCCGCTGGTTTCAATGCCCTTACATCGCGCTGTAGAAGCGCCGTTCCGCAAAACTGCAGGACATGGATTGCTCCTCAGGCGGATGGAAGGCGGACAGGGCTGAAATGAGGGCCAGGATGGCGAGCACGGCCCCCGCCGCCCGGCAGATGGCGCGGTGACGCCGCATCGCGGCAGCGCGCACGACCGGGTGCGAAAGGACAATGGCCAGAAACCCATACCAGCCTGTATCGAAGATCGCGACGACGGCCGCCACCATGAGCACCTCGCTCGAGTTCTGGATCGGCAGCATCAGCCCCATGAAGGCGACCGCGAAGAAGGTGGCGGCCTCAGGCGAAAGAAAGCTGATGAGAAACCCACCGGCAAACAATCCGGCCTGCCGCTTGCGGGGCGCTTCGCCCGTGGCAGGCGGCGCTGTTCTGGCGATGCGCAGCGCCATCCAGCCAAGGACTATCGCCCCTGCGATCTTGACCGTCGGCATCGACAGGGACTCGGCAAGGTGAACGGCGCCGAACGCCACCAGGACCGCCAGCACCGCGGTTCCGGCGCCGATGCCCGCCAGCAGCGGGATCGTCCTGCTGAAGCCGTGCAGGGAGGCAAGGCTGCCGGTCGCGAGCCCGATCGGCCCGGGCGTGATCGTGATCACCGTGTAGGCCGCCAGGAACTGGAGCATGGCCGTCGATAAAAGAAGTGAGCTTGACATGGCATCCCCCCGATTGTTGCGTTCCAACCTATGCCGGCATGCGGGTGCGCAAATCGGTGCTGTCACCCATTTTTAGGCGGGCGGTTTCCCGGTTTTCGCGGGCGTGTTCTCGCTTTTGCGGGACTACCTAAGCGACAGTGGAAAGATGCGATGCGGCGAAGAGGCTCCAGGTCCAACAAGAGATTGCGGTCGCACCGTTCCTATCCCGGATAATCGCCGCCATCTGGGGAAATATGCGAGAACGCGAACCGCATTGAATGAATTGAAGGCAAGGAGCGCCATTTCGATCCTGGTCATGGAAACCTCGTGGCCTCTGGGGAAGCGCTCGATGTGCGGCGGCTCGGCGCCCAAGGCTTTGGCCTGCCGGGCCGTTCGCGGCCGAGGTCCCGTCGGTGCAGGCCCGCATCACCCGCCGCACCGAACGGCGGACCATCGCCGGCTCATCGGTCGAGAGCGTCCTGGATCGATGCCTGTTCCATCGGATCGACCATCGGAATGGCGGCGGGCTCTCTCACGAGAACCGTGGTGCCGTACCGCATGATCTTGAAATCGAGCGATGGCTGGCCGACGGCTTGAGGCAAGGAGATCATCATGTGTTGCCCCGGTCCGAGCGTGGAGACGAACCGCACTGGCTGTGCATCGGCGCCGGAAGCCAGGGTCGCAACGACCCGGTAGCCGTCCGGCTCGACCGTGTAATAGACGGCGCCTGTGACCTGGCCGAGACGGATGCTGTGGCCGTTCCCCGGCGCAAGTTCCAAGGCTGCGGCCACGCTCGTGCTGGCAAGCAAGACCGTTGCGAATGCGGTGGAATATCTGATCATGGCTATTTCCTCCGATTGGCGAGCTCATGGACTGCTTGGCAGTCCTTTCCCAACTCACGAGCTCATCCTGCGCGCGGCGGCATCCGCGCACATCGGTGCGGTCACCTAGTTTCCCGGTGGCTGATCTCCTAATTTTCGCGCGTCTGCCTAGTTTTCACGGGCTTGCAGCGCCTGTCGGTGGCAAGAGCCAGGGCTCGCCGCGAAGGCGGAGCAGAATCTCCATCCGGTTTGCCGCGTTGAATTTGCCGAGCACGGCTGAAACCTGGTGCTCGATTGTCCGCGGCGAGCGCGACAGGCGCCGTGCCGCCTCCTTGTTGCCAAGACCCTGAGCAATCATTGTGAGCACCTGTTGTTCTTGCCTCGTCAGGCCCAGCGGATGCTGCCTGGCCACGGTGTACGGCCCCCGGCGCTGCTTCGGCAGCTGGCTGGCGGCTCCGATGCGCTGCGCCAGCTTTCGCGCCAGCGCTGCCGCCGGGCGCGCTTCGACGGCCTCGAATGTCGTCACGGCGCGAGCCAGCGCTGCGCCGGCATCGGTTCCGCGGACCTGCATGAGGGCGAGCGCCGACTCATAGGGAAGACCCAGGCGGGACCATTCGGCCGAGGCCGCCATCGGGTCGCCGCGGAGTTCCAATGCTTGCGGCAAGGGAATGCGGGCGGCCGGCACCGGCAGCGATCCCGCCATTCCGCAGCGCTGCCACCAGACGGCCAGTTCGCCGACATCCCAGGGACGGAAATTGTCGAGATCCATTTCGGCGAGGGCCGTCAGCGGCTCGCGGCTGGCGCCGGGCTCCTCGGCAAGCCAGGCGGCCTCGGCCAGCGCCAAGCGAACCGGTATGACGCGTTGAGCCTCGCCGGTCGTCAGGCCCTCCCGGAGCGCCTGCTCCAGCAGAGCCACGCCGTCAGGCTCACCCAGCCGGACCCGCACCCTGCCGAGTTCCGTCAGGGCCGGCAGGTGCATCACCATCGGCAGGCGTTCCAGATTCATGACGCCCTGGGCAATCGTCTCGGCTTCGCGAAAGCGCCCCTGCTCGGTGCGAAGCTGTGCCTGCCGGCCGAGCAGGTATTGCGCCGCCGAATCGAGGTCGTGCCTGGCGCAGTGGGCAATCCCTTCCGCGAGCAGCCGCTCGGCCAAGGCGAAGTCCTTGGCTACCACCGCGCATTCGGCGAAGTTCGTATAGGCTCGCGACGCATGGTCGTGAAACCCGTGATCGAGCGCCAGGGCAAGGCTTTCCTCCAGCCGCTCACGCCCGCCCGGGCGGTCGGCGAACATCAGCGCTGTGCCGACATTGTTCAGGGCGTGGACGCGTGTCTCGACCTCACCCAACCGGTCCGCCAGGCTGATCGCGCGCTCGCCCCATTCGATCGCCTCGTTGAAGCGATAATGCAGCATGTGCAGCTGCGAGCGCGTGCTATAGGCCATCGCCAGTTCCGGCCCAGGCGGCAGGTTCTCCACTTCACGCACCGCCTGATCCGCGTAGTCTTCCGCTTCCTGACCCTCTCCGCGGCGCCAGTGGAGACGCGACAGCCAGCGCAGATTGGCCCCGACCTTGTCGATGCGCCCAAGCTCGCGCCAGATCGCGATGGCGCGATGCCGCGCCTCGATGATCTCATCGTAGACGAACAGCGACAGGCCCGCCTCGTAGGCCCAGTCTTCACAAAGCTGGGCAGCCAGCGCCGATGGAGCCTCCGAAACGTATCGGAGCGCGGTCGCCAGATGTGAAGCCGCCTCCCTATGCGCGCCCAGACGCGCCGCCTGCTCGGCGGCCTGCGGTGCGAGTTCCAGGACGCGTTCGCCGTTGTCGGCGCCGCCGGCATGGTGCACCCGTCGCGAAAGCAGGGCGCTTGCCTGCGCCGCCGGAAGTTCGGAGAGCGCCGCTTCGACTTTCGCGTGCAGCGACCGTTGGAGAGACGGAGCGAGCCGGTCGAGCGTCGCTTCCCTGGCAAGCTCATGGCGAAACGTCAGCGCGCCCTGAGCATCCCGCCGCAGCAATCCCCGTCCCACGCATTGGTCGACGAGAACCTCGGTCTCGTCTCCGAGAAGTGCCCGGATCAGCCACGGCTCGACGCTGCCCGGCATGATGCTCATGACCTCCAGCACCTCGCGCTCTCCCGGGGTCAGGCGCGACAGGCGCGACCAGACCGCGTCGCGTATGGAATCGGGCACCCGCGCCGGGTCGACCTCACTGCTGGACAGGAGTTCGGTGACGAAGAAGGGATTGCCCTCGGTAATGCGATAAAGCCCGTCGTCGGAGCGGCCGGCCTGCTCGGCCAGCACCGTCACCGCGTGGGAAGACAGCGGTTCCAGGGTCACGCGACTCACCGAGGCGGACGGAAGGTCGCCGAGCACGTGGGTCAGAGGATGATCGGCACTTATCTCGTCTCTGCGCATGCTGAGCACCAGCATCGTGCGAAGCAGGGAGACGCGGCGACCGAGGTACCTTACCAGGTCAAGGGTCGCATTGTCGGCCCAATGCATGTCCTCGAAGATGAGCACGGTCGTGCCCTTGGTGTGCTGAAGTGCGTTCAACAACGCTGGAAAAAGCCGCTCCGGTGCCGCCGTCTCCTCGAGCAACGCCGCCACGCTGGGGTCCAGCAGGTGCGCCATGTCCTGAAGGGGACCGAGCGGTCGGGGGGTGAAGAGCGCCTCGCACCAACCCCACAGCACCTGGTAATTCCTGTCGGCGTTCTCCGCGAATTCGCGCAGGAGGGAAGTCTTGCCAACGCCCGCTTCGCCGTCCACCAGCACGGTCCCGCCGTGTCCGGCCGCGGCTCTCTCGGCGCTGGCCAACAAAGTTCCAAGCGGCCCCTCTCGCTCAAGCAGCATAAAAGCTCACGCCTCCACGGCTTTTGAAGGTACAGCAGTAAGCCTTGAGTGCAACAACGACATTTCACGTGGATTGATCGGACAGACAGCCTTCGTCTGTTCAGCAGATCGAATTGCTTCGGCTTATCTTCCCGAAGATCCGATCGACGGCCGGCAATCAGGCTGCCGGAAGGATGACCACGTTTTCGGCGTCCCAGAAAATTTCCGTCTTTTCACCCGGTTTCGGCAGGCTTTTGCGGGTGCTCCGTTGGACCTGGACACGGACGCGAACGCTGTCGGCCAGGCAGATGGTGTAGAACGACCGTAGCCGGTATCGCTTGGGGCGTTTCAGTCATGGAGTTCCCTCGAAATCGCCGGGCCGACCGAAAAATCGCTGAATGTGGTCTCGAAACCCTCGCGTTGCGGCGAGCAGCACATCATGCCGACGTCGATCGTTTTCGAGGGCGGGAAATAGGCAAGCCGCACCGGCTTCCACTGGCCGTCGGACGCATCTAGATACTGGATGCGGATCGCCTCGGCGTGACGGGTCAGGCGGATCCTGACGCCGTCCGGACTTGCCGGAATGCTGACCAGCGACCAGTCGGAGGCGTCGTTGGTCACGACGACGGAAAAATACATCAGCCCGTCGGTGTACTCGATACCGGCCTTGACCCAGTGCGTCTCGCTCAGCCGGACCATCAAACCGGCCTGATCGTAAAGCACCTCGTAGTGTCCCTTGACGGTGACCTCGGCGCTGAAGTCGCCTTCGACCGGCCGGTAAAGGAAGTGGCCGTTGTCGCGCCGGAAGCCGTAGAACGTCTCGCGCCAGAAATCGGTCTCCTTACCTGTGCGCACATGCAGGGTGTTGCCGTCCCCGAAAGCGTGATGCGGTGGCGGGTTAAGCCAGGTCAGTTCTGCATTCTGAGATGTCATCGACTTGTTGGCCTGTCCGGTTCGTGTTGCGTTGTCTGGTGCCTATCTGCCATGTATCCGACAGACGACAACCTCTGGGAATGTATCCTCCGGATCCACCCCGTAGTGGCCACTCCGGTTAGCCAGGCGCACATCCGGATCGCTTGTCCGTGGCTTCAATCGTTTCATTTCGGCGTTTGGTAAAGCTCGGACGCAGCCTCTCTCAGCGCGCGCCGGCTCTCTGGCCTGAAATACATCATGTGGCCGCCTTCCAGCAGGTCGAGGCGAATGGGTTTTGCACCAGGAAGCGAGGGAATCTGGCCGACAAGATAGCGTGACACCAAATAGGGTGTCACCAGGTCGGTATAGCCGTTGACGATCAAAACGCCGAGGCCGGGGTTCAACGCGCGCGCCTGCTGAAGGTCATCCATCACGCCGGTATAGCCCTGACGCGTCGGGCTCGTCCCGTAATCCCAGGCGCCGCTGACTTCGCGGTTGAGAAGCCGGTAGCTCAGATCGGTGCGGAATTTCAATTCGTCACGCACATAGCTGACAAAGGCGGAAGTGAGCGCCGGCACGCTTCGGTCGAGCACCGGATCAGGGCCGCCATATCTCAGGCTTTCCGGGGCGATGTCCGCCGTTTCGATCGTGCCGTCATAGGCGCTAAGAACATTGCCCCTTGCCCGTGCAAATTCCCTGGCGAAGAGCGCGGTGGGAATGCGCGCGAAGTTTCGTTGGACGAGGTCGAGGGGCAGGCCGGTGATTTCGGCCACGCGGCGGCTCGCCAGGCGCCCACCCTGTTCGAGCCCGCTGGCAAGCGCGACGAGATAATCGCCAAGCGCGTAGCGTTCGACCTCGGCCAGTTGCTCCCGCAGCGCGGAACCGGTGACGCCTTCGCTGCGCAGGCGCACCGCCGCCAGAGACGGGAGCTCGAGCGCCCAGTGGAGCGGCTGGAACTCGTCGGGCCGCACGAGCGTGAATTCGAGCGCCGGCGAGATGAGCACGATGCCGCTCGGACTGATGCCGATATCTTCCTGAAGCGTCTTGGCGAGCAGTGCCGCCCGAAAACCGCCATAGCTTTCGCCGGCAAGAAATACCGGCGAGGCTGTTCTGCCCGCCTGTGCCAGATAGAGCCGGATGAACGCGCCCATCGAGGCGGCGTCCTGGTTGACGCTCCAGAAGCTGCGGGCTTCGGTGCCGGGCGCTTCACGGCTGTAACCTGTTCCAACCGGATCGACAAAGACCAGGTCGGTCATGTCGAGCCAGGTGTTCGGGTTGTTTAAAAGCCGCTGTGGCGACGGCAGAAAACCTCCATCGGCCGCCGTCGCCATGACGCGCGGACCGAGCCCGCCAAGATGCAGATAGGCGGAAGCCGCTCCGGGACCACCGTTGAATACGAAAGTGATCGGGCGCTGGGGGTCAGGTTCCCGGTTCGCTTCGGGACGCAGCGTGTAGGCGACGTGAAAAATTTCCGCGGTGACGTCGCCCTTGCCGGATGGCAACGACAGAGTGCCGGCCTTTGCCTGATAGTTGAGCGTACGCCCCGCAATCCCGATCGAATGGTCGGAGATCTGCGGAGGCGGAAGCAGCGACAGAACTCCCCCGAGGACGATGGCCGCTCGGCCACTTCCGCATGGCCGGCGGGAATGCCGCCAACCAGCAGCAACACAGCAAGGGCGATTTCCAGCAGCTTGGTACGCATGACGGCTCCGGAGCAGAACGACTGGAAGCTACCACGCCGATGGCTGAGCCGAAATCACAGGACCGTGCACGCCCTCACGTCGGCGCAATGATTGCCGTCGCGCGCCTCCGCCGCAACGGCCGGCTTCGTTTCGATGCCGGTGAGTTTCCCTGACATATCGTCGAGCGCAAGCGACATGACCGTTGAATCCAGTTCGTTCATGACGAACGCGAAACGGCCGCCCGGATGCAGCGCCACGTGGCGCAGGCTCGATGACGCCCGCACTGCGTGTGCCCTAAGGGTTGGAGCCGTTCTCTCAGGCATTTGCTGTTATATTAGGAGTTACTTGACAAGCGCCTGAGGCTCTGGTTTCCTGACTTCCTGACATATTTAACAAAGTTCGTTGTGCGTTTTACGGACGGTGTTCGCATGTCAACTTTGGTTGTTGCGGACCCGCGGGGGGTCTATCTCGCCGGTCTGGAGTGGGTTCTGCGGGGGGCCGGGCACAGCATTGTTGCAGACTGCCACCGCACAATTGACGTTCTCGCCCATGTGGAGCGTCATCGGCCTGATATTGCTATCATAGGCCTGGACATTGCGGATTGGCAGACGGCCAGTCTGTCTTTCCGGCTGAGAGCCTGTAACAGCGCTCTGGGCATAATCTTCATCCTGCAAACAAAGGGCGGATTCGACGTCGAGGATATACGGGAACTCGACGCCGACGGCTTGCTGCTGGACGGCGTCAGCCACCGCTGCCTCGTCGAATGTGTGACTGCCGTGGCGGCCGGCCGAAAGTGGGTCGACCACAAGATCCTCCAGCACCTTTTGATGCCGAGACCTCAGCATCATCCCGAGCCGAGGCTTACAGGACGTGAGGCCGAAGTCGCCAGCCTCGTCGCGCGCGGGTTGCGCAACAAGAGCATTGCCACGCAGCTGCACGTATCCGAGGGCACGGTGAAAATGCACTTGCACCACGTCTACGAAAAGCTCCACCTCGGCAGCAGGGCTGAATTGGCCTGGGCGCTTGGCGAAGCTGCCGACCACCTGGGAACGGGCCACAAAAGCGGGCTTTGATCATCACCTTCGGCCGGGCGTCGATGCCGCCTGCGTCAACATGATACCGGCAACAGGCCGGAAACCCACAGCATGACAATCGACCCGTCATACCAACGCGGTTTACCTGCAAGTGCCTGTCGCGGCTCGGCCCTATCGAAGGATGTATATCGTTCGATCGGCTAGGGGTATTCACCATAACACTATCGAACCGCGAATGGACGCCTCTTCGCCATCGGCGGCACAATGAACAATTGAATGCCGCAATTCGGTACGCGACCGGATGCACTCGAGTAGGTGCATTCCGGCGTCACCGGAAGTGCGGATCGTTAGAAACAAACTGAACGAAGGGGAAAACGATCATGGCAATCACCTTCATTCTCAACGACGAGGCCGTCAACGACCAGACGACCGGGCTGCAAACCGGCGACAATATCGACGACGCCTTTACGGACACCGATGTTGCGTACTCCTCGCTGCCGGCTTCGTTCCGGACCTATCTCGAGACGACTCTCGGGTTGAGCTCCGCGTTCCCGACCAGCGTCGGCGTCGCGACCAAGACGAATTCGGTCACTGTCAACGCCACCGCCGGCTCCCAGCTCGTCGGCACTACGTTCACCGACGGCAGCGGCGGCACCCTTGACGGCGATGATAGCGGGCTCAACACCGTCGACGGCAAGGATATCCTGCTCTTCGCCGATGGAAACGACACCGTGGTCGGCAAATATGACAGCGATGGCAACGGCAGTGCCGACGCGATCGCCTTCGTCATCTTCAAGCAGGACGTGATCAACGTCGGCGCGACCAGCGACCAGGTGACCTTCAACATCGTCACCTACGTTCCGGTCTTCCATGGCGACAGCACCAACCCGGATGACGCGGTCGATCTCGGCAACACCCTCAAGCTCGCGGCGAGCGAGGAGCTCAACTTCGCCTTCGCCGGGGCACCCTCCGGCAGCAACCTGTTCATGACCTTCGGCGATCCAAACTCCACCCAGATCGTGGTGATCGGGGAAGACCCATTGAATCAATCCGAGGGCGGAAACATTACAACCAAGGATGTGCTCAATATCAGCCAGGCCGGCAGCACCACCTCGTTCGGCGTCAACGGCAACCAGATCAACCCCGATGAGGGCGCGTTCATCACCTACGTCACGGGCGCGAACACGAACTTCCTGGTGCCAAATCTGGACCAGAACGAGGCCGACGTCGAAGCCAACATCGACTTCACGAACGTCGTCAATGCGACCGCGGCGTCCTTCACCGTGAACCAGACCAATCCGGGCGTCGGACCTGTCACCGTCAAGATCTCGGCCTTCAGCACCGCCGCGGAACCGGGGGCGGGTTTCGTCGACGGGCTCACCAACGACACGCACGTCGCCATCACGTCGTTCTCGATCACCGACTTCGTCGTCAAGACAGGCAATACGCAATTTACTCCGGCCGCCTCGATCGACGCCGACGGCAACTTGATAATCACCGGCCTGAGCACCGGCGACAAGGTGCAGTGGACGACGAGTGGAACCCACGACCGCGTGCTGATCGAAAACATCAGCAACGCGGATGGCGTTACCGGCAACGACAACAACACCTTCGACATCGGCGGCTTCGGCATCGTGACATCCAGCGGCGCCTCGACGTTCGTCGGCCAGCAGATCGTCATTGAGGACGACGGACCGACGGCGGCGATCGTCCAGGGCGCTCCGACGGTGGCGCATGACGAGACCGCGGGCAACCAGGCCGATGCTGACGACACCACTGCCGCAGGAGTCATCAGCCTTTTCGCGGGCGTCAGCAATGTCAGCACCGATCTGAGCCCGACCGGGTACGCACAGGACGCGAGCCCGGTGGTGAGCTCAACCGGCAGTTCTACGGGTACAGACGGGGGCACGATTGCGTTCTCGCTGGATGTGTCCGCCGCAGGGGTGGATTCCGGCCTCGACACGACCGGCGGCACCAGCATCTTCCTGTTCAAGGAAGGCGACCTGGTGGTCGGCCGCATAGGCTCAGCCGCGGGCGCGGCGGCGTTTGCCGTCGCGATCGACAGCACGAGCGGGGTCGTGAGCGTGGCGCAGTATGCTTCGATCCATCATCCGACCCCCGGTGCCAGCCACGATGAGGCGGTGAATATCACCGACAGCGCGTTGCTGGCGAAGGTCACGGTCACCGACGGCGACGGCGATACCGCGACCAGTTCGACCGGTATTGGCGATGCCGTGCAGTTCCAGGACGACGGGCCGACAGCGGCGATCGTGCAGGGCGCCGCGACGGTGGCGCATGACGAGACCGCAGGCGTCGACGCCGATGCCGACGACACCACGGCGGCAGCGGTTGTCGCGCTGTTCGCCGGGGTCGCCAATAAAAGTGCCGACCTGAGCCCCGCCGGTTACGCGCAGGACGCAAGCCCGGTCGTGAGCTCGACGGGAAGCTCGTTCGGCGCGGACCAGGAGGGCGGGACGACGGCGTTCTCGCTGGCTGTGTCCGCCGCAGGGGTGGATTCCGGCCTCGACACGACCGCCGGCACCAGCATCTTCCTGTTCAAGGAAGGCAACCTGGTGGTCGGCCGCATCGGCTCAGCCGCGGGAGCGGCGGCGTTCGCCGTCGCAATCGACAGCGCGACCGGGGTCGTGAGCGTGGCGCAGTACGCCTCGCTGAAGCACCCGGACGCCACCAATCCCGATGATTCGGTGTCGATCACCGACGGCGCGTTGCTGGCGGTGGCGACGGTCACCGACGGTGACGGCGACACAGCGACGGCCTCGACCGGCATCGGCGATGCCGTGCAGTTCCAGGACGACGGGCCGGCCATCGGACCCGTCGCCGATGGGCTGGTGGACTTCGCCGCGGGCAGCACCGTGACCAAGACGCTCAGCGGGGTGGTCGGGGCGGATGACCCGGCAACCTATAGCATCACGAGCTCGCCGGCGACCCTGACGATATTGGACGGCACGTCCTCGCAGGTAACGCTGCTCAGGGACCTTACGAACAGCAACACTGTCGCTACCTACTACAAGGATGTTGATGGCAGCGGCACACACACCGCCGGAGACATCGATTTCTTCAAGCTGACCCTGTCGGGCGGCAACTATACCTTCGATGTCCTCCAGAATCCTCCGCCCGCGGAGGTGAATTTCGGTTTCGCTGGGGCACCCTCCGGCAGCAACCTGTTCATGACCTTCGGCGATCCAAACTCCACCCAGATCGTGGTGATCGGGGAAGACCCATTGAATCAATCCGAGGGCGGAAACATTACAACCAAGGATGTGCTCAATATCAGCCAGGCCGGCAGCACCACCTCGTTCGGCGTCAACGGCAACCAGATCAACCCCGATGAGGGCGCGTTCATCACCTACGTCACGGGCGCGAACACGAACTTCCTGGTGCCAAATCTGGACCAGAACGAGGCCGACGTCGAAGCCAACATCGACTTCACGAACGTCGTCAATGCGACCGCGGCGTCCTTCACCGTGAACCAGACCAATCCGGGCGTCGGACCTGTCACCGTCAAGATCTCGGCCTTCAGCACCGCCGCGGAACCGGGGGCGGGTTTCGTCGACGGGCTTACCAACGACACGCACGTCGCCATCACGTCGTTCTCGATCACCGACTTCGTCGTCAAGACAGGCAATACGCAATTTACTCCGGCCGCCTCGATCGACGCCGACGGCAACTTGATAATCACCGGCCTGAGCACCGGTGACAAGGTGCAGTGGACGACGAGTGGAACCCACGACCGCGTGCTGATCGAAAACATCAGCAACGCGGACGGTATTGCCGGCAACGACAACAACACCTTCGACATCGGCGGCTTTGGCCTTGCCCAGACGCAGCCAGCGCCCGACGAGAAGCTCGACTTCACCGTGCAGATCGCCGATGCAGACGGCGACACGGCGAGCGACAGCTTCTCCATTGGCATCGACGGGACCGGCATCTTCGACGACGGCCTCGTAGACGGCGTCGTCATAGCCTGACGCGATACCGGCCGGGCGCCAGCCTTCGCGCCCGGCCGGGCCCAATCCAAAGCATCGCAACGGGGGCAATCCGTGACGCAGCCAAGACCGCAGTTTCAGGAGGTGATGCATCTGGCGCGGCGCCAGGCGCCCGCCCTGCTCATTTTCAGCCTGCTTGCCAACCTGCTGATGCTCGCCAGCGCAGTTTACATGCTGCAGATCTACGACAGGGTCCTGTCGAGCGGGTCGATCGACACGCTGATGTGGCTCACCCTGGCGGTGATCGGCGCGATCGCCGTCTACGGCCTGCTGGAGCAAGCCCGCCGGATGATCCTCGGCCATATCAGCCAATGGCTCGACGACCAGCTGAGTGTCCCGGTGATCGAGCGAGCCATGGAGGCTCGCCTCGCGGGCGGCAGCAGCCTCGAGGCCGGCCTGAAGGATGTGGCGGACCTGCGCGGCTTCGTTGCCGGTGACGGTGTGCTGACCTTTCTCGATGCACCGTGGACGCCCGTCTTCCTGGCGTTCATATGGCTTCTGCACCCAGTATTGGGCATGGTCGGTATTGCCGGAGCGATCGTTTTGTTCTGTGGCGCGCTCGCCAATGATTTCCTCACCCGCCGCAAGAGCCAGGAGGCGGCGGCAGGGCTGCGCCGTAACCAGGTCGCGGCCGGCCAATACATCGATGGCGCCGAGACGCTGCGCTCGCTCGGCATGTCGGAGCCAGCGCTGCAGCGCTGGGAAGAAAAGCAGCAGTCGTTCATGACCATCCAGGCGCAGATTCTCGGTCGCACGACCATGATCGGCAACCTGTCGCGCTCGCTCCGCATGGCCCTGCAGGTGGCCGTGCTGGGGCTTGGCGCCTACTTTGTCCTGCGTGGTGAACTGACGGCCGGATCGATGATCGCGGCATCGATCCTGCTGAGCCGCGCGCTCGCGCCGATAGAACGCTCGATCGGAGCCTGGCGCAGCCTGGTTGCCGCTCGCACTGCGCGTCGCAACCTCATGCGCCTGTTTGCGGACACCGGGTCCAGGCAAAGCGGTGGCGTAACCTTGCCGCGCCCGCAAGGGCGGCTGAAGTTCGAGGACGTGTACTATTATGCGCCGGGTACACAGCAGGCGCTGATGAACAAAGTATCCTTCAACGTCGTGGCCGGCGAGACCTGTGGCGTGATCGGTCCGTCGGGCTCCGGCAAAACCACGCTCTGCCGCCTCATGGTGGGGACGCTGCGCCCGTCGCTCGGCCATGTAAGGCTGGACGAAGCGGAGGTCGCCAATTGGCCTTGCGACCAGTTGGGGATGCACATCGGCTATCTGCCGCAGCAGGTCGAGCTGTTTCCCGGGACGATAGCCGAGAACATTGCGCGCCTGCGCGATGTAGACAGTGCCGCAGTCATCGCCGCGGCGCAGGCGGCGGGTATCCACGAGATGATATTGCGGATGCCGAACGGTTATCAAACCGAGGTGGGGTCGCACGGGGCACGAATCTCGCGTGGCCAACGTCAGCGCATCGCCCTCGCCCGGGCCCTGTTCGGCAATCCCTCGCTTGTCGTGCTCGACGAACCGAACACCGGCCTCGACGGCGACGGTGAAATGGCACTGTTCAATGTGCTTCGGCATTTGAAGGCACGAGGCTGCACCGTCGTTCTCGTCAGCCACCAGACGAACCTTTTGCGCACGGCGGACCATGTTGTTCTCATACACGATGGCGCCGTCAAGATGTTCGGCACGCGCGGCGAGGTGCTGGGCGCGCTGGCCGGTCAACGCATCGCGGTGCCGGCACAGGGCCCGGACAAGATCGCCGCCAATGCGCCGGCAACGCGAAAGGCAGCGGAGTGAGCCATGAGCGATCAATTTGGCGACCTGTCAAGGATGCTGAACATGCTGGTGGCCAACGTGCTGGACGTGCTGGACATGCTGGACATGCTGGTGCGCGCCGCGCTGGCGGCAGCCGCCACGGCCCTGTTCGTGCTTATCCTTGTCGGGCTTGTCCGGCGGCGGTCGCGCGCGTCTCGCGCGAGCTGCCGTGACCTGAAACGCCGGACGCGGCCAGCGCGCATGCTCGGCTACTTTTCCGCCATGTTCTTTGTCGGCGGTACCGTGGCCTGGGCAAATATGGCCCTCCTGGCAAGCGCCGTCGTGGCCCCCGGCATTGTCAGCCCCGAAAGTTACCGGAAGACCGTTCAGCATCTGGAAGGCGGTATCATCAGGACAATCCATGTCCGGGAAGGCCACAAGGTCACCGCCGGCCAGGTTCTGATAAGCATGAAGACGACCGACGCACAGGGCCGCTACGACGAGCTGCATGAGCGCTACATTCGCATGCTGGCGATCGAAGCACGCCTGGGTGCGGAGCTTGCCGGAGAAGATCAGATCATTTTTCCCAGAGAATTGACATCGGCTGACAACGAGGCCGCGCAGAAAGTGGCCGCCGAAGAGCAGGGACTGCTGCGCAGCCGCCTTGCAACCCGCGAGGGCCGCGAGCAGATCCTCCAAAAGCGCATCCGGCAGATAGAGGAGCAAATCCAAGGGTCCAGGGAAGTGATCGCAGCCCAAGCCGAACAACTGGGGCTGATCGACCGCGAGATCGCTTCGGCGCAGGAGATGTACAAACAGGGACTGGAGCGCCTGCCGCGGATCCTGGCGCTGCAGCGCGCCCAGGCCGACATCCGGGCAAACCAGGCATCGAACCGGTCGCAGGTTGCGCGCAACGAACAGCAGATTGGCGAGACCGAGCTGCAGCTTCTCAATCTGCGACAGCAGGATGGTGAGACGGCAAACGAGGATCTTGGCAAGGTGCGCGGCGAGCTGGCCGAACTGCGCAGCCAGATGCCCTCGCGTCAGGATGTGCTGGCCAGGACCGCGATACTCGCGCCGATTGCAGGAACGGTGATGAACGTGCGTGTCACCACCGAATCCGGTGTGATTTCCAGCGGCCAGCCCCTTCTCGATATCGTTCCGGACGAACCTAACCTGGTCATCGATTCACGGATCAAGCCGACTGACATCGACATGGTGCACCCTGATATGCCGGCACGCGTGGTGCTGTCCGCCTACCCCAGCCGGCATCTTCCGCAAATCAACGGCTTGCTCACATCCGTATCGGCCGACCGGCTCACCGACGAGAGGACCGGAGAACCCTATTTCCTCGCCAAGGTGAAAGTCGATGCCGCCGAGCTGGGAAAACTCCATGAGGTTCGATTGTCGCCGGGCATGCCCGCGGAAGTCATGATACTGACCGGCGAGCATACGCTGTTCGACTATGTGCTCGCGCCGGTTCGCGACTCGCTCAATCGCGGATTCAGGGAGAATTAGCGGGATGGGTGCCATGTGCGGCCGCAGCCCTTCGCTCCTGCTATTTCGGCCAACGCGCAACCAAAAGCGGTCAACGCACGATCTTGACGCACATCGGCGTGCCGACGTCGATAGACCGTCCGGTGTCGGTCAGCCGGCCCGTCGCGGCGTCGCGCGTGAAAATCGAGATGCGGTCGGCATTCTGGTTGGCCGAGAAGAGGTGGCCGCCGGAGGGCGTCAGTGCCAGGTTGCGCGGCGTGGCGCCGCCACACGGCGTGTAGTCGACGAGCGCGAGCGTACCTGTCTGCTGGTCGACCGAAAACACCGCGACACTGTCATGGCCGCGGTTGGAACCATAGAGGAAGCGGCCGTCGGGCGAGATCTGAATGTCGGCGCAATGATTGCCATCGCGCGCCGCGGCCGGCACGGCCGGCTTGGTGTCGATGACGGTGAGTTTCCCTGACGTATCGTCGAGCGCAAGCGAGACGACCGTCGAATCCAGTTCGTTCATGACGAACACGAAGCGCCCGCCCGGATGCAGCGCAACGTGGCGTGGGCCTGCTCCGGGCGCAAGCGCCGACGCGGCCAGCCTTGTCAGGCTGCCGTCAGGCCCGATGCGGTACGAGACAAGCCGATCGATGCCGAGATCGGCGACGATCGCCACGCCGCCGGCAATCGTCTCGGTGACGCTGTGGGCATGGGGTCGCTCCTGGCGGGCAGCATCGGGGCCAGTACCGGCATGGGCGACGCTCGACAGCGGTGCGGTCAGGCCGCCATCCTCACGCAGCCCATAGACGACGACCGAGCGATCGGGACCGCCTTCGCCCATGCCATAATTGGCCACCAGCAGCTTCGTTCCGTCGCGCGTGATCGTATTGTGCGCCGTGATGCTGCCGAGGCTCGGCTGCTTGTTGATGTAGGAAAGCGCGGCGGTTTGCCTGTCGAAACGATAGGCCGAGACGACGCCCTCGCGCCAGGTGAACACTTCGGAGTTGGCATAGATGTGGGAGCCGTCCGGCGTCACCGACAGGAAGGTCGGATTGTCGACGTCACCCGTCTCGGTCAGTTTCCTCGTCTCCAGCGTCTCTTCGTCGAAACTGTAGACGCCCAGCCCGACGCCGCGCGCGCCCTGAAAATAAGGCGCCTCACGGTTCAAGCTGCCGACGAAGACCAGACAAGCATTCTGCATCAAATCCTCCTTGTTCCGCTGCTCTGCCCGTCGCGGATCGCAGCAAAATTTCGCCTGTTCACGCTTGCAACACAACCCCATATGTGAAAATACTATTCACAAAAGAAGATTGACGGGAGGGTCGATCATGCAGTTCGCTGGTCCGCGGCGCGCCCGGACGGATGATCCGTGCTTCCAATGGATGTTGCCATGACAGGTTTCGCGCCGACCGTGGGCGTGGCTTCGACGCACCCCGCCGACATGCCGAAGGATCACGCCGATCTTCCCGTCTGGAACGCGGAGAACTGGTTCTACGAGGACTGGCCGGTCGGCCAGAAAATCCGCTCGCTGCGCAGGACCATGGCCGAGGGCGACAGCCACCTGTTCAACGCGCTGGTGCTCGATATCCATCCTTACGTGCAGGACCAGATGTTCGCCGAAACGGAAGGCATCTTCGGCAGGCGGCTGGTCGCCGGCGCCTTCGTGTTCTCGGCCGGGCTCGGCCTCGTCGCCACCAATTGCGTCAACGCCTTTTCCTATGGCTACGACAAATTACGCTTCATCAAGCCGGTGTTCATCGGCGACACGATCTATTCGATCCGCTCCAACCTCGACAAGAAACCCCGATACAAGGAGATGGGGCTGATCCGCGCCAGCTATGAAGTCTTCAAGGGTGAAGGAGAGCTTGTGCTTTATTGCGAGCACCTGCAGACGGTGAAATACCGCAATCCGGCCGATTTCGCCGGCAAGACGGAGAAATAGGCAATGGCCGCCACTGCCGAATTGCCGCTGAGCGGGCTGGTCGTCGTCGACATGAGCCAGTTCCTGTCCGGGCCCTACTGCTCGCTGCGACTGCTCGACCTCGGCGCCCGCGTCATCAAGATCGAGCGGCCGGACGGCGGTGACCTGTCGCGCCGGCTTTATCTCAGCGACACCGAGATCGGCGGCGATTCCACCATCTTCCATGCCATCAACCGCGCCAAGGAAAGTCTCGCCATCGATCTCAAGGACGAGGCCGACCTCGCAGCGCTGCGCGGCCTGCTGGCCAAGGCCGACGTGCTGATCCAGAATTTCCGGCCCGGCGTCATCGAGCGCCTGGGCCTCGACTACGAGGCGGTGCGCAAGATCAATCCGCGCCTGGTCTACGCCTCGATCAGCGGCTATGGCGAGGACGGCCCGTGGGTCAAGCGGCCCGGGCAGGATCTGCTGGCGCAAGCCCGTTCCGGCGTGATGTGGCTGAACGGCGACGAGGACCAAGGCCCCGTCCCCTTCGGCCTGGCGATCGCCGACATGCTGGCGGGCTCCGCCGCCGCGCAAGGGATCCTTGCCGCGCTGGTGCGGCGCGGCGTGACGGGCACCGGCAGCCATGTCGAAACCAGCCTGCTCGAAGCGCTGGTCGACTTCCAGTTCGAGGTGCTGACCACGCATCTCAACGACGGACGTCGCCTGCCGCGGCGATCGGCCTTTCGCAGCGCTCATGCCTATCTGTCGGCGCCTTACGGCGTCTATCCGGCCAAGGATGGCTATCTGGCGATCGCCATGACGCCGATCCCGAAGCTCGCCGACCTCCTGGAACTTGAACAGCTTGCGCCCTATCGCGACCAGCCGGGGACATGGTTCAGCGCCCGCGACGAGATCAAGGCGATCATCGCGCAAAAAATCGCGACGAAGACGGTCGACGAATGGCTTGCCATCCTCGAGCCGGCCGACATCTGGTGCGCCAAGGTGCTGAGCTGGCCGGAGATGATGGCCAGCGAGGGCTTCCAGGAGCTCGACATGCTGCAGACGGTGACGCGCGAGGATAATGTTTCGATCCTCACCACGCGCTCGCCGCTCCGGGTCGATGGCATCCGCGCCAAGGTGGAGCGGGCCGCGCCGCGCATCGGCGAGCACAGCGCAAAGATCCGCAAGGAATTCGGGCTGTGAGCGACGTGGTGCTTAAAGGCATGACCTGGAGCCATCCGCGCGGCTATGACCCAATGGTCGCCTGTTCGGCGCTGTGGGAGCAGCGGACCAGCGTCACTATTGAATGGGACAAGCGCTCGCTGCAGGATTTCGAATCCTTCCCGGTCGAGGAACTGGCCCGCGCCTACGACCTGATCGTCATCGACCATCCGCATGTCGGCCAGATCACCGCCGAGAACTGCCTGGCGCCGCTCGATGTCGCGGGCCGGGAAGCGGAACGCGCGGCACTGGCGGCGGGCAGCGTCGGCCGGTCCTATCCGAGCTACAATTGGCCAAGCTACAAGGGGCAAGGCCGGCAGTGGGCGTTTCCGATCGACACGGCGAGCCAGGTGCAGGCGTGGCGGCCGGACATGCTTTCCGCTGCACCGGCGAACTGGGCCGATGTGCTCGACCTGGCGCGGCGAGGCCGCGTGCTGTTGCCGCTCAGGCCGCCGCATTCGCTGATGGTGTTCTACACGCTTGCCGGCAATCTCGGCCGGCCCGCTGTCGAAGAGCCTGGCGCCCACATAGACCCTGACATGGGCAGTCGCGTTTTCGAAATGATGCGCGAGATCGCGGCTCTCGTCGATCCGGCCTGCCTTGGCATGGACCCGATCGATGTGCTGGAGGAGATGGCCGGGTCCAGCTCACGGATTGCCTGCGCGCCGCTGATCTATGGCTATGTCTCCTATGCCATTGCCGGATTCCGGACCAACCGCCTTGCCTTCGCGGATATTCCGGTCGCCGGCAATGCCGGTCCGATCGGCTCGGCGCTCGGCGGAACCGGCATTGCCGTGTCGGCCTTTTCGAAGGCCAAGCAGGCGGCCATCGACTTTGCCTATTGGATCGCCAGCGGCGAGGTGCAGCGCGGCCCCTATGCTTCGGCCGGCGGCCAACCCGGCCACGCCGCGGCCTGGGGCGATGCCGCCGTCAACGCAGCCGCCGGCAATTTCTACAAGGACACGCGCGCCACGCTCGAGGGCGCCTGGGTCAGGCCGCGCCATGACGGCTATATGGCCTTCCAGCAGGCCGCCTCCGATCGCATCAATCTCGGCCTGGCCGAAAAGCACGATGCCAGTCGCGTCGTCGCCGATCTCAATCGCCTGTTTCTGGAGAGTCTCCCGAAGCGGGTGTCCGGCGCTGCCGGCGGAGGAGCCTGAAAACAACTAAAATGGAGGAGAAAATGAACAGCCTGATCCGCGGCCTTATGGCTGCGACCGCCCTTGCATCGATCACGACTATTGCTTGCGCCCAAGACCAGGCGGTGCTTGGCCTCGTCATCGTGCTGCTGGTGTCGCTCTATGGCCGCGAGCGGCACGTCTCGGCGACAATCTGAGCCGGCTTACAAACGCCACAGCCGCTTCGCATTGGCGGACAGCAGCTTCGTCCGTTCGTCGGCACTGACGCCCTCAAGCAACGCGTGCGTGGCCGCCACCCAGGTCGCCAGCCCACCGCCCAGCGTGCAGACCGGCCAGTCGCTGCCCCACACGACACGGTCCCAGCCGAAACAGCCGATCGTGTGCTCGACATAGGGGCGCAGGGTGTCGACGGTCCAGGATCCGGCCTCCGCATAGGCGACCACGCCGGAAATCTTGGCCGTGACGTTCGGGCGCCGTGCGATCTCCGCCATATGCTCGCGCCAGGGATGCTCGTCGCCGCCCTTGATGTCGGGCACGCCGCAATGGTCGAGCACGAACCGCACATCCGGCGCGAGACCGGCGAGTGCGATCGCCTTGGGAATCTGATGCGGCAAGACGACGAGATCGAAGGTCAGGCCGGTGCCGGCAAGCCGCCTGATGTTTTCCCGGAACAGCGCGCCCTCAGAAAGCTCGTCCGGCATGACGTGGAGCACACGCCGAAAACCCCTCACGAAGGGATCGGCGCGCTGCGCCTCCAGATAGGCGGCAAAGCCCGGCTCTTCCGGACGGCAAGAGGCGATTGCCCCGCGCAGCAGACTGTCCTTCTGGCGTGACAGCGCCTTCACATGGCCGGTTTCGGCCTGGATGTCGGCCGGATCGACATCGACCTCCATGTGCAACGCGCCCTCTATGCCGACGCGGCGGGCCTGAACTGCATAGTCGTCGTGGGAAAAATCGCGATTGAGCGCCGGCACGCCGGAGAGCCAGGGATAGCGCAGCGCCGAAAGGTCAATCAGGTGCAGATGGGTATCGAAGATCATGACGGCGGGCTCCTCCTCCGGCGTTTACGAGATCATCTCACGGAGAAATTTATCATTCAAATAAGAATTTACTTCGACTGGCTGACCGCCGATCCCGCCAGTTGCGAGAGCTTTTCGGTCGCCGCCAGCAACAGTTCTATCGTCCTGGTGATATCGGGCGCCTTGGGTGCGTTGACCAGGGTTATATACGGGATCGACAGCGCGGCGATCGCCTTGCCATCTGAGCCAAGAACGGGTGTCGACAGGTTGAACACGCCGGCGGTCTGCAGCGACGCCATCATCTCATAGCCGCGATCACGAATTTGGTCGAGGCGGGCAAAGAATTCCGGTGATTGAGGCGGCTTGTCGGTGCTGCGCAGATGCTCGGAGATCATCATCTGCCGCTCTTCCGGCGAACGGAAAGCCAGCAGCACGTGTCCGGATCCGGTGTCGAACAGGCTGATATGCGAGCCGACGCGAATCGAGATGCCCCAGTAATCGGGAGCCTCCTGCTGCGCGATCACCACAGCGGAACCGCGGTCGAAGACGACAAGCTGGTTTGCCTGCTGCGAGGTTTCGGCAAGCTCACGCATCAGCGGCGTCGCGTAGGAAACCAGCCGCCGCACCGGCGCGTGCAGTTGCGCCAGGCCAAACAGCTTGAGCGTCAGCGAATAGCGGTCGCCGTCAGGCCGCGTGACGTAGCCGCGCCGCACCAGCCGGTCCAGCATGCGGTAGAATTCGTTGGGGCTGCGGTCGAGCTTCTTGGCGATTTCCGCCTGCGTCAGGCCGCCATCGACGCCGGCCAGAAGCTCGAGGATGTCGAGTCCCTTGTCCAGCGCCGGGGCACGATAACGATCATCGTCGTCGTCCTCCGCCATAGTCTCTCCCCAGTGAATTTCGGCTTTCATATACGCACAATGACCTGCATCCGGAAAGAACTTTCAGCTTGACGACTGCGTAAATGTTTTGTTTGTATATGAATGAAGCGCTGCAAGTCGGATCGATACGAGTTCGCCGACGCAGGCCTTTGGGAGGAATCGAATGACCAGATTGTTTTACGGCCTATCGGCCGGCGTGGCGCTGCTTACGCTTGGCGCGGGTACTGCCTTCGCTGCCGAACTGCCCGGCAAGTTCGACGGCGTCACCATCGACGCCAAGCTGATCGGCGGCCAGCAATATGAAGGGCTCTACGCGCGCATCGGCGAATGGGAAAAGCTGACCGGCGCCAAGGTCAACGTGATCTCGAAAAAGAACCACTTCGAGCTCGACAAGGAAATCAAGTCGGACATCGCCTCCGGCAGCATCAACTGGTGCGTCGGCTCGAACCATTCGTCCTTCGCGCCGCAATATCCTGATATCTACACCGATCTCAGCGCGCTGCTGCCCAAGGAAGAGATCGACGCCTTCGTGCCGTCGACGATCAAGGCCTCGACGCTCGACGGAAAGCTGGTGATGCTGCCGCGCGCGCAGTTCGACGTCTCGGCGCTCTATTACCAGAAGAGCCTCTACCAGGACGAAGCCAAGAAGGCCGCCTACAAGGCCAAGTACGGCACGGAGCTGGTGCCACCCGACACCTGGGACGAGGTCGCTCAGCAGGCGCAATTCTTCGCCAGCCCGCCGGATTTCTACGGCACCCAGTTCGCCGGCAAGGAAGAGGCGATCAACGGCCGCTTCTACGAAATGCTCATCGCCGATGGCGGCGAATATCTCGACAAGGACGGCAAGCCCGCCTTCAACTCCGAGGCCGGCGTGCACGCGCTCGACTGGTTCGTCAATCTCTACAAGGCCAAGGCTGTGCCGGCCGGCACCACCAACTATCTGTGGGACGATCTCGGCCAGGGCTTTGCCTCGGGCACGGTCGCCATCAACCTCGACTGGCCGGGCTGGGCAGGATTCTTCAACGATCCGAAGTCGTCGAAGGTCGCCGGCAATGTCGGGGTGAAGGTGGCGCCGAAGGGCTCGGCCGGCATTCGCACCGGCTGGTCGGGGCATCATGGGTTTTCAGTTACCGAAAACTGCGCCAGCAAGGAAGCGGCCGCGTCGCTGGCCTGGTTCCTGACCAACGAGGACAGCCAGAAGCTTGAAGCCGCAGGCGGGCCGCTGCCGACCCGCACGGCCATTTGGGACTGGGATATCCAGCAGGCGGCCGGCGATCCCTACAAGGCGGAAGTGCTTGCGGCTTTCCAGGAGGAGGCAAAGCACGCTTTCGCCGTGCCGCAGACACCCGAATGGATCGAAATCTCCAACGCCGTCTACCCCGAATTGCAGGCTGCCATCCTCGGCGACAAGACCTCCAAACAGGCGTTGGACGACGCTGCCGCCAAGGCCACCCAGATTCTTGAGGACGCCGGCAAGCTTTGACATCCTCCTAACGGGGGCGCCGCGCTTATCGAAGAGCGGCGTCCCCAAACCGTTTTCCAGACCGACCATGCGCAATATGCCTTGTCTTGATCACCGTTCGCCGGTCACGGCCTTCGGCATCCGGGCGCGCCAACCCAGAACCGGATCGATATGAAAGGCTGGAGACCCTCGCCGCCATTGCTGCTTCTGCTGCCGGCGGTCGTCGTGCTGGCGGCGGTGGTGGTCCTGCCGCTGCTGCTTTCGCTCTATTCCAGCTTCACGCCGTTCCGGCTGACCAAACCGGAGACACTTTGGGTCTTCATCGGCGCGCGCAACTACGTCAACACCCTGACCAACGGGGATTTCTGGATTGCCTTCGCCCGCACCGTGGTGCTGCTGACGGTGGCGCTCAACCTGGAAATGCTGATCGGGCTCGGGCTGGCGCTGCTGGTGGAGAAAGCGTCGCGCGGACAGCGGATCCTGCGCACCATCATGATGTTCCCGATGATGTTTTCGCCGATCCTGGTCGGCTTCCAGTTCAAGTTCATGTTCAACGACAATATCGGCCTGGTGAACAACGCCTTGCAGGCGCTCGGCCTGACCGACCGCGCCATCCCGTGGCTGATCGACGGCAATCTCGCCTTCATCGCCATCCTCACCGCCGAAATCTGGTCATCGACCTCGGTATTCGCGATCCTGATCCTTGCCGGACTGCTGGCGATGCCGCGCGAGCCGGTCGAGGCGGCGCGCGTCGACGGCTGCACGCCATGGCAGACATTCCGTTATGTCACCTGGCCGTTCATCATGCCGTTTGCCTTCATCGCCATGACCATCCGCTCGCTCGACGTGGCGCGCGCCTATGACATCGTCAAGATCATGACCGATGGCGGCCCCGCCGGCCGCACCGAGCTTGTCTGGACGCTCGTCGCCCGCACCGCCTACAGCGACGCCAGGATGGGCCTGGCCAACGCCATGGCCTATTTCTCGATCCTGCTGTCCATCCTGTTCACCGTTTATTTCTACCGCAAGCTCGCTGCGGCGCGCACGCAGATCGCTGCGGAGTGGTGAGGATGGACCAGAACAGCCTGCATCGTGCCCGCAACAAGGCGCTCGGCATCGCTCACGGCGTCGGATTGTTCCTCGCCATGCTGGTCATCTGCCTGCCCGGCATCTGGATCGTGCTGTCGTCGCTGCGGCCGACCATCGAGATCATGGCCAAGCCGCCGGTGTGGATCCCGCGGGAGCTCTCGCTCGACGCCTACGTCGCCATGTTCAGCGGCGTCGGCAAGGGCGGCATTCCGGTGCTCGACTATTTCCGCAATTCGCTGATCATTTCGGTGACTTCGACGGTGATCGCCATCGTCATCGGCATGGCCGGCGGCTATGCCTTCGCGCGCTATCGCTTCCGCGCCAAGTCGGCGATGTTCCTCGGCCTGATGCTGACGCGCACCGTGCCCGGCATCGCGCTGTCGCTGCCGCTGTTCTTCGTCTTTGCGCGGCTCGGCATCATCGACACGCATTTCGGGCTGATCCTGGTCTATGTCGCGCTCAACGTGCCCTTCACCATCTGGCTGATCGACGGCTTCTTCCGGCAGGTTCCGAAAGACCTCGCCGAGGCGGCGCAGATCGACGGCTGCACGCGCTGGCAGGCTTTCTGGCAGGTCGAGTTTCCGCTCGCCGGGCCTGGCATCGCCTCTGCCGGCATCTTTGCCTTCCTCACCTCGTGGAACGAATTCGCGCTGGCCTCGCAGCTGACGCGCTCGATCAACTCCAAGACGCTGCCGGTCGGCCTGCTCGACTACACCGCCGAATTCACCATCGACTGGCGCGGCATGTGCGCGCTGGCCGTGGTCATGATCATACCGGCGCTCACGCTTACCTTCATCGTCCAGAAACACCTCGTCGGCGGCCTCACCTCCGGCGCGGTGAAAGGCTGACATGGCAACCGTATCCCTCAAGAAACTCACCAAGAGCTATGGCCCTGTCGCGGTCGTGCACGGCATCGACCTCGAGGTCGCCGACCGCGAGTTCATCGCGCTGGTCGGGCCGTCCGGCTGCGGCAAGTCGACGACCTTGCGCATGATCGCCGGTCTCGAGGATATCAGCGCCGGGACCATCGAGATCGGCGGCCGCAAGGTCAACGACCTGCCGCCGCGCTCGCGCAACATCTCGATGGTGTTCCAGTCCTATGCGCTCTACCCGCACATGACCGTGCGCGAAAACCTCGGCTTCTCGCTGAAGATCGCGGGGGCGGCGAAAGCGGAGATGGACCGCCGCGTCGCCGAGGCGTCGGGCATTCTCGGCCTCGACCAGTTGCTCGACCGGAGGCCGTCACAGCTGTCGGGCGGACAGCGCCAGCGCGTCGCCATGGGCCGCGCCATCGTGCGCGATCCCGACGTCTTCCTGTTCGACGAGCCGCTTTCCAATCTCGACGCCAAGCTGAGAACCCAGATGCGCACCGAGATCAAGAAACTGCACGCGAAGGTCCAGTCGACGGTGATCTATGTCACCCATGACCAGGTCGAGGCGATGACGCTCGCCGACCGCATCGTCATCATGCGCGACGGCTTCATCGAGCAGGTCGGCACGCCCGACGAGGTCTTCCGCCGGCCGCGGACGCGCTTCGTTGCCGGCTTCATCGGCTCGCCGCCGATGAACCTGCACGAGGCAGCTGTCGACGACGGACAATTGCTGTTCGCCAGCGGCGAGAGATTGCCTTTGCCCAGCCAGTTCAAGGCCAATGTCGCGACCGGCGACAAGGTGGTGTTCGGCCTCAGGCCCGACGATATCTATCCGACGGGACACGGCATCAGCTCCGGCGAAGACGCCGACGTCCATCAGCTGGACTTGCCGGTGACGGTCACCGAACCGCTCGGCAATGAGACGCTGGTGTTCGCCGAATTCAACGGCAGCGACTGGGTATCGCGCATGCTCAACCCGAAACCGCTCAGGGCCGGCGACCGGGTAAGAATGAGCCTGGACTTGTCGCAGGCCCATCTGTTTTCTGCTGAAACGGGCAAGACGTTGCGACGTTAAGAAGATGGGGGCGAAGTTAAGAAGATGAGGCGAGGCTAGATCATGGCGAAAATCGAAAAAGTCGAACTGCGCATGGTCGACCTGGTGCCGAAGGTCAAGCGCACCGATGCGATCCAGAGTTTCGTGTCGCAGGAAACGCCAATCGTCACCATCACCGACGCCGACGGCGCGGTCGGCACCGGCTACAGCTACACGATCGGCACCGGCGGCTCCTCGGTGATGCGGCTGTTGGCCGACCATCTTGCACCGCGGCTGATCGGCCGCGACGCCGATAGGATCGAGGCGATCTGGCACGAGCTCGAATTCGCCACCCACGCCACGACGATCGGCGCGATCACGGCGATTGCGCTGGCGGCCATCGATACCGCGCTGTGGGACCTGCGGGCGAAGAAGCAGGGCCTGCCGCTATGGAAGCTGGCCGGCGGCGCCAAGGACCGCTGCCCGCTCTACACCACCGAGGGCGGCTGGCTGCATATCGAGACCGAGGCACTGGTTGAGGATGCGCTGGCCGCCAAGGCCAAGGGTTTTCGCGGCTCGAAGGTCAAGATCGGCAAGCCGCACGGCTCCGAGGATTTTGCCCGGCTGACGGCGGTACGCCAGGCGGTCGGCTCGTCCTACGAGATCATGACCGACTGCAACCAGGGCTTTTCGGTCGACGAGGCGATCCGCCGCGCGGAGCGCTTGCGCGACCTCGACCTCGCCTGGATCGAGGAACCGCTGCCGGCCGACGACATAGACGGCCATGTGCGGCTGTCCAACGCGACGTCGACGCCGATCGCCATCGGCGAGTCGCTCTATTCAATCCGGCATTTCCGCGAATATATGCAAAAAGGCGGCTGCTCGATCGTGCAGGTCGATGTCGGCCGCATCGGCGGCATCACGCCCTGGCTGAAGGTGGCACATGCGGCCGAGGCGTTCGACATCCCGGTCTGCCCGCATTTCCTGATGGAACTGCATGTCAGCCTGACCTGCGCCATTCAGAACGGCCGATATGTCGAGTATATTCCCCAGCTTGACGATCTGACCGGCAAGAAAATGCGCATCGAGGACGGGCACGCATTGGCGCCGGACGAGCCCGGCATCGGCATCGACTGGGACTGGGATGCCGTCAAGGCGAAGAGCATCGCGGAATTCACGACCGATATCACGAAATAGGGAGCCGGACATGCAGCGGATGGGAATGGTGCTCGGCCTCAAGCCGGAAAAGGTCGCCGAGTATGTGCGGCTTCACGCCGCCGTCTGGCCTGACGTGCTTGCCATGATTTCCGCCTGCAACATCAAGAACCATTCGATCTATCACAGGGAGCCAGAGCACCTTTTGTTCAGCACTTTCGAGTACCACGGCACCGACTATGCCGCCGACATGGCGAAGATGGCCGCGGACCCCAAGACGCAGGAATGGTGGGCGCTCTGCATGCCTTGCCAGGAGCCGCTGCCGACCCGCAAGGAGGGCGAGTGGTGGGCGACGATGGACGAAGTCTTCCATCATGACTGATGGCGTTTTCGATCCCGCCTCGCTCTCTCAAGGCTGGGCGAAGCCATCAAAGCCCAGGCCGATCGTGATTTTCGGCGCCGGGTCGATCGTCGGCGATGCGCATTTCCCGGCCTATGGGAAAGCCGGTTTCCCGGTCGCCGGGCTTTTCGATCCCGACCATGCCAAGGCGGAAAGACTGGCGCAGAAATGGGGCGTCACCGCTTACCGGTCGGTCGAGGAAGCCGCGGCAAACAGGGACGTCGTCTTCGATCTGGCGACGCCGCCGGCCCGTCATGCCGGCGTGCTCAGGGCGTTGCCCGACAATGCCGTGGCGCTGATCCAGAAGCCGATGGGCAGCGACCTTACCGAAGCGACCGAGATCCTCGCAATCTGCCGCGCCAAAAACCTGAAGGCGGCAGTGAATTTCCAGCTCCGTTTCGCACCGATGATGCTGGCGCTGAAGGACGCCATCGCCAGTGGCTGGCTTGGCAACGTGGTCGATTTCGACGCCTGGCTGGCGCTGGCGACACCGTGGCAGCTCTGGGAGTTCCTGCTGAAGGCGCCGCGTGTCGAGATCGCCATGCATTCGATCCATTATCTCGACCTGATCCGGCAGTTGCTCGGCGATCCCAGAGGGGTTCACGCCAAGACGCTCGGCCATCCCGGCCACAAGGTCGCGCAAACGCGCACCAGCGCGATCCTCGACTATGGCGATAGCGTGCGCTGCGCGCTGTCGATCAACCACGATCATAAATTCGGCCGAAAACATCAGGCCTGCGAGTTCCGCATCTGCGGCACCGAGGGCGCCGCTTATCTCAAACTGGGGCTCAATCTCGATTATCCGCGCGGCGAGCCTGACATCCTTGAAATCTACCCCAGGGGCGGCTCCGACTGGGTTGCGGTGCCGCTGGTCGGCGCATGGTTTCCGGACGCCTTCGTCGGCCGCATGGCCAATGTCCAGCGCTACGCGTCAGGCGAGGACGCCGAGCTTGTCAGTTCCGTCGAGGACGCCTGGAACACGATGGCGCTGGTCGAGGCCGCCTACCAATCCAGCGCGGCGCCGGCAACACCGATCGCGGCGAGGCCCTGACATGGAGCAGACGATCTATTTCGAGGATTACCGGATCGGCTCGACGCGGACGACCAGCGGGCGCACCATCACCGAGACCGACTTCGTCGTGCATGCCGGCCATACGGGCGATTTCTTCCCTCACCACATGGACGCCGAATTCATGAAGGCGACGCCGTTCGGCCAGCGCATCGCCCATGGCACTCTGGTGTTCTCGGTCGGCGTCGGGCTGACGGCAAGCATCGTCAATCCGGTCGCCTTCTCCTATGGCTATGATCGGCTGCGCTTCATCAAGCCGGTGTTCATCGGCGATACGATCAAGACCCGCACGACCATCTCGGCCAAGCAAGACGACCCGAAGCGGCCGGATTGCGGCCGCGTCATCGAGCGCTGCGAGGTGATCAACCAGCATGGCGATGTGGTGCTGGTGGCCGACCACATCTACATCGTCGAGCGCCGCGGCAAGCATTCGGCTGGCTAAAACCGATCTGGTTTGAACGACTCCGCGCAAGTCTTTAGCCGGCAAATTGATGGCGCCGCCCTGCAATGCGCCGGCCCTATTGCTTCGCCGGCGGCACGATCTTCATCACGAACGACGTCGGGGCCTCGCCCGGTTCGAACGGCCCAGGGACCTTGTTGCTCACCGGCGGCAGGCTCTTGAGGTAGGCCCCGATCGCCGCGGCGTCAGCGTCGGTGAGTTTCGCGAATGCGGCCCACGGCATGCTCGGAGCAAGCGTGCGTCCGTCGGGGCGCTTGCCTGTCCGGATCGCCGTGACGATATCAAGCTCGCTCCAGCGCCCGAGACCCGTCGCTTCGTCGGGCGTGAGGTTGGGGCCGTAGAAGACCCCGAGCCCCGGGACCTCGAAGCCGACGTCGGAGCCGCCGAGGTGACGCGTCATGTCCGGCTTGCCGAGGAAATGTCCCGGCGTGTGGCAATCGGTGCAGCTCGCGATGGTCGCCAGGTATTTCCCCCGTTCGACCAGCTCGCGGTCGGCCGCGCCGGCAGGCGGCGATCCGATCACCGCCAACGCCGTGAATGCCGCCGGCAACACCCGCCCGGCCGCCTGCGACGCCACGCGCGCTGCGGCAGATCCGAAGTCGTGAATGCTCATGCTTTCCTCCCCTTGGCTCTAAAGCAGACACTCGTGGGCTGTCCCACCAATGTCTGCTTAGATTCCCTTGTTTATC